>JAOAPB010000111.1 GCA_025462645.1 Edaphobacter sp. | reverse complement strand
GAGGTCACTCGACAAACCGTCTGTCGTTCGATAATGATCGACGTCAGCACCGTGAATTCTGTAGATACCCTGGTTGCTAGTCCCCACCCAGAGGTTCTTCTGGTGATCTTCCAAGAGCGCCGTGACTTCCTGGGTCTCACCATTCAACTTGGGCGCGACAAATGATTTCAGCCCGCCATCGACCAGATGCTGCAACCCCAGACGGCGGCCAGTGAGAGCCATTCCAACCCAGAGAGAGCCATCTGCGGCGACTGACAAGGCCGCCACCCCGTCCACTCCCGCATTGGACATCAATGCCTTAGGTCTATAAGCGTGAGAAGACCCCGGTCGCCATTTGAGTAGTGTTGTGTCGCCGCCGATCCAAAGATTGCTCGAAGCGTCCTGCACTAGAGGTCCTGCTGCGAAGAACGCAGGCACTCCGTCCTCGTTCCCGTAACAACGAACTCCTTTACCGATGACCTGGCAAAGTGGCTGCGTGTTATCGCCACTTCGATCACGCGCGATCCAGATTTCCCCGTTCACATCTTGAAGGATGGATGAGATGGACCCCTCTCCCTTTAGATAAGTGATCTAGTGCTGGTTTACCGGGTGGTCCAGACCTGCATCAGTGCCGATCCAAAGGCTTCAGTCTCGTGCGCCTAGCAGAGCAGTGATAGAGGTGGATGGCAGCTGTTCCACCTGCTGCGAACTCCATGAAACAAACCGGACCCCGTCAAATCTGAAAAGTCCGGCTCCGGTTCCTACCCAAATGTACCCATTCGAGGTCTGGGTAATGGAGCGTACCGGGCCACCAAAAAATCCGTCCTGTATTCTCCATGCGGTGTGACCATACTGGGAAATGTGTTTGTCCGGGTTCAGTGCAAACATTGCACTTGCCAGGAATAGAACCAACAGGAAACAGCCGAAAGACAACCGCCGTTGAAGCGATAGAGTCCTAGTGTAGTTCCTATCCGCAAATCGCCATCCGCCGTCTGCGCCAGAGCTAAGGCTGTCCCCGCCAATCCATCTTGGGCTGTCCAACCGGTGTGGTAGAGCTGTCCGATGTACAGTTGAAGATCCAACGCGCGTGCGATTGGAACGCCGATGGTGGCTAGCGAAGCGCATGTCCAGACAACCCCCGGTCTCAGAGCCCGTAGCAGCAAATCAGCGCATCCGAAAATCACATCGACGAATCGGGTCAGCGCTGCTGGGGAATCGATGTGTCGCGCCGTCGAAGGGAAGCTATAGCCATAATCTGCCGCAAAGGCAAGTAGAGCCAAAGAATACCGCCAACGTTGTGCGCTATGAAAGTCCGAAAGGTGAAGGTTGAAATACTCCTTTCGGGATTGCGGTCCAATCTCGATACCGTTAATTTTGTTCGGTGCAGAGACTTTATTACATGTTTCCTACAGGCTTACCCGGAATTGGACTCATCGCCATTCGGGTCACAGTAGCAGCCATGCTCCTCGTGGATGGATCAGCCTATGCAGCGCCACAATCAATGGGATGCGCCATCGGTTCATTGGTTGCAGCCGTTTGCCTTGTATCTGGAATCCTCACTCCGTATGCCGCGACATTCGCGGGATGCCTAGAATTCTGGCGCCTCTGTACGAGAGACAATGTCGATCTATTCCACTTGCTCGCCGCGATTGTCGTTAGCTTGGCGCTTGGCGTTCTTGGCCCGGGAGCGTATTCGGTGGATAACAAAATATTCGGCAGACGGCTTGTGAATTTGCCCCATGGCTCCGAGGGAAATTCATCCGACATTGAGGAAGTCGAGTAAATCGAACGGAGTTCGACGAATCATCATGGGGTGTAGCTTTGATCGCTATTTGGCGTAATGTTTCAGAGTTATTTGGCGTAGTCAACGTCATCCGAGGCCGATGACGAGGCTGTGCCGCGCCGCTTCGACGACCGCTGTCGAGACCAGATGAAGGTCATTGACGCTGAGAACCCGCTCGATCTGAGTCAGGAGCCGAGTGAGCAGTCTGAAGTTTCCTCCCGTCATCCGGATGAGGCACGCTATGACCTCCGGGAGGAGTTGTTCGTCTGGAGGTGTGACGCCGGCCGGTGTCCATTTTTTTTCGAGCAGTTCTTGCACTTGAGCAGAATCAAGAGGTCGGAATTCATGGACAATCCAATGCGCGAATAAAACTGCGGAAAGCGGGCAATGCGCTTCTCGATACCGGGCATCCCAATGAGGACAATGCCGGCGCTGCCCTCGTCAAAGATAGATCTCATTTGTTCCAGACTGTTCATCTGCCGTCGATCGCCCTCGTCCACAAGGATCAACGTGGTCGGATCCGAACTGTCCGCTCCTTGGCTTGATATCGCTTGTACGTTTCGAAGTAAGTTGGATCGACTTCAGGTCGGTCGCATGGGGAGCACCCTGGCTTGTTCATGATTTCTCTTCGACGCTTTTCGTCTTTGAGTCTTATTTCATCCAAAGTTAACAATGCCTCGCGCCGAATTGGGTTGAGCACGATACTCATCACTCTTTCGCGAGCCATATGATATCGTTCCTCACCCCAGATGGAGTATTAATCACCGAGGTGGTGTAGAGCAGGGTGTCGACAGGAAGGGCATCGCCCACTTCGCTTGTCCAACGATCACGCGGAACGATCTGGTCCGCGCGACTGTAGCGCACGGCTGAGAGAGTTTTGCCAATTCCGGGCGGTCCGTAGCATAGCCCTATGGATCGGAAATGGCGGCATGCGTCGCAGAATTCAACGAACCGGCTGTACTCGATCGTCTCGACGAAAGCGCGGCTACTCGTTGCGGTACCTTTTGATGCGGACTCCGGATACGGGTAAGACGGCGGCTTTTGCATGAATCTCCTTGGGAGCGGGGCCCCTTTTCAATTGCAGAAGCGAATCGAGCACTCGTTGCCGATCTTGGAGGACCGAGCTAAGTTCACGCCGACGTTGGTTGCGTACCCGGATGATGTCGCGCAGAGGAATGGTCTCGCCTGCCAGTTCGGCTGAGACCGCTAGGCAAAGAAATCGATCCTGATAGAAAACGCGGATCTCACCCATGTCCCGTGGGTCGAATCGGATGGTCACCTCTTCGCCTACATATGCCGCAAGAGTGAGCGAGAGATACCGCAGGCCCTGAAAGCGAATGCCATCACGGCGCACTTTGCGGGCCCGTACTTCCTGCATCAGCAAGAGGTCAAGTTGCTCGAGCGAGTCCGGCATGCGCGGTAGAAAACCAGATCCTTCCCAGCGTTCCGAAGGAGCTGGTCTTCCTTCGACGCTGGTTCGGCGATGGTACGTCTCAAGCAAGAACGTTCGAAAGATCTCTTCGAACCGTTCGAGCGTGAGGCTGGGCTTATGCCGTTTTCTTTTGATGTAGCCGTCGAGTTCGCAGAGGAACATCTGGTTCACCGTGCGAAAAAATCATTCAATTCTACCCCGCCCCTGGGCTTGCCCGGGGTCGAGAACACAAGGCGTGTCTTGAGATCGACTACAACTTGTCCCTTGCGGAATTGAGGGCTTGATTGAGGTTATGGCTGGTCTTTGCCGTTGCTCCTAAACACCTAACCCGCCGTCGAGGCCGTGATAATGTGGGAATTCTGAAAAGTTTTCCAAAGAGTGTGGGAAGGGTGGAAAGCCGGCTTTATGGCTTTCCATGCGTTTCCATACTCTGTCATTTCCATGGCCTGTCTTAGGGGCGGGACAGAGTGTGAAGTCCGAAATCCCCGTTTCACAAGAATCACGTAGTACCTGAAATTAGTCGTACTTCCTGACGAGAGTTGCGCCGTTCTCTAGAACGATGGTGTCGCAGTGTGACTTGAACCATGAAATGGCACTAGCTGCCACTTTATGGTTCCTTTCCGAGAAATCAACCCTGGCCATTTGGCCAGAATATGGGTTGATCTAAATTGTCATTGTGCGAGTAAGGAAGATCCGGAGGTGACGTTCGGCTGGACTTCTTCCGGTTGGCCGACGAGCCACAGGAATTCGAACTCCACAGGCGGAACGAGTCTCGCTGAGTGACTCGCTCTGTTAGCAACAACTGATGCTGTCAATCTCCGGATGCCGGACTCAGTAGCAACTAGGAGGCATTTGTTCTTGCTATCCTTTTTGGCGCCATTTCCATTGCCTGAGAGAGCAAGAATGTCCGGAAGATACCAACGATACCGGTTGGTTCTGGACCGGCAGGATATGCCATCGAGAATCGCCTCGACAGCTTCAACCCGTGTACTCTAGCGACCTTTAGCGTTCCAAGAGAGAGCTGATTTCGGACTGCCCACCTCGAGACGAAGGTGATTCCAAGGCCGGCTTCCACCGCACTCAACAGACCTTCGGTTGAGTCGAGCTCCATGCTGATCGTCAGATCCTTCGTCTTCACTCCGGCCTTCGAAAGCGCTTGCTCCACCACTCTTCTTGAGCCGGAGCCAAATTCACGCATGAGCAAAGGTTCGCTCTTCAGATCCTCAACCTTGATATCGTGATTGGCCCATTCATGAGTTGCGGGGACAACAAGTACCATGTGATCCTCCATGAACGGTTCTATATGGAGGTCTTTCCGCTGTTCCGGACCTTCGATGAGCGCCAGCTGAATCTCTCGCGCAAGGAGGGCTTCGAGCATCTCATCGGTATTCCCGCTGCGAGCCGTGACTCTGACCTTAGGGTTTGTCCGCCGAAATCCAGCTACGAACGTTGGTAGGAGGTATTGACCAATGGTCTGGGAGGCTCCCAAAGCGAGTTCGCCTGCATGTTGTCCAAATGCCTCCGCCACCGCGGCAAAGGCTTCGTCGGAGAGCTCCTTCATTCTCTCTGCAAACGGCAGCAGCGCCTTTCCGCCGGCCGTCAGCGCGATATGTCCACCCCCGCGATCGAATAGAGGTAGGCCGAACTCATCTTCAAGCGCCTTGATTTGCTGGGTGATTGCGGGTTGCGTGAGCAATAGTTCTTCTGCGGCCCGGCTGAAATTCAGATGCTGTGCGACCGCCCTGAATACTCGAATGCGGAAATTCTCGATCATGACCCTATCCGTCTCCTGTTCCCCTTCAAATTCCAACCAGGCCGGAGCCTGCTTGATGACCGCAATCTTGTAAGTCCAAACCGTCTTCATAGTGCTGGATCCGGGCTGGCAATGGCGTACAGGGACTCACGCGAGATTGTACGAGCAATAAACGATGCGAGCAGACTGCATGGCAGAATGATCGTCAGAAGATGCCATTGTCCGGTAAGCTCTACTGCCATGAAAGCCGCCATTAAAGGAGCGTGCGTCACCGCAGCCATCAGTAGTCCCATGCCGCAGATGGCCAGTATTGAAAGCTCCGGATTGTGCAGTAAGTGACCTGTCGCGAGACCGAGGGCAGCACCGGCGAACATTGTAGGGGTGAAGACTCCGCCCACTGTGCCTGTTCCCACGCAGAAGGTTGTAGCGACCAGGCGGCAGGCAAGCACACTAAGGATGCCCAAGAGCATCGGTTTATTCTGCAGGACTCCGAGGAGAGCGGCATCACCGTTTCCCCAGACCTTAGGCTCGACCAGAGCGAGTATACCCACTGCCAGGCCACTCCACAGCAGTGCGAAGGGCAGACGTTTCGCTGCTGCGGAGAGATAAAGAAGTTTTTGATAGGCTGGCCCAGCTGCGCCCAGAACAAGAGCCAGAGGGAGAACCCAAAGCAGATCGTGCGTAATCGGCAATGATCCCCTGACCGGAAAGAGAGGGCCAGCACCCAGCAAAAGACGGCTAATGAGCCAACCAGTGCTTGAGGCCAGGAGCAGCTGAGGAGCGTCGCACCAGGCCCACTCACCCAGGACGATCTCTGTGACGAAGAATATTCCGGCGACCGGTGCTTGATAAGCTGCCGCTACCGCGGCTGCAGCGCCATAGGCTACCTGCCGCGACAACGACAGATTCCGTAGGGGAGATCGCTCTCCTATCCATGAGGAGATTGCAGCGGCGAATTGGATCATCGATCCTTCCCGCCCGATTGCCGCGCCGGTGGCTACGGAAAAGGCAGAGGAAGCAGTGCGCCAAACCGTCGAAAGAAGAGGGATTCGGCCATTTCTAAGACGAACGGCTTTCACATATTCTTCAAAGCGCAGATCCGGTGCCGCCCTCCGCATCATCCAGACCACAAGGGTCGCTAACGCCGCTCCGATGATCGGGGTCAAGATACGACGCGCGGGCGGCAACGTTGCTGCCGCGATGGGTAACATACCCGTCTGCTGAACAAAGACCCACTGAAGAAGGCGGAAGAAAAGCCGTACTGCGACACAGGCCGAACCGCTGGCTGCTCCGAGAACAACAGCCCAACCAGTGGATGCCAGCCACGATGTCACGGCCCCCTTAGCGCCTCTGACGTTGGTGAGCGTTGCGGTAGTCATGCCTCTACCAACTCTCCGGTTAACTCCCGAGTCGCAGTTCCTGTCTTTTCAGACGGTACGTATTGCTGCCTCATGCGATCAGCGAGTGTCGAGGCAAGCTCAACGGCCTGCTGACGGATTTCAGGAACTGCGATGGACTCAAGAAGGTCGCCGAGTCGGCCCGGGCCAAGATTGAAGATGATTTCTGAAGCGTGACCACCGGCGTCGATAACCGCTCCATCCTGCGAGCAATGGAATCCAGTACCTAGAGGGCCGGAGATTACGAGTCCTCTCCTGAACAGGTTTTGGAGAAGAGTTGAAGGGACGCGGCGGTAGTTCATGCTCGGTCCAGTGCAATTGATGACTCGATCCGCATAGAAGCTCTCACTGTCATCATGTGCGCGAACAGTTATGTACGCTCCTGCGGG
>JAOAPB010000086.1 GCA_025462645.1 Edaphobacter sp. | reverse complement strand
CGCGGCGCCTTTGCGCAGCACGATCTCGAGAGGCCGGAGTCTGACAAGGAAGGAACCTACTCGCTTGCCGGCCATGAGGCGATGGAGCGTTCCATCATCCGCTATGCGACGCTCGATGAGGTGAAGAAGAACCCCGACTTCGCGCATGAAGGCGCAAGCGGTACCCTGGTTAATAAGGTTGGATACGGTCCACAGGGCGAAGCGCCGAAGAAGGAAGAGAGCTTCTTCCCGGATGCCTGGAAGTACGACAATATCGATCGATCGTCTCTGAAGATTCAGAACGCCTGGGGCATGGCGATCGACCTGAACTCCTGCATTGGGTGCAACGCCTGCGTGGTGAGCTGCTATGCGGAGAACAACATCCCCGTCGTCGGCCGCGAGCAGGTGAAGATCGGCCGCAACATGCAGTGGTTGCGCATCGACACCTACTTCGAAGGCGATCTGCACGCTCCCAAGGCTCACTTCCAGCCGATGGCGTGCCAGCACTGCGAGAATGCGGGCTGCGAACAGGTCTGCCCGGTCGGTGCGACCGTCCACACGCCGGAGGGGTTGAACACGATGGTGTACAACCGCTGCGTGGGTACGCGCTACTGCTCGAACAACTGCCCGTACAAGGTTCGCCGGTTCAACTTCCTGTTGTACTCGGACTACGACACGGAGAGCCTGAAGTTCTCGCGCAATCCAGATGTCACGGTCCGCTCGCGCGGCGTGATGGAGAAATGCAGCTACTGCGTGCAGCGCATCGAAGCCGCGAAGATTACCGCCGACAAGGAAAATCGCGAGATACGCGACGGCGAGATCGTTACGGCATGCCAGCAGGCCTGCCCGACCGACGCCATCATCTTCGGGAACATCAACGACAAGAACTCCGCCGTGGCCAAACGTAAGGCCGAGGAGCGCAACTACCAGGTCCTTGGAGACCTGAACTACCGTCCACGCACAACCTATACGGCTGGCGTCATCAACCCGAATCCGGAGCTGGCATAAATGGCGACCAAAGGACCCATTAACGACCCGATGATTGATCCGCGTACCGGCGAGTACGCGGTCATCGCGCCGGGTCACAACTTCAAGTCGGTCACGCAGAAGATCGCCGGTATCGTCCTGACATCGAATACTCCGCTCGGCTGGTTCTTCGGGCTGATCGTCGCCGCCGGTGTGGCGACAGGCGTTGTGATCGGACTTACCTGGCTTTTTCTGAAGGGCGTCGGTATCTGGGGCGTTACGATGCCCGGGGCCTGGGGCTTCGCCATCATCAACTTCGTCTGGTGGATCGGTATCGGCCACGCAGGCACCCTGATCTCGGCGATCCTGCTGCTGTTCAAGCAGACCTGGCGTAACTCGATCAACCGGTTTGCCGAGGCGATGACGATCTTCGCGGTCGTCTGCGCCGGTATGTTCCCGCTGATTCACGTGGGACGTCCCTGGGTCAGCTACTGGCTATTCCCCTATCCGAACACGATGAATGTCTGGCCGCAGTTCCGCTCGCCTCTGGCGTGGGACGTGTTCGCGGTCTCGACGTACGCGACGATCTCGATCGTGTTCTGGTACATCGGCATGATCCCCGACTTCGGAACCCTGCGCGATCGTGCGCAGCTGCCGTTCGCGAAGTACATGTACGGCATCCTCTCGCTGGGCTGGCGCGGATCGACGCGGCACTGGATCCGGTATGAGACGGCTTCCCTGCTGCTGGCTGGTCTTTCGACACCTCTGGTGCTCTCGGTGCACACGGTCATCAGCTTCGACTTCGCGGTGGCGGCCCTTGCTGGGTGGCATACGACGATCTTCCCGCCGTACTTCGTTGCGGGCGCCGTCTACTCCGGCTTCGCCATGGTGCTGACGCTGGCGATTCCGATCCGCAAGCTCTACCACATGGAAGACCTGGTGACACTGCGCCACCTGGACAACATGGCGAAGGTCATGCTGGCGACGGGATCCATCGTGGGCTACGGCTATGCGATGGAAGTCTTCATGTCGTGGTACTCGGCGAGCCACTGGGAGTTCTTCATGATGTGGAACCGTATGTTCGGGCCTATGGGCTGGGCATACTGGATCCTGATCCTGACGAACCTCGCGATTCCGCTGACGACGCTATGGTCGCGCAAGCTGCGGGTGAACGTAACGTACCTCTTCATTCTGTCGTTCATCGTGAACACCGGTATGTGGTTCGAACGCTTCGTCATCGTCGTCACCAGCCTTTACCGGGACTATCTGCCCTCCAGCTGGGGAACCTATGTGGCGACCCGCTGGGACTACATCATCTTTATCGGGACGTGGGGTCTGTTTACCTGCCTGTTCCTGTTCTTCGTCCGCTTCCTGCCCATGATTCCGATGTCTGAGATCCGGATGATGCTTCCGCAGACCAAGATCACCCGTAGCGGGCCGGATGCAGAGACCGTAATTGAGGAGACTGCCTGATGCCGCGCAGAGAAGGAATCTACGGTTTGCTGGCGGAGTTCAATACTCCGAGCGAGTTAGTTCATGCGACGGAGGAGGCTCGCCGCGCAGGCTACCGCCGCATGGAGTGCTATACCCCTTATCCTGTCGAAGAGGCTGCTTCGGCACTCGACTTCCACAAGAATCGCGTGCCGCTCGTCTGCCTGCTGGGCGGGTTGATGGGTGTGACGACGGCATTCCTGATGGAGACCTGGATCTCGGTATGGTCTTATCCGCTGAATATCGCTGGACGCCCGTTGTTTTCGTGGCCGGCGTTTATTATTCCGGCGTATGAGTGGACGATTCTGTTCTCCGGCCTATCGGCCGCGTTCGGGATGATCGCGCTGAACGGTCTCCCGCAGCTGTATCACCCGGTCTTCAATGCCCCCAACTTCCGGAATGGCGCAACCACGGACAAGTTCTTCCTTTGTCTGGAGGCGACAGATCCCAAGTTCTCCGTGGGCGAAACACGAACGTTCCTTGAGCAGTTCCCTGCGGTCTCCGTGGTGGAGGTGGATCATTAATACCAGTACCCAAATCGCACGCGCTCCGAGAGTTGTCGTGGCTGCTGCCGCGACGATTGCGCTCCTCTCCGCACTCGGCTGCCGGCAGGACATGCAGGACGAGCCGAAGTTCTTCCCGCAGCGTGGCACTTCGTTCTATGCCGATGGCCGTTCCGTCCGTCCGCAGGTAGAGAATACCGTTGGGCGCAATCAGCTTCGCGAAGACAGCTACTTCTATACCGGACTCTCCGGCGGCAAAGAGGGCGATGGCATGCCCTTTCCTGTCACGATGGATGTGCTGGCCCGTGGCCAGGAGCGGTACAACGTCTATTGCACGCCCTGCCACTCACGCGTGGGCAACGGCGCCGGCATGATCGTGCAGCGCGGATATGCGCACGCCGGCAACTATCATACGGCGCGGCTGGAGACGGCCCCGCTGGGCCACTTCTTCAACGTCATTTCAAACGGCTACGGCGCTATGCCGGACTACTCGGCACAGGTGACGCCAGCTGATCGCTGGGCAATCGTGGCCTATATCAAGGCACTGCAGTTGAGCCAGCATGCTACGCAGGCGGATGTTCCCGCCGGTGCTCATGTCGAGTCGCTTTCGAGCATCGCCGAGGCGGAGGGGCTTCCGGCCAACTTCGCAACGAATTGGGTGGTGCCGTCTATGTCACCCATTCCCGAGCAGAAGACTGTTTCGCCCGAGACACAGCCGTTGCCCGCGGCGGCTCAAGAGGCTGCGAAGCCAGTGTCCTCAAATACAACGGCTCCTGTGACCTCTGCACCAACGCAAGCTGCCCTCAAGACCGTAGCGGGACCGGCGGCCAAGGGCTCTCCGGAGGCTGGGCACGAGATCTATACACGCGACTGTCAGATGTGCCACCAGCCCCAGAGGACCGGCATGCCTCCGAATATCCCGGCACTGGTTGGGATCGTCGATCGAGTTGGGGAGGACCATATCCGGTCTGTCGTAAAGAATGGAATTCCTACGGGTAAGCCTCCGATGCCGTCGTTCCCGTTGTCGGCTACGGATTTGGATAATTTGATTGCTTTTCTTTCAAAGGCGGACAAGCCGAAGGCAAAGCCCAGCTCTTTTGCGGGACCGAGCAAGAGTGCGGTAATGAGTATGGCGTCAGCAAAGCGGTAAAGCTGGGATTTGCATTGGAAATCGAGCTGTAAACAACAGGATGCTGAAGGAATAAGGCCGGAAAACACATGTCACTTGGACACGAACATCACGGAGAAGCAGGCGGACATCACGACCATGGGCCGCGTACGCTCCCGGCGTCGCTTGCCGCCCCAGAGATCATCTCCTCCTGGCGCACACGCTTTTTGATTATCGCGGCGGTCGCTGCCATCGCCTCGTTGGCCTTCGCCTTCACGCATGAGGGTCGGAACCATATCCTGCGTGCCTATCTGCTGGGCTACATGATGTGCTTCGGATTTGCCGGCGGTGGGCTGGCTCTGCTGATGCTGCAGTATGTGTCGGGTGGAAAGTGGGGACTTCTGCTGCGTCGTCCGCTGGAGGCGATGACCCGCACGCTGTGGCTCGTTGGCCTGATGTTCGTTCCGATCGCCGTCTTCATGAAGCATCTGTATCAGTGGGCTCTCTATCCGACAGCTGCAGCCACGGCACAGGCATTGGCTAATCATGCGATCACGCTGGAGCAGGCTTTGACTGCGAATGCGAAGCGCTCAATGCTGAACCCTGTGAGCGCCATCGTGCAGACGATCTTTATCTTCAGCGTTCTGCTGCTGTTCACCTTCCTGCTGAACAAGTGGTCGGTGCAGCGTGACGCTGATCCCGCCGCAGGAACTCAGGCCAGCTTCGATAAGTGGCGCGTCAAGTTTGAGAACCTCTCGGGTATCGGAATCTTCATCTACGTCATTCTGCTGACGGATGGCGCAATCCTGTGGATCAAGTCGCTTGACGTGACGTGGTATTCGTCGATCTGGGGCTTGCAGTTCCTGGTTGGCCAGGGCTATGGCGTTCTCGCGTTGGGCATCCTGACGGTGATTCTGCTCTCCCGCTACGAGCCGATGAAGACGCTGCTGCGGACCACCGAACAGCATGACCTCGGCAAATTCCTCTTTGCCTTCGTGATGCTCAACATCTACCTCAGCTTTGCAGAGTTCCTCATCATCTGGTCGGGCAACGTTCCCGACGAGATTCCCTGGTACCTGAATCGCATCCATGGTGGCTGGTGGTATATCTGCTCGCTGGACTTCATCTGCCACTGGCTGATTCCCTTCTGCCTGCTGCTCTCACGCGATCTGAAGCGGAACAAAGAGAAGATGATCTGGATTACGAGCTTCATGATCTTCGCACGCTGCGTCGACTTGTTCTGGCTGATCGAGCCGAACTTCAAAGACGCTGCAGGCAACCTGCATATCGCCGGCAATATCGGCATCCTGGCCTATATCACCGTACCTGTCGCCGTTCTGTCGGTCTGGGCTGCTTATTACCTGACCGAGTTGAAAGCACGTCCTCTGATGAACGTGAACGACCCGCACCTGGAAGAGATGTTGGAGCCCGAACATGCCCACTAACGACAACGATCTGAATCCGCAGGTAACGCACCACGTTCGTGACGCCGAGTCGCCGGGGTATGAGACGACGGACGTCAACGTGAACGGCGTTGTCGTCTTCCTCGCCGGTCTTGGCGGGTTCCTCGTGGTCTTCTTCGTCTTCTGCTTTGTGATGGGTAAGGTCATCAACAGCGCGCTTCAGAAGGCAGACGGCCCGGTCAGCAAGTGGAATACGCAATCTGCGTTCGCAGGAGCTGCGACAACCGGTGGCAAGCGCCAGGATCTCGCCAGCAATCCCGAGTTGGAGCAGAAGCAGTTGAATCAACTGACCGCGAACTTTCCGGAGCCCCGCCTGGACATCGACGATGGCAACCAGAGTACCGCCGATCTGCACGCGCGTGAAGATCTGCTGCTGGATCACTACAGCCGGTCGCCCGGAGAAGGTAGTGCCATCCGAATTCCCATCTCACGCGCGATGGAGCTCATCGCCCAGCGAGGCCTGCCGGTGAACGCACGGCCAGCTTCGACGACAGTGCAGATGGCAGGCGATGTAAAGCCGGAGATTCACGCGCCTTTGACGTCGGGATTCGCGCGAACCGGTTACGAGCTGGATGTCATTGAGGCCCGCGAACAGAAGATGAACTACGGCAGGGCCGCGGAAGCAGCCCATGCAGAGTCGGCTCCAAAACGGTAGCAAGAACGAAGCAGAACTAACATAGAGACGAAAGCATGACGATCTGGCGGACAATACGAGGCGGTTGGCAGGCGGCGGCACTTTGCTGTGCCCTGCTGAGTGCGCCTCTGTTTGCCCAGGTCTCAAGCTATGGCGACAAGCAGAGCGGCGATAACTCGGGCGATCAGCTGCCGCAGGTCCTTCAGAAGGTCGGAATCGCGCAGCATCTGAACCAGCAGTTGCCTTTGAATGCATCCTTCATCGACGAGACGGGAAGAGCGGTCACGATTGGGGACTACTTCGGCAAACGGCCAGCCATTATTGCGCTGGTCTACTACAACTGCCCTATGCTCTGTTCCGAGGAGTTGGACGGTCTCACAGGCGCCCTCGAGATGGTAAAGCTGACGCCGGGCAAGGACTTCGACGTGATTGTCGTCAGTATCGACCCGAGCGAGACGCCCGAGCAGGCCGGGAAGAAGAAGGCTTTCTATCTCAAGCGCTACGGCCGTCCGGAGACTGCCTCGGGCTGGCACTTCCTCACCGGCCAGCGGCCGGCGATCGATGCCGTCACCGATGCAGTCGGATTCGGCTATGTTCGTGTTCCGGGTCCTGACGGCAAGCTCTCGCAGTTCGCTCACGCCAGCTCTATCCAGTTGGTTACCACGGATGGCAAGCTGGCGCAGTACTATCTCGGCGTAGAGTACTCCCCCAAGGACATGCTCCTCGGGCTGATTGAAGCGTCGGGCAACAAGATTGGTTCACCAGTCGCGAATATTCTTACCTACTGCTACCACTATGATCCTCAGACCAACAAGCACTCGCTCATCATTGCGCGTGTCGTTCAGCTTGGCGGTATGGTCACCATGGCGGGGCTAGGCGGATTCATCTTCCTGATGTTCCGAAGAGATTTAAAACTCGGGCGCGACCACGACCTGACCAAGAAAGAGAACGGATAAAGGGTAACGATGCATATCAGTCCAGTACTGTGGCAATTTTTGGTGAAGTGGCTCAACGCTTCGGCGCTCTTTCCGCGCGAGGCATCGACCATTGCTCCCTACGCTGACGCGCTCTACTTCTTCCTGCTGCTGATCACGCTGGTCGGCCTTACGCTGGTCGGCACTCTTGTGTTTGGCTTTTCGATTCGCTATCGCAAGGCGAAGCATCCGGTCGCGGTTCCAGTGGAGGGCTCCACGCTGCTTGAGGCAACGTGGACCATTATTCCCTTGGCCCTTTTTCTCATCGTCTTCGTCTGGGGCGCGCTGCTGTACTTCCGTATCTACAACCCGCCAACCAATGCGATGAACATCTATGTCGTGGGCAAGCAGTGGATGTGGAAGGCCGAGCACCAGGGCGGGCAGCACGAGATCAACGCGCTGCATGTGCCCACGGGCCGTCCGGTTCAGCTCACGATGATCTCGCAGGACGTCTTTCACAGCTTTTCGATTCCTGACTTCCGCGTGAAGCGTGAGGTTATCCCAGGCCGTTACTCGACCGTATGGTTTGAGGCGACGACGCCCGGAAAGTACCATATCTTCTGCACGCAATACTGCGGAACGAAGCACTCCGGCATGATCGGTGAAGTTACCGTGCTGAGCCCGGACGACTATCAGAAGTGGACGCAGGAGTCGACCAGCGGCATGTCGCTCGCGCAGAACGGCGAGAGGCTCTTCGCGAGCCTGGGTTGCAACGCCTGCCACTCGGGCAGTGCCGGTGCGCGCGGACCGAATCTTGCGGGAGTCTACGGATCGAAGCTGAAGCTGGCGAGCGGCTCCGAGGTTCTCGTCAATGACGCCTATCTGCGCGACGCAATTCTAAATCCGTCTCAGCACATTACCGCGGGCTTTGCGCCGATCATGCCCACGTACCAGGGTCAGGTCAGCGAAGAGGGCCTGATCGATCTTGTCGAATACATCAAAACACTGAAAACCAACTACCGTATTCAGCAGACGCTGACTACGTCCGAGTCGAACCAAGCGGCGCCGACAACGCCAGGGGTGGTAAAGCCATGAGTGCAACACATACAATCCTCAATCTGCCCGACCAGAGGACGGCAACCCTTCCAAAGAAGAACTATATCAACGCAGAGGACGGTCTGCTCAGCTGGCTCTTTACCGGCGACCATAAGCGTATCGCGATCCTCTACCTGATCTCGATCACGTTCTTCTTTTTCATCGGCGGAGCCTTCGCCGGCCTAATCCGTCTGGAGTTGTTGACGCCGCAGCCCGATCTCGTGGCGTCGGATACGTACAACAAGCTCTTTTCGATGCACGGAATCGTCATGATCTTCCTCTTCCTGGTGCCGTCTGTCCCGGCTACCCTGGGGAACTTCCTGATGCCAATCATGTTGGGAGCCAAGGACCTGGCCTTCCCGAAGATCAACCTGCTGAGCTGGTATCTCTACTGGATCGGCGGTTTGTTCACGCTGGCGGCTCTCGTGCTTGGCGGCGTCGATACCGGCTGGACCTTTACCACTCCGCTCTCGACGCACTACCTGAATACGCACGTCGTTACAGCAGCCACCGGAGTCTTCATCATCGGCTTCTCGTCGATCTTTACGGGTCTGAACTTCATCGTCACGATCCACCGTATGCGGGCACCGGGCATGACGTGGTTCCGCATGCCGCTGTTCGTGTGGTCGAACTACGCTGCCTCCATCCTGATGGTGCTCGGTACTCCGGTTCTGGCCATCACCCTTGTTCTCGTGGCGCTTGAGCGTACGATCGGCATCGGTGTCTTCGACCCCACTAAAGGTGGAGATCCGCTGCTCTTTCAGCATCTCTTCTGGTTCTACTCCCACCCTGCCGTCTACATCATGATTCTGCCGGGCATGGGCGTCATCTCCGAGGTCATCAGCACCTTCAGCCGCAAGCGTGTCTTCGGTTACACCGCGGTCGCGTTCTCGTCAGTGGCGATTGCCCTGTTCGGCTTCTTCGTTTGGGCGCACCACATGTTCATCATGGGTGTCTCCAACTACTCGGCGCTCGTCTTCTCCCTACTGACGATGCTTGTCGCCGTCCCCTCGGCGATCAAGATCTTCAACTGGGCGTTCACCTTGCAGAAGGGTTCGATCACCTTCGAGACTCCGATGCTGTACGCGTTCGGCTTCATCGGGCTGTTCACGATCGGCGGTATGACGGGCGTCTTCCTCGGCGCGCTTGGTATGGACATTCACCTCACCGAGACGTACTTCATCGTGGCGCACTTCCACTTCGTCATGGTGGGCGGCATGCTCATGGCCTTCCTGGCCGGCATCCACTTCTGGTGGCCGAAGATGACGGGCCGCATGTATCCGGAGTCGCTCTCGAAGCTCGCCGCTGTGACGACGTTCATCGGCTTCAATCTCACGTTCCTGCCGCAGTTCATCCTCGGCTATCTTGGCATGCCTCGTCGCTACCATGCCTATCCGCAGGAGTTCCAGGTACTCAACGTTCTCTCGACCGCGGGCGCCACGGTGCTGGGCGTCGGTTATATGCTTCCCCTTCTCTATCTTGGATGGTCGCTGAAGTATGGCGCCATCGCCGGCAACAATCCATGGCAGGCAACTGGCCTGGAATGGCAGATCCAGTCGCCGCCGTTGACTGAAAACTTTATCGAGGTTCCCATCGTGGATCATGAAGCCTATGACTACGAGTGGCTCGCCCACAAGACGGAACAAGAGGTGACGACCGTTGGATAACACGATCGTAGCAACACATCCCCATACGCACGAGACCGCCGTGGCTCAGGAGCACCACCACGTCGCTCTGCCCCAGCATCGCCACCACTTCGAAACAGAGCAGCAGCAGCGCGAAGCGGGAACGTTTGGCATGTGGCTCTTCCTGCTGACCGAAATCATGTTCTTCGGTGGGCTGTTCTTCGCCTATCTGCTCTATCGCAACTGGTACCACGATGCCTTCGTCGTTGCGTCGAATCAGCTCAGCATTCCGCTCGGTGCGTTCAATACCGCTGTCCTGATCGGCTCCGGCTTCTTTATGGCGCTGGGTGTATGGGCGGCGGAGGTACGGAAGAAGGGTCTGCTTGTTCTCTTTCTCGTCATTACTACCGCTCTTGGAGCAATCTTCCTTGGCGTCAAGTATGTGGAGTATCACGAGAAGTGGGAGAAGCACCACATTCCCGGCGAGCACTTCGATATCTCGGAGTTCGTCAACCCGCATGCATACGGTCTGAAAGAGCAGCCACTGGCTCCCGATATGGCGCAGAAGACGCAGGTCTTCTTCTCGCTCTACTTCGCGATGACCGGTATGCACGCGCTGCACATGATCATTGGGATCTGCCTCTTGTTCTGGCTAACCTGGCGGGCGCATCGAGGGGATTTCAGTAGCGGGTATGTCGCTCCGATTGAAAACTTCGGACTGTATTGGCACTTTGTCGATATCGTCTGGCTGTTTCTCTTCCCCTTGCTTTACCTCATCAACCGACACCCCGGCGCGTAAATCGCGACCGCAGCCAAAGGCTGGAAGGAGAAGACAATGTCCGAACATCACGACGCGGCAAATGTGACCAACCCAGAGCATGCCGCACATCACATCGTCACGCCGGCGACCTATTCAATGGTCTTCGGAGCGTTGCTGGTCGGCACCGCTATTACGGTTGCCGCGGCCTATGTCGACCTCGGCATCCTGAACCCGGTCGTAGCCCTAGCTATCGCCTGCACCAAGGCGGTGATCGTCATCCTGTTCTTCATGCACGTCAAATATCAGTCGAACCTCGTCAAGATGACGGTCGGCGCCGGTTTCTTTACCTTTCTCGCGCTGATCACGATGACGCTGACCGACTATATGAGCCGTGCCTGGGGCCTCTGGTAGCTTCGGCAATATTCTCAATCCGAAATGCGGCCTCCGGGCCGCATTTTTACGTCTCAGTTCTTAATCAGTTCCCGTGGACGAGACTCTTTAGTACGGCATAAGACGCTATGCTCATCAAGCAAAACAATCCCGTGCTGCAACCAGAGCTTGCCGTTCTATTTGACGATCCGCGGGTTGCTGTCCGGCGCGATGGAGCTCCCGATCCAAAGGGTCAGTGTGTCGTCTACTGGATGCAGCGTGCGCAACGCGGAATCGATAATCATGCTGTCGATCTAGCTGTGAAGATAGCTAACCTGCTCGGCCTTCCTCTGGTCGTTTACTTCGCGGGCATCTCGAACTTTCCCCATGCCAACCTGCGTCATTATGCGTTTTTGAATCAGGGTCTGCCGGATATCGAGGAGGATCTGGCCTCGCGCAACATCACCTTCATCATGCGGCGTGCGCCCCATGAGTCTCACGAGAAGCTCCTGGTTGACGTCCATGCAGCTTTTCTCATCGGCGATGAGAACCCGATGCGGCAGCCGGAGAGCTGGCGAAAGCATCTTGCCTCCCGCATTCAGATTCCGTTCTGGACGGTAGACACGGATGTCGTCGTCCCTTCCAAACTCATCGAGAAGGCACAGTACGGCGCGTACACCATTCGCCCGAGACTCTACCGTCTTCTTCCCGAATATCTGCACCCTTACGAGAATTTGCATGCGGAACGCCACTGGAAGCGTCCGCCTAAGTTTCAAGCCGACTCTGTGCAGGAAGACCTGACGCGTGGCTGGAAGGATCTCGACCGCAGCGTCACTCCTGTGGATGCCTGGCGGGGCGGAACCCATGCAGCTCTTAAGCGCCTAGAGCTCTTCACCGGGAAGCTCCTCCAAGGATACGAGCAACAGCGCAATCATCCGGAGACTGACGGTACCTCGTGCCTGTCTCCTTATCTCCATTACGGTCATGTGGGTCCCATTACGGTTGCGCTAGCCGTCGAAGCTGCCGCCAAAGCGAATCCTAAGCTACGGTCTGCTCGTGATAGCTACTTCAATGAGCTGATCGTCTGGCGTGAGCTCGCTATCAACTTTGTGCGCTATACCCCTGACTATGATTCGCCCGAGTGCGCCGAAGCCTGGGCGAAGCAGACCATCGCAGAGCATGCGCGCGACGAACGCGAACGGATCTATACGCTGCATCAGTTGGAGAATGCACAGACCTACGACGATCTCTGGAACGCTGGTCAACTCCAGATGGTGCGGCATGGATGGATGCACAACTACGTACGGATGTACTGGGCCAAGAAGATTCTGGAGTGGACTCCCGACATCGCCACTGCGATGAAGTACTGTATTTATCTCAACGACAAATACTTCCTCGACGGCCGCGATCCAAATGGATATGCCGGTATCGCCTGGGCTCTTCTGGGCAAGTTCGATCGAGCCTGGGGGGAGCGTCCGGTCTTCGGCAAGATTCGATATATGTCTGGCGCGTCTACCGGTACGAAGTTCGATTCCAAACTTTACATCCAACAGATGGGAGGTACTCCTGCCGTGGCGGATAGGCTGATATTCTAAGTGCTTGGCGAGCTACCTCATTACGGGCGCGGCGGGCTTTATTGGATCGCATCTTGCGCATGCTCTGGTTGCTCGCGGCGAGCAGGTTCGTGGGCTCGACAACTTCGAGACTGGGCTGCGCAGCAACCTTGCGGATATTGTCGATCAGATCGACCTGCGCGAGGCTGATCTGCGGGATGCCGATGCCGTTCGCAGTGCCTGCGAGGGCGTAGATTTCGTCCTGCATCAGGGAGCTCTGCCCAGCGTGCCTCGCTCCGTGAAAGAACCCCGGCCCAGCCATGAGACCAACATCGACGGCACGTTCAATGTGCTGGAAGGGGCTCGAGCCGCTGGGGTGAAGCGAGTCGTCTATGCGGCCTCTTCGTCGGCTTATGGTAACCAACCGGGGTTTCCACGCGTGGAGACGATGGCTCCGCAGCCCATCTCCCCCTATGCGGTCCAGAAACTCAACGGCGAGCTCTACATGCAGTCGTATTGGCGCGTGTATGGGTTGGAGACGGTATGTCTCCGGTATTTCAATATCTTCGGGCCTCGTCAGGTGCCGGATTCTCCGTACTCGGGGGTCATGGCGCGCTTCATTCTGCAGATGTTGCAGGGGGAGCGGCCGGTTATCTTCGGCGATGGCGAACAGGGCCGGGATTTTACTTATATTGATAATGTTGTCGCCGCAAATCTGCTTTCTGTTCAGGCTCCCGCAACTTCCGTAGCCGGTCGGGTGTTCAATATTGCGTGTGGCGAACGTCATACCCTCAATGAAACCTATGACATCCTCGCAACCTTACTCGGGTTCATGCATCCATCTATTCATGGGCCGGATCGGGAGGGAGATGTCCGTGATTCGCTTGCGGATATCTCAGCCGCTCGCAAGGCCTTGAACTATGCGCCTCAGGTCGGTTTCGAAGAGGGTCTGCGCCGTACCGTCGCCTGGTATCATGACGAATTCGCTCGTTAGGAAGAAGCATTGACGCCTACTAACTTTGCAGCTCCATCAGGGATCGGGCTCGACGACTGGTTTCAGAGCATCCATCTACGTACCACGAATGTCGGTATCGTCGGCCTTGGCTATGTCGGTCTGCCGCTTGCGCTGCTCTTCAGCGAAGAGCGTTTTCAGGTGACGGGTTTCGATATCGACAGTGCCAAGGTCAACAGCCTGAACGACGGCAAGTCCTACATCCATCGTATCGAGCCGGAGCATATCCGCGCAGCCCAGAGCACTGGTTTTCAGGCGACGTCCAGTTTTGCCGAAGTCGCAAGAATGGACGCCGTGCTGATCTGCGTTCCGACACCGCTGCACGAGGACCACACACCGGACATGAGCTACGTCGTCTCGACGATCGAGGCGATCGCGCCGCACCTGCGCGCCGGCCAGCTCGTGGTGCTTGAGAGCACGACCTATCCGGGAACGACCGAAGATCTTATCGTCGAGACGATCAATCGTCATGGCGCGAAAAAGAGGTTGCAGGTACTACGAGATGAGCCGGGTCGACCGAAGGGGTCTGATCGGCAGAATGAGCTTGACGGCGTGATGGTTGCGTTCTCGCCGGAGCGCGAGGATCCCGGCAATATCATGGTTCCGCGGCGCGACATTCCAAAGGTGATTGGTGGGGTGGACGCACGTGCTACCGCTGCCGCGAGTGCTTTGTATGGCAGCATCTTCCACCGCACTGTGCCTGTTTCCACACCAGCGGCTGCGGAGATGACCAAGCTGCTCGAGAATATTTACCGCTGCGTCAACATTGCGCTGGTAAATGAGATGAAGCAGCTGTGCCTGCACATGGGGATCGATATCTGGGAGGTCATCGATGCCGCTGCCACCAAGCCCTTCGGCTTCCAGGCCTTTTATCCGGGACCGGGCGTAGGTGGTCACTGCATTCCGGTCGATCCGTTCTATCTCAGCTGGAAGGCCCAGCAACTGGGCCTCTCGACGCGTTTCATCGAGCTTGCCGGGGAGGTTAACGAGGCGATGCCGCACTATGTCGTGCAGGCGACGGTGCGTGCTTTAGAACGGAACGGAGTTGCTGCATCGGATGCTACGGTCCTGGTGCTTGGCGTGGCATACAAGCGCGATGTCGATGATCTCCGCGAGTCTCCTTCGCTGACGATCATAGAGACGTTGCAGCAGTTGGGGGTTGAGGTTCAGTACAACGACCCGTTCTTTCCCACTGTGAGCAGTGGCCGCAAATACAATCTGCAGATGCAGTCAACGCCGCTTGAAGATCTTGAGCGTTTTGACTGTGTCCTGATCCTTACCGATCACTCCATCTACAACTATGGTGAAATTGTGGCGCAATCGAAACTGGTAGTAGATTCCAGGAATGCCACACGCGCGATTGATTCTGCCAAGGTCGTTCGCTGCTAGCGGTATAGCGAAGCGGCCCCGGACTAACAGCAAGACCCATAGCAAACAGAGCGATCCGGCGCGGATGAGAGTTTTCTCATCCCTTTCTGGAACCGTCAGGCCCTCTTCTCCAGCTCTTGCGTTGACTCATTGCGCGCGAGCTTGCAGCATCGTGATCAGATGTCTGCACTCCCCAACCTGCACGCTATGGGCCTGATCGTGTCTTCTCAACCTGCACGCAGTTTTCGGTCTTTTGGCAGCCGCAGCTCTCTTTTCTCTTTTCTGCTTAGTGCTTCCTGCATATGGTTCGCCTCGGTGCGCGTGGTGGCACAGACTTCTTCTCAAATGGCTCCAACGGATGAAGTGGGGTTAGCTACGCCTGTTTTACGGTCTCAGCATTTTCTCGGAGGCCGCAGACTTACCGGTAACGTCTCGGCTGCACGAGCCATGGACACTGCCCGGCAACAGCATGCGGCGATGCTCGCGCAGCAGGCAGTCTTGCCGCGGCTCTCCAGTCTGAACGCGGCGTGGCAGCCGCTTGGCCCGGAACAGGTTGCCAGCGCTGCGTATGGAGACGTTACGGGTCGCGTCACTGCTATTGCGATTGACCCTGCGGACGCAACCGGGAATACCGTTTATCTCGGCACGACCGGGGGCGGTGTGTGGAAGTCGACCAACGCAGCCGGTCCAGCGGGAAGTGTGACCTTTACCCCTCTCACGGATACGCTCCCCGTCTTCAGCCCCAACGCCGGGACCGCGACGGTTCCATCGCTGAGCATTGGAGCTGTCAGTGTTCAGGCTGGAGTCGTGCTCGCCGGCACGGGCGACCCCAACGACGCATCCGACTCGTTCTACGGCAGCGGTCTTCTACGCTCCGAGGACGGCGGACTGACATGGACGCTCATTCGGAGTTCACAAGATGGTGTCACCGGGAATCACTCCTTTGTAGGCCTCGGATTCGCCGGGTTTGCCTGGAGCAGCACCAGCCCAGGCACCGTCGTAGCCGCGGTGTCTCAGGCTGCGGAGGGAGTTCTCGTTAACGCGCCGAGCGTCACGAATAGCGTCATGGGCCTGTACTACTCCACTGACGCAGGCGTCACCTGGAGTATGGGCGTCCTGATGGACGGTGGCCAGGTGGTGCAGACGCCTCATTCCTCGGGAGGAGATCATGGCGGCAATGCGGCAACCGCAGTCGTCTGGAATCCCATACGCCAGCGGTTTTATGCAGCCGTCCGCTACCACGGCTACTATGAATCAGCCGATGGCATCACCTGGACGCGCCTGGTCAACCAACCCGGAGCTGGCCTCACAATAACGGCCTGCCCTCCTAGCCCCAACACAACCGGCAGTCTCTCCTGCCCGATCTTTCGCGGAGCTTTGGCCGTCCAGCCGACGACGGGCGACACCTTCGCCCTCACAGTCGACCGCAACAATCTCGATCAGGGCCTGTGGCAGGACGCCTGCTCTCGCCTTGGCGGCAGTAACAGCTGCTCCAACGCTTTTACCTTCGGCAACCAACTGGCATCCTCTGCGCTGGAGGTTGGCAGTGGCAGCACGGTCATCCCGCAGGCCGACTACAACCTGACGCTAGCTGCCGTATCTTCAGGTCCCAGCGGCTCGAGCCAGGACACGCTCCTCTACGCCGGGACCATCGATCTCTACCGCTGCTCGCTTGCCGACGGTTGTCACCTACGCAATACAACGAATGCGACCAATGGCTGCGCCGCATCCGCCAAGGTCGCACCCGCACAACACGCTGTTGCCACATTTTCGACAGCGGCCCAACCGCTGCTCTTCATCGGCAACGACGGTGGCCTCTGGCGCTCCACCGATGGTGTCAATCAGCAGGCCACCCCCTGCTCCGCCGATGACGCAACCCACTTCCAGAATCTCAACAGCGGCCTGGGCTCTCTGGCAGAGATCGTCAGCTTCGCGCAAGATCCCGGAGATCCGGCCACGCTGCTGGTCGGCCTCGGCGCGAACGGCACAGCGGCTACATCCTCGGCATCGTCATCCGCGGCTTGGCCTCAGCTCTCCACGGGTGAAGGCGGAACTGTCGCCATCGACCCCGTCGACTCTTTGCTCTGGTATATCTCAACCGGCGCTGGCGTCAGTATCCGCCAGTGCGCTCATGGCTCTAACTGCACGGCTGCGGACTTCGCCGGCCCATCCACCATCGGCTCCGCACAGGTCGGCAGTGATGCTTCGCTAATCGATGCTCCCTGGATGCTCGATCCAGCTCACCGCTCCAACGCAGTCATCGGGACCTGCCGCGTCTGGCGCGGACCTGCCGGCGACGGTACATTGTGGTCGTCCTCGAACGCCATCAGCAAGCTGCTCGGCGGCTCTCATGGAGCGGCCTGCACCGGCACGGACCCAGCTATTCGCTCGCTTGCCGCGGGCGGTCCTCTGAGTCAGGCTACTGCCGCGCAGAACGCCGGCTCTCAGGTAATCTACGCCGGCATGGCGGGAGTTCTCGATGGCGGTGGCTCGCTCGGTGGTCATCTCTTCTCGATCACTACTGCCGGCACCGCAGGCAACGCGACCACATGGACCGATCTCGCCGCATCGCCAGTCGCCAGTGCTGCCTCGAGCGTCTTCAATCCCGGCGGCTTCGATCTCTCGTCGATCGCTATCGACCCGCACGATGCCACCGGCAAGACAGTCTATGTCACCATCATGGGCTTCTCCGGCAACGGGATCAGCGCGTCGCATCTGTATCGCTCCATCGATGCGGGGACCCACTGGACGGACATCAGCAGCAACCTTCCCAACGCCCCCGCGAACAGCGTTATCGTCGATCCCAACGATGCCAATACTCTTTACGTTGCACTCGACACCGGGGTCTACGTCACCGCGCAGGTCACTACCTGCTCCACCGCCAACTGCTGGAGCGTCTACGGCACCAGCCTTCCCAACGCCCCGGTTATAAGCCTCTCGGCCGCTCCCGCGCTAATTACAGGCGATGGGCGTAGTGGCGAGCTCCGCGCTGCCACCTATGGGCGCGGTCTTTGGCAGATTCCCTTGCTCACGGCCAGCAACAGCGCCGCTCAACCCGCCATCTCGCTCAGCCCCACGTCCCTCACCTTCGCCTCTCAGGCAGTCTCTTCGGCCAGCGCGGAACAGACCATTACGGTGACGAACACAGGTGCTGCCCCACTTACGATCACTCGGGTCACAGTAGCCACCGACAACGTCCAACCCCCTACGGAGGATTTTAGAGAGACCGACACCTGCACCACAGCGCCTATTGCCGTCGGCTCCACATGCTCCATTCAGGTACGCTTCGAGCCCACAGCAATGGGCAGCCGTACCGGCGTTCTTACCGTATTTGGCAATGTCGCGGGTGGACAGGTTACCGCACAGGCACTCCAGCCGGGGCTATTATCTTGACCCCCCTGAACCTCTCCTTCTCTGCGACCAGCATCAACGCCACAAGCGCCAGGCAGAACATCACCATCTCGAACACCGGCGGCGCCACTCTCTCACTACAGACGCCATCCGTTACGGGAGACTTTAAGCTCATTGCCAATACCTGTGGCTCCACGCTGGCTTCCAGCACCGGCTGCACCGTCTCCGTCGTCTTCACTCCCACGACATCTGGAACCCGAACCGGAACCTTCACCATCACCGACGATGCCGGTACCCAGATCGCCTCGCTCATGGGAATCGGAACGTCACCGGCTACGGACGCTCTCTCGCCCTCGAGCCTGGCCTTCGCGCCACAACAACTCGGCACCTCGAGTGCCGCTCAGGTCGTCACACTTACAAACTCGGGCGACGTTGCGCTCAGCCTCATCGCCGCGCAGATCCTCAGCGGCGACTTCATTGCGGTCAACTCCTGCGGGGCCTCGCTCAACGCGCACTCCAGCTGCTCCATTGTCGTATCCTTTCAGCCGAAGAGTCTTGGCCCGACTACGGGACTGCTCGCGGTCTCAGATGAGTATGGTCGCACGCAAAACGTCACGCTTACCGGCATCGGTACAGCACCACCCGGTGTCTCGCTGTCCCCTCTCTTTACGCTCAACTTCCCGGTTACCGGCATCGGCGTCAACGTACTTTCCCAGATCGTAACGCTCACAAACAACGATAACTTTCCACTTACCCTCACCAGCACTACCCTCACCGGCGACTTCGCCATCGCGCCCGGCACCAATACCTGCCCATCCGGGCCGAACGCGATCCTCGCGGCCAACTCCGCCTGCACCATGCAACTGATCTTTACCCCGGTCGCTGGAGGCTTGCGAACGGGTGCTCTCACCATCGTCGACGACGCTCCCAATTCGCCGCATGTCTTGCGACTCACTGGAACCGCCGTGGGCTTCACCCTGGAGAAGAACGGTGACACCACCGTCACCATCAACTCCGGACAGTCCGCTGTCTTCCCGCTGCTCCTCACCCCAGCGGCGTCTACTCCCGGCAGCGCAGCCGCCACATTTACCTGCACCGGGGCTCCAGCCAATGCGACCTGCACGGTTACACCCGACACAGTCTCGCTGGACAGCATAAGGACGATCTCTGTCACGGTCCTCACCGGGACTACAACCGCATCCTCTTCCTCGCCATCCCAATCTCGCATCCTCTGGCTTGCAGCCCTGCTGCCGTTAGGCCTGTTGGCGCTACGCCGTCATCGCCTATCAGGACTCGCCGTACTGGGGTCTCTCATTGTCCTCGTGGGCTGCGGGTCCGGGCGTCGTATCCCAGGTACAGGCGGCTCCGACCCGACACCTCCAACTCAGGTGACGCCTGTCGGGACCTATACCATCATTGCCTCCGCCAGCTGTGCCGGACTTACCCGCAGCGTCAATCTCACGCTTATCGTTAAATAGGGCTTGCGAATAGGCTTGCGATTCCGCTATACCGCTCTCCCCGCGCTCGCACCCGAGGCCCACGCCCACTGGAAGTTGTATCCGCCCAGCCATCCTGTCACATCCACTACTTCGCCGATGAAGTAGAGCCCCGGTACCCTCCTGCTCTCCATCGTCTTCGCGTCCAGTTCCGCAGTATCCACGCCCCCGGCAGTCACCTCTGCCTTGGCGTAGCCCTCGGTTCCAGCCGGTGTTATCCGCCACGCGTGAAGCTCTTGCTCCATGGCGGCCAGCGAGGCATTCGTCCAATCCTTCGGCTCATGTACTGCGACCCATCGCTCCGCCATGCGGCCTGGCAGCACAGCCCGTATTGTCTGTACGGCAGCGGCGGGATCGCGTCGTGCATTTCGGGCGAGCAGCGGTGCCATCACCTCTACCCCGGGTGCAAGGTCGAACTCCACCGTCTCGCCTGCGCGCCAGTAGGATGACACCTGCAATACCGCAGGACCACTCAGTCCGCGATGCGTCACCAACATCTTCTCCCTAAAGCTGCCTCGTCGTCTCCGACGTGCTCCCGCTGTGGCTACTGCTTCAGAGGAGACCCCCGCGAGATCGCACCACTGTTCGCGGTCCTCTGCGTTGAAGACCAGAGGAACCAACGCCGGACGACACTCCACGATGCGCAGGCCGAACTGTTCTGCGAGCCTGTAGCCGAGATCGGTCGCGCCCATCTTTGGGATCGACAGGCCACCTGTCGCCACTACAACGGCTTCAGCTTGAAACGTGCCCCCTGTGGTCTCGACCAGGAACTGTCCGTCGCGCACAACCGAGATTACTCGCGTTCCCACTACGATCTGCACCCCAGCCTCAGCGCATTCGCGCTCCAGCATGTTGACGACGTCTATCGCAGAGCGGTCGCAGAAGAGCTGGCCTAGAGTCTTCTCGTGATAGCGGATGCCATGCTTCTCGACCAGGGCGATGATCTCGGCGGGCGTGAAGCGTGCCAGCGCCGACTTCGCGAAGTGAGGGTTCTCCGAGAGAAAGTTCTCCGCGCGGCAGTGGATATTGGTGAAGTTGCAGCGCCCGCCGCCGGAGATCAGGATCTTCTTGCCTACGCGCTCCGCATGATCCAGCAGCACAACGCGCCGCCCACGCCGCCCTGCCTCCAGCGCACACATCAAGCCCGCCGCGCCGCCACCCAGTACTACAACATCAACCTTTTGCACGCACCCTCACTGCTATCTCTTTGTCTCGCAGCTATAGCTCTGCTTCCATTCTAGATTTCAAGGCGACAAAGAGATGGAAGAGCAGGATCTCTCAGCGCTATCAGGCGACTGTGCGACCATTAACCCATGTTAAGAAGAGTGAATGAACGGGAACCGCGGATAGCTGCGGCCCAGCCGCATGGGCCTGCGGCGATGATTACAAGACGTGCGGCGGATCGGCTGCGAGCGGGACATCTGTGGGTCTACCGGTCGGACATAGAGTCATTGGTGCCCCCAATGAACTCTGATGACGTTGCGGCGGGTGCGCTGGTTACGGTGACCGATAGCCGAGGGATTCCACTGGGAACGGCGCTGTACAGCGCGGCATCGCAGATCGCTCTGCGGATGGTCTCGTCCGAGGCTGCGGTGACTCGGGACGCCTATCTGCAGCAGCTTCGAGAGCGGGTTATCGCAGCGCTGGCCCTGCGGGATGAGTTGGCGCCGGAGTCGATGGAGAACGATGCATGCCGCCTGATCTTCTCGGAGGCCGATGCGCTGCCGGGGATTGTGGCAGACCGGTATAACGATCTTGTTATCTTACAGTTGCTAACGCAGGGGACGGCCCAGGACGATGTGCGTCAGGTTCTGACAGAGGCGATCCGGGAGCGATTGAATCCGGCGACGATTCTTGAACGGCCGGACCCTAAGGTGCGCGAGTTGGAGCAACTTGCGGCGCCTTCGGGGGAGCCATTGCACTCTGCTACCAGCGATTTGCCACAACTTTCCAGCATTTTTACCATCAATGGGCTTCGTTTTCACTACGACGCGAGTGCTGGCCAGAAGACGGGGGCGTTTCTCGACCAGCGGCTAAACTACGCTGCTGCAGCGAGATACGTGCGTGGGCGAGCGCTGGATATTTGCACCTATCAGGGCGGGTTTGCGATTCACATGGCTCAACGTTGTCAACAAGTTACGGGGGTCGATGCCAGCCGGGGAGCGCTTGAAGTTGCTGATCGCAATCTGGCGCTGAACTCCGAGTTTGGGGCGCAAGTGGAATGGATTGAAGCAGATGCGTTCGAGTTGTTGCGCGAGTATGAGGCTAATGGAGAGCAGTACGACACGATTGTGCTGGATCCACCCGCATTTGCGAAGTCGAAGCGTGCCGCAGAAGGGGCGATGCGTGGGTATAAGGAGCTTAACCTACGTGCAATCAAGATGTTGCGAGAGGGTGGGACGCTTGTGACTTGCTCTTGTTCGCATCATGTTCCGTTAGAGATGTTCGCGGAGGTGGTTGCTGCTGCGGCTTCGGATGCGGGGAGGAGAGTGCAAGTACTTGAAACAAGAGGAGCTGCACCGGACCATCCGAGCATTTTGACTCTACCGGAGACAAATTATTTGAAGTGCCTGATCTGCCGCGTAGGCTGATTTTTAGCTGAATTTGTATCAATTTTGCTGGTTAGTTCGTGGTGAATTGACTGGTAAGTGTGGTTTTGGTTGTGGCGTATTTGAAGGTAATGGCCTTTTGCTGCAACTATCTGCACTGCAATGATTTGCAGCTACTTGGGCCATAAGTCAATGAATGGAGAATTCTTCGCGGATTGATCTTCTACTCACAAAACCCGAAGTAGTATCTGGGGCATGCCCATAGCCCATATGCTTCGCCGGATCGTATCCGGTTCTCTGTCACTCGTCTCTGCCGTGGTGTTGTTTGCGAGCCCGGTTCTGGCTGCTTCTCCGACGACCGTGG
Organism: Edaphobacter sp.; assembly: GCA_025462645.1. Taxonomy (GTDB): domain Bacteria; phylum Acidobacteriota; class Terriglobia; order Terriglobales; family Acidobacteriaceae; genus Edaphobacter. The sequence goes on along the minus strand of JAOAPB010000086.1, from coordinate 56,001 downwards.
TGATCTCGCAGGTGTATGGTGGCGGCGGGAACTCGGGTGCGACGTATAAGAATGACTTCATCGAGTTGTTCAATCCAACGTCGGCGACGCAGACGTTGAGTGGGTACAGCATTCAGTATGCGAGTGCGACGTCTTCGAACGTGTATCAGGTCGCGGCTTTGCCGACGACGATCACGCTGGCATCGGGACAGTACTTTCTGATTCAGGCGGCAGCGGGAGCCAATGGGACGACGAACCTGCCGACTCCGGATGCGACGAATACGCTTGCGCTGAGCGCGACGGCGGGCAAGGTGGCGCTCGTGAACAGCACGACCGCCTTGAATGGGACGAACGGATGCCCGGCGAACGATCCGAGTGTTGTGGACTATGTGGGATTCGGGGGAACGACGACGGCGGTGAACTGCTCGCTGGGATCGCCGACGCCCCTGCTGACGAATACGACGGCAGCGGTGCGGACCGATGTCTGCGTGAACACGATGAACAACGGTGCGGACTTCTCGAAGACCACCGGAGCCATCGTTCCGCACAATACGGCTTCGTCGTTTACGGTCTGCTCGACGGGCGGCCCGGTGCCACTTACAGCGGTGGGCACGGCGACGCCAGCGTCGGTGTATGTGGGAAGCCCAACGCTGCTGACGGTGCAGGTGACTCCGGGAACGGAGCCAGCCAGTACAGGAGTTCAAGTAGTAGCGGACCTGAGCAAGATCGGCGGGTCGACGACGCAGCCTCTGGTTGACGACGGCAGCAACGGCGATGTGGCCGCGGACGACAACATCTTCTCGTACAGCACGACGGTGACGGATGCGGGGAGCTACACGCTGCCGGTGACGGTAACGGACTCGCAGGTGCGGATGGCCTCGACGACGATTGCGCTGACGGCAAAGGTGGCGCCGGCCTTCGTGACGATACGGACGATCCAGGCGAACAAGCCTTCGACGTATGCGACGCAGACGGTGACGACGAGCGGCATTGTGGTCGGGGTGAAGTCGAATGGGTTTTACCTCGAGGCCAAGGATGCGGATACGACTCCGGTGACGCCTGAAGGGATTCTGGTCTATACGGGTTCGACGGCGAAGCCTTCGTATATTGCGCTGGGCAACGAGGTGCAGGTGACGGGTACGGTGAACACGTATCCGACGACCTCGCCTACGCCTGGAACGGAGATCGATGGGCCGCAGATGTTTACGCTACTCTCGACGGGGAATCCGCTGCCTGCGCCGATCAAGATTACGGCGGCGATGGATTCGCCTGCGGGAGGGTTGAAGCAGTTCACGCGGTATGAGGGGATGCGGGTGGCGATCAACTCGCTGACGACGACCTCGGGGACGGGAGCTTCGCTGACGGAGGCGACGGAGACGAATGCGTCGAACGGGCGGTTCTACGGCGTGGTGACGGGGGTGGCGCGGCCGTTCCGGGAGCCGGGAGTTTCGGTAACGGATCTTACGTATGGGCCGGTTCCGGCGGGGGTCCCGCTGTGGGACTCGAACCCGGAGCTGCTGTACATTGACAGCGCGGCGTTCGGCGGACCAGCGATCAACCTGACGAGCAATGCCACGGTGAGTGGCATCGCGGGTGTGATGGACTTCTCGTTCGGCTCGCCGGAGGTTTTGCTGGACAAGGCGACGCCACCGACGGTGACCGGGCTGATGACGGTGCAGCCGGTTCCGGTGCAGGCGGCCAATGAGTTCACGGTGGCGAGCTTCAACATGGAGCGGTTCTACAACGATAAGGCTGACCAGGACAATCCGGGATCATCGGTTGTGGTGGTGACTCCGGAGGCCTATCAGCGCAGGCTGGCGAAGGCATCGCTGGCGGTACGGAATGTGCTGCACGCGCCGGACATCATCGGGACACAGGAGGTCGAGAACCTTGCCGTGCTGACGGACCTGGCGAACAGGATCAGCACGGACGCGCAGGCTGCGGGGCAGACTGACCCGGTGTATGTGCCGTATGTGTTCCTGGCGAACGATGGCACGGGAATCAACACGGGTTTCCTGGTGAAGAGCACGCGGGTGAACACGGTGAAGGTCGAGCAGCTGGGCCTGACGACGACGTTCACGAACTCGAAGGGAGCGCAGGCGGTCCTGAACGACAGGACTCCGCTGGTTCTTCATGCTGGGATCAAGCGGGCTGGCGGAACGGATTACCCGGTGACGGTGATCTCGGTGCATCAGCGGTCGCTGATCAACGTGGACGATCCGACGAGCACAGGCGCGACGGTGCGGCTGAAGCGTGAGGCGCAGGCGGAGTACCTGGCAAAGCTGATCCAGGGATACCAGGCTGCGGGCGAGCATGTGGTCACGGTCGGCGACTATAACGCGTTCGAGTTCTCCGATGGGTTTGTGGATACGATTGGCGTGACTGTGGGTACGCCGGTTCCGGCGGCGCAGGTGATCACTCCTCCGGTGGCGGGGCTGGCCAATCCTCCTCTCGTAGACCTGGTGACGCTGCTGTCGGCGGCAGAGCGGCAGAGCTATGTGGAGACGGGCAGTGCGCAGGTGCTGGATCATGTGATCGTGACGAGCGATCTGGTTCCGACTGAGACGCGGCTGGTGTATGCGCATATGGACTCGGACTTTCCGCTGGTGTACCTGAACGATGCGACGCGGCCGGAGCGGGTGAGCGATCACGATCCGGCGGTGGCGTACTTCAGGATTCCTCCTATACCAGGGACGGTGCAGCTGTCGATGGCGGTGACGCTGACGAAGCTGTCCGGCAGCGACTACCAGGCAACGGTGACCATCACGAACAAGGGAACCGGGACAGCGCAGGATGTGCAGTTGACGGGAGCAAAGGTGGGGAGCGTCGACGGTACGCCAATGCCCCAGTCGCTTGGGGACATCGCACCGGGAGGCGGATCGGTAGTGACTACGGTGATCTTTCCATCCACGGTGGGGGCTTCGGGCGCCAATGCCGCTGAACGCTATACGGGAACCTATACCGGCGGGACGTTCGGGGGAAGTATTCGCGCGACGTTGCGCTAGTGTTCAACCGCAGGATTTATACATTACGCAGGAATTTGAGGAAACAAAATCATGATCAAAAAAGCGGCCCTTTCTCTTTCGATGTTTGTACTGGCGGCAACTCTTCTGCTGTCGCGGCCAGTGCTGGCGGATACGATCAATCTGAGCCTGAGCAACCCGGTGCAGTCGGGGGCTCCGGGTTCGACGTTGTCTTTCACCGCTACTGTGTCTGCTCCCGTAACGAATGGGGCGACTGTGTATCTGAATGGCGACAGCTTCAATTTGGATAGCCCGCTGACGCTGAACGACGACGGGTTCTTCCTGGGCTTCCCGCTGAGCCTGGATGCAGGCGATAGCTTCACCGGGCTGTTGTTCACTGTGACGATTCCGTCCGACGCCGCGGCTGGGTTGTACAACGGCGCGTTCGAGATTATGGGTGGAGCGGATGACGGTGCAGGGGACACTCTGGGGACGGTGGCGTTCCAGGTGAAGGCGCAGAGTCCTGTGCCTGAGCCTGTTAGCTTCTTGTTGCTGAGTACCGGGCTTGCGGGTGGGTTGGCGTTTGCGGTTTATGGCAGACGGAACCTGGCTCTGAAGGGGATGGTCTAGCGGGTTGCCTCGCTGGTCTTCTCGGGGTCCTTCGGGACCCCTCCTCATTTAACATTCTTTTTGGTAATTCTGAGGAGAGAGAAGCTACGGCAGTGGGGAGCAAAACAGCAGGGTAAGAACAGCCTTCGCTGTGCTCAGGATGACGACTAAAACAAACAACGGCAAAAGGCAAAAGCAACGGCAGGTGCAGTGGAGTTCGTTGTTGAAAAGGATCGAGCGGTTGTGGTGAGTGAAGGACTTCGGGATCCTTCGCTGCGCTCAGGATGACGACGTAAAACAAACAAACAACGCCAACGGAATATAACTTAACGGGGGGATTTCAGAGGGATTTGATGACGTTGGACATGCGGGCAACTACGGCGGGCCAGGTATAGCGGGTCAGGACGAGTTCGCGGGCCTGTTGGCCCATGGTGGCGAGACGGCCGGGGTTGACGAGGAGTTGGGTGATCTTGGCGGCGAGGTCTTCGACGGAGCCCTTTTCTGCGAGGTCTCCGTTGAGGCCGGGTGTGACGCACTCGCGGAGGGCCCAGGCGTCGGTGAGGACGCAGGGGAGTTGGTAGAGCATGGCCTCGAGGGGCGCTATGCCGAAGGGCTCGTAGAGGGAGGGGAGGGCGAAGAGGGTGGAGTTGCGGAAGAGGGATTCGAGCTTTTGCTTTTGGACGGGGTCGGCCTTGGAGAGGTGGCCGTGGAAGACGACACCGGCGGGCAGATTGTCGAGGTGGGCGGGACCTACGATGTGGAGCTCGGCTGTGGGGATGGACCTGCGGACGGTTTGGAGCGCCTCGAGAAGCAGCGGGCCGCCCTTGCGGGCGAACTCGGTGCCGATGAAGAGGATGCGGTTGGCGGTGTAGTCCTTGTCGGGCGAGGCGGAGGGGATTTCGGTGAAGTTGACGGCCCCGCCTACATTAAAGACCTTGTTGGGGGAGACGCGGTAGTCGCGGATGAAGGACTGGCGAAGGTACTCGCTGAAGGTGAAGATGGCGGCCATCTGCTGGGAGGTCTCCTCTTCGTAGCGGAGGGCCTGGTCGATGCGCTTGCGGGAGACTCCCTCCATGCCGAAGCCGCTATTGAGCAGCTCGGGTAGGTTGCCGTCGTGGTAGGAGATGCATTTTTTGTTGGGAAAGACGGTGGGGAGGCAGAACATAGAGCCGATCTGCAGGCAGATGGGGCTGGCGACGGGGATCGATTTGGCGCTGTGGGTGAGGGCGTTGCGGTAGGCGGGGTCGAAGTAGAAGTGCTTGCGCCAGACGGCACGGTTGCGGGTGAAGTTTTTGGCCAGAAGCCAGTAGTTCTGGAGACGGGAGAGCTTGAGCCCGATTGCCTTATCTAGGAGGGTGGCCTCGTCCATCGCCTTGAGGAGAGACTGGGACGATCCGGACCAGGTTTTGGGTGAGTAGGGGTCTGAGCCGGTAGAGCCGCCTACAAAAACGGTTAGCTCGCGCATGGAAGTCAGGCTAGCACAGGGCCGGAGGGGCGCTCTCAAGGTTTTTTGATGTCGGTTACCGGAGTTGTGAAAGGGTTAATTAGGTAACAATTTTATTATCAATCAGATAAGTGGAAAGAAAGGATATTAGAACAATATGAGTGTATGAGTATCATATTTTATGCAACTTTAGACGAATATAAGCGTCAAACTAAATACAGAGTGGTGAAGACACCTGCTCTGAGAATCTCTGAATTCCATTGAGGAGTGTAGACATGACGACGATGACCCGATTTGTTCCGTTGCGTACCCCCTTCGAAGATGTTGCCGTGTTGCAGAAGCGGCTGAACTCGATCTTCAACGACTTTGCCAGTCCGAGCGAGCAGTCCGGTTCGGCTTCGAGCAGCTTTGTGCCTGCGGTGGACGTATACGAGGATACGGAGAAGCTGGTGTTGAAGCTGGAGGTTCCTGGTGTTAAGCCGGAGGATCTGGATATCCACCTGGAGAATCAGACGCTGACGATCAAAGGCGAGCGGAAGTTTGAGTCGACCGAAAAGGCGGAGAACTTCCACCGGATCGAGCGGCGGTTTGGCAGTTTTGTGCGCAGCTTTACGCTGCCGCAGACGGTCGATACCGAGACGGTGACAGCTGCATCGGATGCCGGCGTGCTGACGATCTCGCTGGCGAAGAAGGCTGAGGCTCAGCCGAGGCAGATCAAGGTGCAGGTTGGCAAGACTGAGGCCAAACAGGTTGAGGGTGAGACTGCGGCGTAATAACTGATGTTTGTCGCGAGATGGAAGGCCGTCGTTTTGACGACGGCCTTCTTTTTGCAGGTCAATGCAAGAGCAAAAAGAGTGTAATGGACGATGAGACTGACTGTGCCCGATCGAGATAACCAGGCCTTGAATGGATTGCATCTCCGGTGGCCGTTGCGTGGGATGGCGCTGCTGGAGGATTGGTTCGGCGACAGCGGAATGATCTGAGCGACAACGGGATCGATGGAATGGACCGGGGTTGCGTTCTTGGCATCGAAATGATTTTGTGGAGGATGGAATGGCGATTAAATGGGATAAGTTGACGGTGAAGTCGCAGGAGGCGGTGCAGGCCGCGCAGGGGCATGCGGCGGAGAATGGAAATCCTGAGGTGCTTTCACTGCACCTGATGGCGGCGCTGCTGGAGGATCGCGATGGCGTCGTGATCCCGGTGCTGGAGAAGGTGGGAGTGCCCGTGGAGCAGCTGCTCTCCGGGGTGAACTCCGCGATTGCGAAGCTTCCCAAGGTGCAGGGAGGGGCGCAGCCGGGATTGAGTGCGTCGCTGCAGAAGGTTCTGGAGCAGGGGTTCAAGGAAGCCGAGAACTTCAAGGATGACTATGTCTCGACGGAGCATCTGCTGCTTGCCCTGTCGAGGGCGAAGGGCGATGCGGTACAGAGTGCGTTAGCCGCCTTGGGAGCGACGCATGAGTCGATTCTGAAGGCGCTGGCGGAGGTGCGTGGGTCGCAGCGGGTCACGGACCAGAATCCTGAGGGTAAGTTTCAGGCGCTGGAGAAGTATGCGAAGGATCTGACGGATCTGGCGCGGAAGGGCAAGCTCGATCCGGTGATCGGGCGCGATGAGGAGATTCGCCGCGTGGTGCAGGTGCTGGCGCGCAGGACGAAGAACAATCCGGTGTTGATCGGCGAGCCGGGCGTAGGCAAGACGGCGATTGTGGAGGGGTTGGCGCGGCGGATCGTTCAGGGAGATGTTCCGGAGATTCTGAAGGACAAACGGGTGTGCGCGCTGGACCTGGCTTCGATGGTTGCCGGAGCGAAGTTCCGCGGTGAGTTTGAAGAGCGGCTGAAGGCTGTGCTGAAGGAGATCGAGGACTCGAACGGCGAGATTATTTTGTTCATCGATGAGTTACATACTCTGGTCGGCGCAGGTGCGGCCGAGGGCTCGATGGATGCCAGCAACATGCTGAAGCCGGCGCTGGCTCGCGGCGGGCTACGGGCGATTGGGGCTACGACGCTGAATGAGTATCGGAAGTACATCGAGAAGGATGCGGCGCTGGAGCGGCGTTTTCAGGTGGTGTATGTCGGCGAGCCGAGCGTCGAGGATACGATTGCGATTCTGCGTGGGCTGAAGGAGAGGTACGAGGCGCATCACAAGGTCCGGATCAAGGATTCGGCGATTGTGGCTGCGGCTACGCTCTCGCATCGTTATATCTCGGATCGGTTCCTGCCGGATAAGGCGATTGATCTTGTCGACGAGGCTGCGGCTGCGCTGGCGATTCAGATTGGCTCGGTGCCGGTGGAGATCGACGATCTGGAGCGGCGGGCTATGTCTCTCGAGATCGAACGCGCTGCGCTGAAGCGGGAGAAGGACGCGGCCTCGAAAGAACGATTGGAGATCGTCGAACGAGAGTTGGCTGAGGTGAAGGAGACGGCCTCCGGGCTGCGTGCGCGCTGGCAGAAGGAGCGCGGGGCGATTGGCAGGATTGCCGAGTTGAAGGAGCAGCTGGAAAGCCTGCGCTTCCAGATGCAGGAGGAGACTCGTAAGGGCAATCTGCAGCGCGCGGCGGAGTTGCAGTATGGAGAGATTCCCAAGCTGGAGGCTGAGTTGAAGGAGTTGACGGCGCTACAGGATGCGGCAGTTCGCGAGGATGCGGCTGAAGCAGCGACAGGTGTTGCGGCGAAGCCTTCGCGGATGCTGAAGGAAGAGGTCGACGAGGAGGATGTTGCGGCGATCGTTTCGAAGTGGACTGGAATTCCTGTGTCCAAGATGCTTGAGGGGGAGATGCAGAAGTTGGTGCAGATGGAAGAGCGCCTGCGTGAGCGGGTTGTGGGCCAGGACGAGGCGTTGAGCGCCGTGGCCAATGCGATTCGGCGTTCACGCGCTGGGTTGAGCGATCCTAAGCGGCCGATTGGATCGTTTATCTTCCTTGGGCCTACGGGCGTGGGCAAGACGGAGACGGCTCGTGCGCTGGCGGAGTTCCTGTTCGATGATGAGGCCGCGATGGTGCGGATCGACATGAGCGAGTACATGGAGAAGCATGCGGTGGCGCGGTTAATTGGAGCGCCTCCGGGATATGTGGGATATGACGAGGGCGGCCAGTTGACCGAGGCCGTGCGGCGTCGTCCCTATGCGGTGGTCCTGTTCGACGAGATCGAGAAGGCGCATCCGGATGTCTTCAATGTGCTGTTGCAGGTGCTGGACGATGGAAGATTGACGGACTCGAAGGGTCGTACGGTGGACTTCAAGAACACGGTGCTGATCATGACGTCGAACGTTGGTGCGGCGCAGTTGACGACGGCGTGGGCGCAGGGCGAGGAGGGCTTCGAGGATGCAAAGGCTCGCGTGATGGACTCGTTGCGGCAGCAATTCCGACCGGAGTTCCTGAATCGCGTGGACGATATCGTTGTCTTCCATCCACTGGATGAGTCGCAGTTGACGCACATTGTCGACCTAAGAGTGGCCGATCTGCAGAAGCTGCTGGCCGACCGCAAGATTACGCTGGAGCTGACGGATGCGGCGCGGAAGGCGATCTTCAAGGCCGGGTACGACCGGGCTTATGGAGCGCGGCCTTTGAAGCGGGCGATTCAGCGTATGGTTCAGGACAAGCTTGCGGTGAAGATCCTGGATGGATCGGTGATGCATGGGGACCATGTCGTCGTGGATGCCGGCAAGGAGGGTCTGACTTTCGAGGTGAGGGAGCGGGAGGCAGTAGCGGTGTAATTTTTGGTTGGATGGATTTTATTGGAACGCCGAATGCCTTTGGGTATTCGGCGTTTTTGTTTTAAGGATCGTGAGCGATATTAGTTGTTGCGATCGGGTTTCAGAGAGGGAGCACTGGGGAGATTGGCTGCGGCCTTGAATGGCATGGGTGCTGGACAGAGGTGCGGCGCGGTGCGGTGTGACCGATCGCCGGCGGCAAGAAAGAAGACGGGGTCGCCGTGGTCCAGCGGAGTGAAGCCTTCAATTGTCCCGGCCGGGAAGCGGATGGGGAGGCGGTCGACAGGGTAACTGTGAGCCCAGAGATCTCGCACCAGCCAGTTGCCGTCGCTGGCGAGGATGAGGTAGTCGGAGGCGTTGTGCTGGAAGTCGGCAAGGGTAAGGATGGGAACGTGGTACACGAGATTGCGGCCTGCCCAGAGATTTTCTTCGGGAGAGTCGTCGCCGCGGTGGAGGCGGATGGCGGGGAAGTCGACTGGGAAGACGATACGGGAGGCGATGGAGGGTGGGGCGTAGTGCTGTAGGGTGAGGACCAGGAGAGCGTCGGCGACGACGATGGGTTTGTTGCCTGAGGCTTCGGGAATGCGTTGAAGTATCTGATGGAAGCAATTTTTCTGCTGCCGGTACTTGATGCCCACCGCGCAGATGCGCCCGAGGAAGAGGATAGAGCAGAGACTGAGAGCGACGATGCCGGCGTATCGTAAGTGGCCAAGGGTCTTGTAACCGACTGCGATGCCGGCAATGGCAAAGCCGAGGCAGACAGGGATGACAAAGCGTGGGGAGAGCATACCTCCATGGATAGAGGCTATGAGATAGCCGATAAAGGGGTAGAGCATGAGGAGGAACACAGCTACGGCCTCATGCGGTGGAAACGATGCTTGAGAAGAGAGAGCCTGGTAGTTCGCGAGGTTGGCGAGCCAGCGCGGGCGCATGCCTGCTCTGCAGTGAGAGCACAGGCATGCGAGCAGAGAGACAAGTGCGGCCATGGCGAAGAGCGCAACAACAGGATAGAGAATGACCTCGACCATGCCGGTGTAGGAGTCGAAGACCTGATCGAGGGAGACCTTGTTCCAGGCGTGAGGCGCGAATTGAGCGATGGAGCGTTGAATGAGAGGCCGGAAGGCGAGAAGCGGAGTGGCCGCGAGCAGGAGAGCAGGCCAAATGCGGATGCTGAAGTTGCGTAGAGGAGGGAGCTTAAATAAGGGCTGGGAGAAGGAGGGCAAGGGGCCTGAGAGGCACAGTGTGCGGATGAACTCGCCTCCTGCTATGGGAAAGAAGGCGAGAACGGCAAAGTAGTTGGTGCATATGCCAGCAGCGAGGGAGAGAGTCATGCCACAGAGTGCGAGATTGCGACGAATCGAGGAGATGGCGGGGTCTACGGCGCGGCTCCAGCAGAGGATGGCGAGCATGGCGAGGCCATAGAAGATGCCGTAGGAACGGCTCTCGTAGCTGTAATCAAAGGCGGCATTGGCCATGGAGAGAACGCAACCTGCAAGCGCCCAGACAGGAGGGACGCGCCGCTTGAGGAAGAGGAAGAGAGCAAGGAGGCCGATCCAGTAGCCGAGCACGGCAGGGAGGCGGAGGGCGAACTCGTGATCTCCGAAGAGCCGGAGGGATGTGAGAACGGCGAGGTGTGTCAATGGGGGGTTGGGATCGGCGGCCTGCGCGAGTGCACGCCAGATCGCCGTGGGGCTTCCTAACTGTGCGATGTGCAGCGTGATAAGTTCGTCGAGCCAGAGCAGCTTGTTAGCGGAGAGCGCAGTGACGATGAAGAGATATAAGGCGGAGAGCAGGGCAAATGCCTGAGCAGGATAACGATCGATCGAGGTTACGGCGGAGTTTGCAATCCGGCGGATGATTGGGAGTGCGGCTGCTTCAGTTTTAGTGGCGATAAGTGGGCCCACAGCAACATGCTCCGACGGCGGAGGAATCGACCAAGCGAGGTCAGCACCATTGGATGCAGGTGGGCGGGAGATAATTGCCTGAGATATTTGTGGGTGGCTGGCTCATGTTAATCGAGGCAGACCGTCTATATTCGGAAGGGCCCGGAGAGCGGCCCGAGATGGAGCACGTCAGGAGTGACTGAAACTCCTAACGTGGCTTGAAAGTTGCCTCGGATCAATACGAGAGGCAGAGAGTGCCGGAAGATATATTCGATCGGCCGACTAAAACACAATGGGAGCACAGTGAAAAAGAAGGCCGTGATTATTGGAGCGGGCCCGGCTGGGCTGACGGCTGCACTGGAGCTGCTGCGGCGGACTGATATCAAGCCGATTGTGCTGGAGGCGAGCGGGGAGATCGGGGGTATCTCTCGGACGATCCGGTATAAGGGCAATCGGATGGACATCGGCGGCCACCGATTTTTTTCGAAGAGTGATCGTGTTATGCAGTGGTGGATTGACCTGATGCCGCCTCAGGCGGACGATGACTCCGACGTACCGGCATCGCAGGAGATCAGCTATCAGGGCAAGAGACGGTCTGTGGCTGTGCCATCTCGTTTGCAGGAAGAACCAGTGCTTCGTGGAGCGGGTCCACCTGTCGTGAGAGAGACAAACGCTGACGAGACGCGCCGAGGTGGCGAGGTTCACTCAGAGGAGCATGGATCTAGATCCAGGGAGACGCTGGTGACAGCCGATTTTTCGAACTGTCCGAAGTCCGATCTGGTGATGTTGATTCGGCCGCGGAAGAGCAGAATTTACTATCTTCGGAGATTTTTTGACTATCCGATTACTGTGACGGCAACAACGCTGGGTAATCTTGGACTGGTGAGAACCCTGCGTGTAGGGATGAGTTATCTGAAGTCGCAGGTGAGCCAGATTACGCCGGAGAAGAGTCTTGAGGATTTTTTGATCAACCGGTTTGGACGGCAGCTCTATCTGACATTCTTCAAGAGCTATACGGAGAAGGTTTGGGGAACTCCCTGCAATGAGATATCGGCGGAGTGGGGAGCGCAGCGAATCAAGGGACTCAGTCTGACGACGGCGGTAAAGCACTTTTTAAAGAAGAGTTTGAGCAGAAAGAAGAGAGGAGACCTTTCGCAGAAGGAGACGGATACGAGTCTGATTGAGCGGTTCATGTATCCGAAGTTCGGACCGGGACAGCTTTGGGAGCATGTGGCGGATTTAATCCGTGAGAGGGGCGGAGAGATTTGTCTCGGATGGAGAGTGGACAAGGTTCATTGCGATGGGATGAAAGTGGTGTCTATCGATGCGGTGAATGATGCCGGCGAGCGGCAGACGTTTGAAGGGGATTACTTCTTCTCAACGATGCCAATGAAGGAATTGATGCGTGCGCTGGATGTTCCGGTGCCGGATAACGTGCAAGAGGTGAGCGATGGGCTCCAATATCGAGATTTTATTACGGTGGGTCTGCTGGCTGACAGGTTGAAGGTGCGAGAGCCGGATGGCGGCCTGTTGAAGGATACCTGGATCTATGTGCAAGAGCCGGATGTGATCTTGGGACGGTTACAAATCTTCAACAACTGGAGCCCTCACTTGGTCGCGGATCCGACAAAGGTCTGGATAGGCCTCGAATACTTCTGTTATGAGACGGACGATCTGTGGAAGATGCCGGACGAGGAGTTGAAGCGGTTTGCAGTGTCCGAGGTCGCGAAGATAGGGATTCTGAACGCCGAGGATGTGACGGATGGACACGTTGTGCGGGTGCCCAAGACGTATCCGGCTTACTTCGGAACTTATGATCGATTTGATGAGTTGCGAAAGTTCACCGATGGGTTTGAAAATCTATTCCTTGTGGGCAGAAATGGGATGCACAAGTACAACAACCAGGATCACAGCATGCTGACGGCTATGACTGTGGTGGATGGGATTGTGGCGGGGAAGGTGGACAAAGCCGCACTTTGGGAGATTAATACGGAGCAGGAGTATCACGAGGGGAAGTAGCGGAGAACCGATGAGCGATGGACGTGAAGAGCGGGAAGAGCAGGAGCGGCGACGTGAGTGGGAGAGGCGGCAGGATGCGGACGATCTTGTGGATCGGAAGCATCAGGAGGATTGGGAGCAGGAACGAGAGGACTCGTAGGGTTGCTGCTGGGTTCAGGCGGCTATGGTGCCTTGATGGAAGAGGAGTTGCCAGCGGTCTTCGCGCAAGACCCACAAGGAGGAGTGGTGGGAGGTCGAAGAGGGGGTGGTGACATGATAGGTGGCGAGGGCCGCGTCTTTGGCTAGAGGGGTGACGTAGAAGTGGTTCATGGTCGCAGGTCGTGGGGAGCTGGCGAGGAAGGCATCGATGAGCTGCTGACGGTTGAAGATGCGGCCGGTGGTGCAGAATTCCTTGAAGTCCTCGGCCAGGAGGGCGCCGAGAGCGGTGCGAACGGGTTCTCGGTCAGGGTGGAGGAGACGATCTTCCAGATCGTGAAGATGCTGCTGTAGTTCGGCCTCTTTCATGATTGATGGACGTTTGGGTGGGGAGGAAGTTTCAAAATGCGGATTTTTTTGTGAGTGTTTTGTAAGGGGTTTTTCGGTGAAAATGGGTTGTTTTCATGGCTTTTTGGTGGGCAGAGCGTGGTAAAACGTGTGGCAAAGCTGGTTTGCAGAAGGGTTCAATCGAGGGATAGAGACGGGGAGTTGAGGACCGGCAGAGGCGCAGAGCTTGTCTTTCGAGGAGTGAAACAAGGCTCTCCGGCCCGGCCTGGGGCCGGAGAGCCTTGTTTAGGGTTAGAAGGTGAACTTGCCGGCCAGCTGGAAGATACGGGGATCGGCCGCCGCATTGATGTAACCGAAGGTTCCGGAGTTGAGGGCCGTTGTGAAGGCGGCGGCGTTGGATGGGGGCAGGGCGAAGTTGGGGAAGTTCGGGTGGTTGAGGACGTTGAAGGCTTCGAGGCGAAGGATGAAGGCGAGACGCTCGTACAGGGGGAAACTGCGGCTGACCGCGACGTCGAGAGTGTAGGAGTTGGGGCCGCGGAAGGCGTTGCGGCCGACGTTGCCAAAGGTCCCGGGTGCGTTCTGGGTAAAGGCGGTTCTGTTGAAGTAGGCGCGATTGCCGGCGGCGCTCTGGGTGATCTTTTTGTGCGTATAAGCGGCATCGGGACTTAGGCCGATGAAGTTAGGGCGGTCGAGGTTCTGTCCGGTGAGGGAGTTGTCTGTGCCCGAGGTGATGTTGAGGGGAAGACCACTGGTCATGCGGAGAAGCGGAGCGATCTGCCAGTTGTTGGCAAGTGCTCCGGCCCAGCCGTGGAGGCTGGAGAAGTGACTGGCGGCGATGATTGTGGTGTTGAAGATGTGGCGCACGTCATAACCGCAGGGGCCTCGGTCGGCGCGTGGGTTGAAGGCCTGTGAGTAGGACGGACCGGTAACGTCGCCGGGGGAGTCGTTGGGGGCGAGGCAGTGCGACCAGGTGTAGTTGGCCAGGAAGCTGAAGTTGCCGGACATGCGCTTCTGGACGGCGGCGATGAGGCCGTTGTAGCTGGTGTTGGCACCGTCGTCGACGATAGTCATCTGCGAGCTGTAGAGCTGACCCTGAGTTGGGTTGGTAAGCGAGAGGACGGTGCGAGTGTTGGTGTTGGAGGTCGAAGAGCACGGATTTCCGATGCCCGTAGGGTTCGATGCCGTGGCGGGAGCTATGGTGAGGGGACCGCAAGTGCCGGGGCCTCTCCAGGTGCCCGGGATGTAAACGGCTGGGTTCGGCGTACGGCCGAGCCAGAGATGGGCATTGTGGTTTCCGAGATAGTTGAGGGAGAACATCCAGCCTCGGCCGAGGTCCTGCTGGACGCTGGCCGTCCACTGGTAGACCGTGGGGGTCTGGATGTGGCGCGGCACGATGACCCAGAGTGCGCCCTGGGGGAAGGTAGAGGTGGCATTTGGCGGGAAGACACCGGGGAAAGGATCTCCGCCGGCGTAGTTTCTCCAGGGCTGGGCGAAGGGAACAGGACCGTTGAGATCGATCTCATTGACGAAGGGAGGATTGGAGGTTGTGCGCTGGGTCGTGTACAGGCCCGGGTTGTCGTACATGATGGCTCCGCCCGCGCGGAATACGGTACTGCCTTTGCCGGTGGGATCGAGGGTGAGAGAGACGCGTGGGGACAGGTTGGCGTAGCGGTTATCTGTGAAGGACTTGGGGACTCCGGGATCGCCGTAGAAGAAGGAGCCGGCAGGGGCATTCGGGAACACGGTGCTGTGCTGATTGGCGTTGAAGGCGGCCTGGTTGAAGTTACTGCCTCGACCGAATTTGTCAACCTGAAAGAGCATGGGCTCCCAGCGGAGGCCGATGTTGGCGGTGAGCCGGGGGGTGAAGTGATAGGTGTCCTGAGCGTAGAGGCTGAAGATGGTCTGACGGTAGGTGGTCTGCTGGGTACGGCTCTGGCCGAATGCGAAGTTTGTGCCAGAGTTGCTCATGCTGCCTGCGATGAAGTCGATCATCGGTTCGCCCCCACTGGAGGCACCGCCGAAGTTGAAGTTGCCGTTGAAGAGATAACCGACCTGCGTGTTCTGGCCGGCGCGAAGGATTTCACCACCAAAGGCGATCTGGTGTTTGCCGTGGATCCAGTCGATGTCATCGACGAAGTGTTCGCTCTGGGTATTGAAGAAGCCGGGCGAACAGGTGCCGCACCCGACGGCGAAGTTATTGGCGACGTTGAGGCGGAGATCGACTGGAGCGTAGAGGAACATGTTGACGCCGATAGTGTTGGCGTTGATACCTCCGGCGGTGGGACCACGGTCGTTTCGCCGGCGGGCGTAAGTTCCGTGGAAGGTGTTGACCAGCTTGGGCGAGATGATCCAAGTGTAGCCGAGGGTGAAGTTCTGAACACGCTGGCTATTGCCGGCGACCGTGGTGACGAGAAGATTGGTCGGTGAGAAGTAGGACGGCAGGTTGAAGTTGGTGAGGAAGTAACGGCCGAAGATGGAGTGCTTCTCGTTGAAGGTGTAGTCGACGCGGCCGACGTACTGGTCTTCGGTGTAGTTGGCTGGAATGGCGACCTGGACACGGCCGTACTGGTCGGCCTGTGCAATGGGCAGGTATTTGGCGAGGTTGAGGGCCTGCGGGCTGATGCTGCTGGCGGGAAGCCTGCGGGTAGCGGAGATGTTAGCTCCGCTGACGGGATCGATGATGTTGGCGGTTGTCTGAGGGCAGTTACCGCCCATGTGGCTGAAGTCGCCGGCAAGCTCGGCAGGTGTTGGGATGCAGACTCCGGTGGCATTGGAGACGAAGTTGTTGCGTGTGCCCTGATATCCGCCAAAGAAGAAGAGCTTGTCGGTGATGATTCTGCCGCCGAAGGTGCCGCCAAACTGACTGCGCTTGAGGCTGTCCTTGGTGGTCGAGAAAAAGTTATTGGCGTTGATGATGTTGTTGCGGAGGAACTCGAAGACGGTGCCGTGCCACTGGTTAGTGCCGGAGTTGGTGACGCCGTTGATGAGGCCGCCGGGGTGGAGGCCGTTGCGGGCGGGAAGGCTGTTGGCTTCTACGGAGAACTCGCGGAGGGCATCGGGGAAGGGGAAGGGGAGGTTGGAGTTGGTGAAGACGTCGACGTTGGTGCCGCCGTCGAGGACGTAGTTGTTGTAGTTGCCCTGGCTGCCGGCGACGGCAAAGACCTTGGAGGTGTAGTAGTTTTTGCTGGTGACGATGTCGCCAGCAGGGGCGGTGACGGCTCCGCCCGCGACGAGGATGAGTTGGGTGGCGTCGCGTCCGTTGAGGGGCATCTCGACGATGCGCCTGGAGTCGATGACCTGCTTGAAGCTGCTGGTCTCGGTTTCGAGAGCGACGCCCGCTGCCTGCACTTCAACGCTCTCGGTGGCGGCTCCGATCTTGAGTACGGGGTTGATCTCGAGGTTATTGCCGACCTCGAGGACGCCCTTCTGGGTGAAGCCGCTGAAGCCTGAGGCTGCCACAGTGAGCGAGTAGGGACCGACGGCTACGTTGGGGAGGCTGTAGAGGCCTGCGTTATCGGTGACAGTGGAGCGGGCGACATGGGTCTCGGTGTTGGTGAGGATGATGGCGGCGTTGGGAACGGCTGCGCCGGTGGGATCGGTGACGGTTCCCTGGACGCTGGCGGTGCCGGCGCTCTGGGCGTGCGCGACGGGAAGGAAGCAGAGGCCGAGGATGGTGAGGATGGCGAACCAGGATGCTGCCCTGAGGGAGAGGTCAACTGATTTTTGCTTCGACATAGGAAGTTCCTCTGCGAAATAGTTATGCAATCCGTTGGACCCTTTTAGAGAGGCGCGCAGAAGGGCACTTCGGTGGCGCAGAGGACTATATTCAGGTGGTTTTACCAATGTCAAACGGTTTTGTTTCTTATACGGAATATTTTAGGTTTGGGCCATCCGGCGTTGCGAGGAATTGGGGTGGATTGACACTCCCCGCCGGGGTAGAGCGCGGGTTCGGGTCAGGAAACGGTTACTTAGGGTGAAAAGAGTGAGAAACACATCGTCCCAGAGTCTAGAATCCGACCCTCAGACCTGGTGGAATTTCCGAGGCTAAGGTCTGATCTATTCCCAGAAGCGGAGATAGACCTCGGTCAGGGGTGGTATGGACTTGGATGTTCAGAGGTAGAACCAAACGGAGTGGAAATGGGCTGAAAATGGGTATGTTGCAGAATTATGTCGTGGCAAGGACTATGCGGGGGATCTGTTGAAGGTCGTTCACGAAGGTGATGTCGCGCCACTCGGCGAGGAGGGCGGTGAGGGCTTCGCGCTGGCCGTGGCCGATCTCCAAGGCGAGAAGGCCGTCGGGCTTAAGCAAGGCGTGAGCCTGGGGAATGAGGCGGCGGTAGATGTCCAGGCCTTGCGGGCCGCTGAAGAGCGCGGTGGAGGGTTCGTGGTCGCGGACCTCAGGGTGGAGAGTGGGCCGGTCGGACTCGGGGACGTAGGGCGGATTGCTGACGATAGCGTCGAAGGGTTCCTCGTGGCTGACGGCGCTTAGGAGGTCGGAGTGAAGAAGGCGAATCTGGTGGGCTACGTTGTGGGTCTCGGCGTTGGCCTGGGCGATCTTGAGGGCTTCGGGGGAGATGTCGAGCGTGGTGATCCGGGATTGCGGGAGATGGACGGCGAGGGCTATGGCGATGGCTCCGGAGCCGGTTCCTATGTCGGCGATGCTGAGAGGCTGGTTGTGCGGCAGGCGCTGGAGGAGGGCTTCGACGAGGTGCTCGGTCTCGGGGCGGGGGATGAGGACCGCTGGGGTGACTCTTAGAGAGAGACCATAGAACTCCTGCTGGTTGGTGATGTACTGGATGGGCTCGTTTTTGAGGCGGCGGCTGATGAGGGTTTCGTAGAGGGCCTGGTCGGCGGCGGATAGCTCGCGGTCTGGGTGGGCGAGCAGAGTCGCCCGGGTGAGGTGGAGGGTGTGGAGGAGGAGAAGCTCGGCGTCGCGGGTGGCGTTGGCGCGGAGGTGCTCGCTGGAGGCGAGTTGAGCTGAGGCGTGGGCCAGGGCCTGGCGGAGGGTCATTGGTTAGCGGGTATCACTGTTAGCGGGCATCGATTAGCGGGCGTCGATGAGGATGAAGTTGCCGTCGGGATCGGTGACGGTGAGGGTGTCTTTGGCGGTCTTGTCGATGTCGATGCCTTGCTTGTGGAGGTGGCGGGCTGCTCTGCTGAGGTTCGAGGTCTGGAGGATGATGCGGGCGCGGGCGCCGAGGGTGGGTTGCGCGATCTCGACCTCCTGACCGGAGTCTCCGGGCATGTGGAGGAACATGGGGTCGCCGGCGATCGGCTTGAAGGCAAGCTGATTGATGTAGAAGTCTCGAGCGGAGGCGGTGTCTTTCATGGCGAGGGAGACGGAGATCAGGCGGTCGGCGACGCGGTCTTCGCTGAGGTGCTTGCCCTGGTCGTTGGAGTGGAGGGAGCCGGGCATGTACTGGGTGTACTCGATGTTCTGGCGCTCGGGGCCGACCATGGTGAAGAGGAGGTTGCCGGCACCGGCTTTGCGGACTGGGGTTGGAGTGAGACCGCGGCCGATGTAGTCGCCGTAGATAGCCTGGAGGTCGCTGCCTTCGAAGCAGAGATGGAGGAAGGCGGGGTTGGGGTCTTTTTCGGTGACGGGGTAGAGCTCGATGAACTGATGGTCGTTGATCTTTATGAAGGACTCGTAGGGGATGTCGTTCTTGCGTAGGTCGAAGGCCTGTTGGAAGCCGAGCTTCTCGTAGAAGGCGCGGGCGGCGGCGAGGTCGTGGACGCGGATGGCTACGTGAGCTACGCCGGCGAGGGGAGGGGTCTGCGAGGAGGTTTGGGCTTTGAGGTAGCAGGCAGATAAGACGAGCGCAAGGGTGAGTGTGGCTGCAGTTCGATTGGCGACGCGAGCGATGCGCTGGGCGATGCGGTGCTGCTCTGTCATGTGTGACTCCGTTGTGCGGCTCGTTATGGATTGTCGCTGACGAAGTGGGAAGCTGCCAAGCTGCGATTGGCTGCCTACTGGATTGGGTTGTCGATGGGGCTGGGAAGGATTCTGGAGGTGACGGTCAATTTGTGGTAGTTACGGTAGGTTGCCACGAAGGACCACTCGGTTTTTAGAGATTTCGATGTTGCCTTCGAGGTGATGATCTTTGGCATCCAGAAGGTCTTTCCGTCGAAGGCGACTGGGCCGTAGTCGATGGACCATATCCAGGGACCGTAGATGCCGGAGTTGATCTCATGGTTAGGTGTGCGCATCTCGATGCGCAGGATCTGAAAGGTTTGGGGATCGATGTAGGCGCGGCCGATTTGGATCTCGGGGCCGGGACAGGAGCTATCGGAGACTAAGGAAGGTTTGAGGGAGTATTCGATGACGAGCGCGGGAGCACGGCGAAGATGCTGCCTGGGAGTGACGTGGTAGTCGTAGCAGTGTATGAGATCGAGGGAGACGAGGGTGAGGGCGTTGCTGAAGGCTCCTACGAAGATGGCCGGGCCGCTGATAGCCTCGCCTTGCGTGGGCTTGTTGTTCACGGACTTGATCTCGCGGGCCTCTGTGAGTTGGACGGGCGCGACGTGGGAGTCGGAGCGCTTGAGGCGAAAGATAGAGTCTGTGGTGGTGCCAATCGAGTCTGCGATAGTACGCCCGGAGGTGATCTGCAGCCTGTACAGGTTGGAGACGACGTGCTCATCGCAAAAGAAGCTGGGAACGCTGGCAGTATAGGCCCAGCGTTGGATCTGCAGACGAAGCAGGATGCCTTCGAGAGGGAGATCTGCCAGGTTAGAAGACTGTTGCGCAGAGGATGGCCTGGCTAGTGTCAGGCCGGAGAGAAGGAGGCTATACGCGATGCTGATCAGACTGGGAAACCGCACCTGAACTCCTCTGATGGATCGAAGAGGATTCTCGCTGACGGTTCGAGCGATTGCAATGCCATATTCGGGGATGGCAGAGATGACCGGTACGTCGTTGCCGCTGCGGACGACATCTTGGTAAGCCGGTCGACCTATGAGAGCGCAGGTCAGGCCGCTGTAGCCTCTGCTTTTAGCTTCTCTGCTGTGTAGTGGGAGATGAGGGCGTCGATGGTGGGCTGGAGCATGCCTTCCATGACCATGTTGAGCTGGTGGTTGGTGAGGCCGATGCGGTGATCGGTGAGACGGTTCTGCGGGAAGTTGTAGGTGCGGATCTTCTCGCTGCGATCGCCTGAGCCTACCTGCTGCTTGCGGTCCTTGGCCTGGAGCTGGTGGATGCGCTCTGCTTCGACCTCGTAGAGACGGGCGCGGAGGACGCGCATGGCCTTTTCGCGGTTCTTGATCTGGGATTTCTCATCCTGGCAGCTGACTACGGTTTGCGTGGGCAGGTGGGTGATGCGTATGGCGGAGTAGGTGGTGTTGACGGACTGTCCGCCGGGGCCGGAGGAGCAGAAGGTGTCGATGCGGAGGTCCTTGGCTTCGATCTTGATATCGACCTCCTCGGCTTCGGGGAGAACCGCAACGGTGATGGCGGAGGTGTGAACGCGGCCCTGCGTTTCGGTTGCTGGGACGCGCTGGACGCGGTGGACACCGGACTCGTACTTCATCTGGGAGTAGACCTTGTCCCCCTCGAAGATGGCAGTGACTTCCTTGAGGCCGCCCCCAATGCCGGTCTCGGACTCGGAGAGGACTTCGACCTTCCACTTGTGCTGCTCGGCGAAGCGGAGGTACATGCGGAACATCTCGGAGACGAAGATAGCCGCCTCGTCGCCGCCGGTTCCGGCACGGAGTTCGATGATGATGTTCTTGTCGTCGTTGGGATCCTTGGGGAGAAGGAGGACCTTGAGCTCCTCTTCGACGGTGGTGATACGAGGTTCAAGGGTGCTTAGCTCTTCTTCAGCCATCGCGCGGATGTCGGGGTCGGTCTCGGCCAGCATGGCTTTGGCTTCGGCGATGCCTTCCTTGATCTTGCGGTACTCGCGGAACTTTTCGACCGTTGGTTCCATGTCGCGGTGTTGCTTGGCGACGGACTGAAACTTCTTCTGGTCGTTGACGAGAGTGGGGTCTGACATCTGGTGGCCGAGGTCTTCGTAGCGGGCTTCGAGTTGGTCGAGGCGGTCGAACATGGGGTGTCCTTCAGAGACTTGGGTATGGATTAGAAAAACGGGAGTTACGGGCGAGAGGCGTAGCTAGGCAAAGTCGTGACGGTGAGGGGTCACGATGGGAAGATTCACCGGGTTTGCGGCTGCGTTCATCACTCTTTAGATGTTACTCCTTGCTTGTCGGGTTCGGAGTGCATCATTTTGACTTGTTGGGTGGTAAGGGACACCGGCTGGGCGGATTTTACCTGCCGGGACGACTTAGAGGTGCATCTACCTTTGTTTCAGCAGCATTTATACGGAGATGCGACTCTCGTCCTGGGCGACGGATGCCTGGGGTTCGACGACTGAGCCTAGATGGCGGGATCCATCACCCCATTGTTCGCGGAGCCAGCGGTTCATCGGCTCTGAATAGCCTCGCGCTACCAGTTCGCCCAATATACCTGCGAGAAGGATGACGGTGAGGAAGAGTACGGGTACAGCCCACATCGGTTTGCTGGCGGCGACGAAGAGGTGAAAGAGGCCAAGGACGATGAAGACATGAGTCAAGTAGACCTCGTAGCTGCGCTGACCCAGTTTTGCCAGTGGCGTGAGAATGCGTGGGCTTTGCCACTGAGTCCGGGAGAGAGCCACTATGACCATGCCGGTGCCTATAGCCAGGATTGTCATGTTTAACCCATTACGGCCAAGGCCCCAGAGGTAGGCGCGGGTCGAAAAGCACAGACTGAATATGAGGAGCGCCGTACCGAGACTGCCCAGTGTCCAACGGAGGGTGCGGGACGGATGCTGGCTGGCGATGAAGAGCGCAGTGAGACAGCCGATGGCGATCGCATCCATTCCACCGAGATAGGAGTATTCCCTCCAGACAGGGTTGTGGTTGAAGGCGAGCGACCGAGCGAAGGGGCCAATCACGACGAAGAAAAGGAGCGGAAGCAAGATCGATCTGCCACGACGGAAGAGGCGGCAGAAGAGCGGGAAGAATAGATAGAACATCTCCTCGACAGAGAGCGACCAGAGGATGTCCCAGCTCGGTGGCAGGTAGCCTCGTCGTGCTTCGAGGAAGTTGATGTGAAAGGTGAGGGCCGCAAGGAGGGCGCGTCCCAGACCTCCTGTCTTTTGAGTGACAACGAAACCCGCGATGTCCGCAAGGTGGAGAGCGCTTAGGACGGCAAGAAGCATTAAGAGCAGCGGGGCGATGCGAGCGAACCGCAGAAGATAGAAGTCACGCAGGTTTACCTGTGCGAGGGAACCCCAGCGCCGGAGCGTCGTCGATGCGATCAGGAACCCCGAGATGACGAAGAAGATCTGTACGCCAAATTGACCGTTCCAGACGAGCGAAGACACAAGCTGTTGTGGGAGGCCGTGCGTGTATGGGACCTTGGCCCCGAGGAGTCGCATATTGACGTGGTTCATCAAGACGAAGAAGATGGCGAGGCCGCGGAGCAAATCGACGCCGTCAAGTCGTGTCCAGTTCCTGGCAGATTGACTGGACTCAGTTGAAGTCATGTCTCATTGTGCATGAGGGTGGGCTGGATTGCCCCTGAAGTTCCTTGTAGACCGGACTGCGGCAGATACAAATTCCGCATCCATTCAAACTGACCTGCTACGTGTATGGAAAGGCTGCGAGGATGCTGTTTCGAGAGTTGGCGGAGTTGGCGGAGGCGCTGGCGGGGCAGGCGAGCCGGTTGAAGAAGCGGGCGGCTATCGTTGAGGCTATCTCGCGGGCGCATGCGGAGGCTCCGGAGAGCGAGGATGCCGGTTGGTTCGCGTTGTATTTGGCTGGGACTCCGTTTGCGGAGGCCGATTCGCGGAAGCTGAATGCGGGTGGGGCGCTGTTGTCGAAGGCTCTGCTGGCGGTGAGTGGGGCTGAGGATATAGAGCTTACGGCGGCTTACCGACGGCATGGAGATCTAGGGGCGGCAGCGTTCGATCTGCTGGAGGGGAGAGAGCCGAAGGCGGCTTCGCTGACGCTTACGGATGTAGCGGAGACTTTTGCTGGAATGGCGGTGGCACGAACGACAGCAGTGCGGGCTGGGCTGGTGGAGGGATTGCTGCTTCGGGCTACTCCTCTGGAGGCGAAGTATCTGCTGAAGCTGATGATTGGCGATATGCGGATTGGAGTGAAGCAGAGCCTGGTGGAGGAGGCAATTGCGGTTGCCGCTTCTGCGCCTGTTGCGGCGGTGCGGCATGCAGTGATGCTGGAGGCGGATCTAAGTGCGGCGGTGCGGCGGGCGTTTGAGGGGACGCTGGAAGCGGCGAGGATGCGGCTGTTTCATCCGCTGGGATTTATGTTGGCTTCGCCGGTTGATTCTCCGGAAGAGGCGGTGGAGCGGTTTACGGAGAAGCCGATGGTGGTGAAGGCGGCGAAGAAGGGGCGGAAGAAGAGTGAGAGTGTCGCCGTAGAGGATGTGGGTGCCGAGGAGTTTCGAGATGCACCAGCGACGGATGTAATTGGGGTGGCTGAGAACGAAGACGCCGGCTCGGAGGTGCAGCGTGCGAGCGTTGCAGCGCAGCGGGTGGAGGCATTTCTGGAGGACAAGTACGACGGCATGCGGGCTCAGGTGCATTGTGGGGATCCGGAGCAGCCGGGACGGGTAGCGATCTATTCGCGGAATCGGGAGGATGTGACGGAGAGCTTTCCGGAGCTGGAGGAGGCATTCTCTCTGGCGGCCTCAGCGGGAGTTGGGCCGCTGATCTTCGATGGGGAGATTCTGGGATGGGATCTGAAGGAGGGGCGAGCTCTGCCATTCGCTGTGCTGGGGCAGAGGATTGGACGGAAGAAGGTGTCGAATGCGTGGCGGCAGCAGATTCCGGTGGTCTTCATGGCGTTCGACCTGATGTATGCGGATGGATCGTTGGTGCTGGATCTGCCGCTGCGGGAGAGGCGAAATAAGTTGGAGGCGGTGGCGGAGAGACTCGTGGAGGTAGTGCGATCTCCGGTGGCAGTGGATGAGCGTAAGAAGCAGGCGCAGGCGGTGATGTTTGTTGAGGCGGATGGCGACGGTGTGGAGAGGCTGATGATCTCGCCTTCGCGGCTGGTGGAGAGCGCCGAGGATATCGACCGGGCTTATGCGGATGCCAGGGCGAGAGCAAATGAGGGCGTGATGCTGAAGGCGGCTGGGTCGGTGTATCAGCCGGGTCGACGCGGATTGGCGTGGGTGAAGTTGAAGCGGGAACTGGCGACGCTGGATGTGGTGGTGACGGGTGCGGAGTTCGGGCATGGAAAGCGGGCGGGGATTTTGAGCGACTACACCTTTGCGGTGCGTGGGAGCGGCGGCGAGTTGCTGAATGTGGGAAAGGCTTACTCGGGGCTGACCGATGCTGAGATTGCAGAGATGAGCGCGTGGATGATGGAGCACACGCTGGAGGATCAGGGGTTCTTCCGGACGGTAGAGCCGCTGATGGTGCTGGAGGTGGCCTTCAACAACATCATGCGGAGTGGACGTCATGCGAGCGGATTCGCGCTCAGATTTCCGCGGATTGTGCGGATCAGGACGGATAAGCCGGTGGGAGAGATCGATACGGTGGACCGGGTGGAGGAGGTTTATCAGTCGCAGGTGGATAAGCCTGTGGAGTCCGGGGCATGATGCGCCCGTACCTTTGAATTCGTTGTGGCTTGATAGATGGCACTGCACCTTCGCGACCGCGCGCGACGAGTTGTTGCTTACGTATCTGGAAGACCTGGAAGTGCCATCGATATTTCCTGTGTTTTCTGTCAACTGTTTCCGCAGCTTATGAAACGTTGAGATGGTTTGGGGCGTCTGATGTTCTATGGAATATAGACAGCTGGGTAAGTCGGGTTTGAAGGTGCCGGAGCTTTGCTTCGGGGCGGGGACGTTTGGTGCGGCGAACGAGTTCTTCAAGGCGTGGTCGGAGACGACGCAGGAAGAGGCGGACCGGATCGTCGGAATATGTATGGACGCTGGGCTGAACTTCTTCGATACGGCGGATGTGTACTCGGACGGCAGCAGCGAGACGGCGCTGGGCAAGGCGCTGGCGCACCACAAGCGCGAGGATCTGCTGATCTCAACGAAGTCCACGTTCCGGTTGGGCAAGGGGCCGAATGATGTGGGGTCGAGCCGATATCACCTGATTCAATCGCTGGAGCGGAGCTTGAAGCGGCTGGGAACGGACTATGTGGATGTGTACCATCTACACGCGTTCGATGCGACTACACCAGTTGAAGAGACGCTAAATACACTGGACCAATTCGTGCGCGAGGGGAAGGTTCGTTATATTGCCTGCTCGAATTTCTCGGGATGGCACCTGATGAAGTCGCTGAGTGTGAGCGAGCGGTATGGCTGGGCTCGATATGTCGGGCATCAGGCGTATTACTCGCTGGTTGGCAGGGACTACGAGTGGGAGTTGATGCCGCTGGCTCTGGATCAGGGTGTTGGCGCGCTGGTCTGGTCTCCGCTGGGATGGGGCAGGCTGACGGGCAAGATTCGACGGGAGACCGGCATTCCGAAGGATAGTCGGCTGAATGCAAAGGTGGTAGCGGATAGCGGCCCGCAGGTTTCTGAGGAGTATCTGTACAAGGTCGTCGATGCTATCGATGAAATTGCGAAGGAGACAGGCAAGACTGTTCCGCAGATTGCGCTGAACTGGGTGCTGCGGCGTCCGAGTGTGTCGACGGTGATCGTCGGGGCGAGGAATGAGGAGCAGCTGAAGCAAAACCTTGGCGCGATCGGATGGAAGCTGACGGTGGAGCAGATTGCGAAGCTGGATGCGGCGAGCGAGGTTGGGCTGGCTTATCCTTACTGGCATCAGAGGCAGTTTGAGGAGCGAAATCCGAAGCCTGTATAGTGATTCGTGCGAATTCGGTGGACTGAAGGGTCTGTGGACGAAGTCGCCGCAGGCCCTTCTATGTTCGCGTGTAACGACCTGATGGACTCTTCATGGTTTCATTATGGTTCCTTTATGCGCGCGGGCATAGGCTTTGACATGCCATCTTTTGCAGTCACGACTGGATCATTCCGGTCTAGTGTGTGGCTGATGGCAGGAGATGTATGCGACTGAAAATGACAAAGAGCAGCTCGATGCGAGTTGCATGTATGGGCTTTTTTCTTGTGGGAACATGTGGTGCTGTTGTGGTGCCGGGGCCTAGTGAAGCAAAGGATAGCGATAGTGCGATAGTTGCGGCTTCGGGAGTGGAAGAGGGCGTGATATACAAGGTGCCCTTGGTTCCGACGGAGTTGCAGGAGGGTAGTGATGCGCCGGCTCCGGGGGCGGGGTTGCAAGGGAACTTCCTGCAGCGGTTGGGCGGGTTCTATAAGGCGGATTGGACGGGCAAGCTGCCGAGCTCTTCGGCTCCTGCACGGCGAGTGCTGGATGCTCCGCTGGAATCGCCTCCCTTCCCTAGTTCCGACTGGGGATATGGCGGATCTCCGATGATGGGCGTTCCAGATGGGAATGTGTATCCGCTGATGACGGCGTTGAAGAAGGAGAATAGCCGGACGAAGGTGTATGGATGGATTGCGGCCAGCGTGGATGCGAGCACGTCGGATAAGAACAACTTCCCTCTCTCGTATGACATCTTTCCTAACCGTCTGGAGCTGAACCAGGCTGTGGTGTATGTGGAGCGGCTGCCGAATACGGTGCAGAAGACGCACTTCGACTGGGGCTATCACCTTACGGCGTTCTTCGGGATCGACTATCGGTTTACGACGGCGAAGGATTACTTGAGCCAGCAGTTGCTCCAGAAGAACCATCGATATGGGTTCGACCCAGTGCTGGAGTATCTGGACCTTTACTTTCCGGTGAAGGAGGGATTGAACATTCGTGTTGGACGTTTCCTGTCGGTACCCGGGATCGAGGCGCAGCTGGCCCCGAATAACTACAACATGACGCACTCGCTGCTCTATACGATCGATCCATTTACGGATACGGGCGCGATTGCGAGTTTGAAGCTGACGAAACAGTGGATGGTGCAGCTGGGTGTCTCGGCAGGGCATGATGTGGCGATCTGGTCGGATGACCGGAAGGCTTCGCTGATTGCCTGCTTGAACTACTCGACGAAGAGCAACCACGACAACTTCTATGCGTGCGCGAACGGCATCAACGACGGCAAGTATGCGTACAACAATCTGCAGCACTACGACGCTACGTGGTATCACCGGTTCAATGCGAAGTGGCACATGGCCACCGAGGCCTGGTACATGTACGAGCGCGAGGTGCCGAACGTCGCGGGCAATGTGGCGAATCCCGTGGCGACGGAGATTGGGGCGAATGGAGCTTTCTGC
Organism: Edaphobacter sp.; assembly: GCA_025462645.1. GTDB lineage: Bacteria > Acidobacteriota > Terriglobia > Terriglobales > Acidobacteriaceae > Edaphobacter. The sequence goes on along the minus strand of JAOAPB010000086.1, from coordinate 28,653 downwards.
GCTGCTGGCCAGTTGCGATGCAGGGCTCCTGAGTATGCGGTTGTGAACTATGTGAACCGCGAGTTCAATTCGAAGCTGTTTGCCGGGTTCCGCTCCGATCTTCTGGATGACAGGAAGGGTCAGAGGACAGGTATTCCCGGCAAGTACACGGAGAATACGCTGTATGCGACGAAGTATATCGGCAGCACGATCATGCTGCGGCCAGAGCTGCGGTTCGATCACTCCTGGGACCGCAACGGCTATAACAATGGGATGGCGCGGAACCAGTTCTTCTTTGGCATCGACATGATCTACAAGTTCTAGGTTGATGGCTTTGAGCTCTTCCTGGAGGGGGTACCCCCCGGGGGGGTATCTGGACACAAGTTCCCTATTTTCTGTGATATGGCGCAGGTCTATGTCGCTAAATTCGTCCATATAAAGGGGTTATAGCTAAATTACTATTTCTAAATGGTTTACGGAATTTAAATGGAAGAGCCCCGGTTATTGGCCGGGGCTTTCTTTTTAATCCTGTATCTAGTTTAACGGATTGGATGAAGCTAGTATGCCAACTCTATTCTATTTGTTTTCATTTGTTTAGGTGGGTTAGGGGCTTAACAGGGATTGGGGCGAGTCTGGAAGAGAACAGTTAACGGTAAAACAAGCAAAAAGTAAGATAGGGGCGGTTGTGTTGCAGGCGATGGCAACAACAGTAACTGCAATTGCAACAACAACCGTGGCGGCAACGACGCAAGGGAGGTGGAAAGGTATTCCTTCCCACCCTTCGCGGTGATGATGCGAAGGATGGGGCACCCGATCTTTTGTTGTTGGTCGATGAGAGAACAAGAACAAGACGATTTTGAGGAGAGTCAGGGGAGACCAGGCAACGACAACAGCGGAAAGGATATGGGAGCCTGCCTTTGAGGGGTGGAGGATTGGGATGTATAAGAGAGCGATAGCTTGCAGGGCTTCTCGGTGCGTTGCGCTGATTGATTCCCTGCCAGCGAGGAGTTGTGCGTGAGGTCTAGACTTTTTGTCCTGTTGCTGGTGGCGGGGTTTTCCTTGAATGTCTCTTCGCAGGGGTGGGCGCAGGAGTCCACGCATCATAGCTTCGGGGTTGCAGGCGGGCAGTTCGTGCTGGATGGCAAGCCGTTCCGGGTGATCTCCGGGGAGATGCACTATCCGCGAATTCCGCGGGCCTACTGGCGGGATCGTCTTCGGATGGCGAAGGCGATGGGGCTGAACACGATTACGACGTACGTCTTCTGGAACGAGCATGAGGCCAAGCCGGGCGTCTATGACTTCAGCGGGAACAGGGATGTCGCGGAGTTCGTGCGCGAGGCGCAGCAGGAGGGGCTGTATGTGATTTTGCGGCCGGGGCCGTATGTCTGCGCGGAGTGGGAGTTCGGCGGGTATCCGGCGTGGCTGCTGAAGGATCATGAGACGGTGGTTCGTAGCAGCGATCCGAAGTTTATGGAGCCGGCGGCGAGGTGGATCGCGCGGGTGGGACAGGAGCTGGCCCCGCTGCAGATCGGCAACGGCGGGCCGATCATCCTGACGCAGGTGGAGAACGAGTATGGCACATTCGGCAACGACCACGCGTATATGGAGCAGATTCATAAAATGATGGTGGATGCGGGGTTCACGAAGTCGCAGCTCTATACGGCGGATGGGCCGGAGCAGGTGCCGGACGGGTCGCTACCGGAGCTGCCGGTGGGGATCAACTTCGGCGGAGAAAGTGCGGGGGCGGCACAGAAGTCGTTCGCGACGCTGAAGAAGTTTCGCCCGGATGGGCCGTTCATCAACAGCGAGTACTGGGCGGGGTGGTTCGATCATTGGGGGAGCAAGCATGCGCATACCAAGGTCGAGAATGAAGCGGCGAATCTGGACTGGATGCTGCGGCAGGGGTACTCGGTCAGCTTCTATATGTTCCATGGGGGAACGAGCTTTGGGTGGATGAATGGCGCGAACAGCGACGGCAAGGGGAGCTATGAGCCGGATGTGACGAGCTATGACTACGACTCGGCGCTGGATGAGAGCGGGCGGCCTACGAAGAAGTACTTTGTGTTTCGCGATGTGATCGCGAAGGCTACGGGGAAGACTCCGCCGCCGGTGCCGAAGGTGGCTGCACCGATCCGTGTGCCCGAGATAAAGATGATGGAGGCGGCTTCTCTGTGGGAGAACCTGCCGAAGGCGATCCACTCGGAGCAGCCGTTGAGCATGGAGGATGTGGGCCAGGACTATGGGTACATTCTCTACCGGACGCATCTGACGAACGGGGCCCTCGGCGAGCTTGTGCTGGATCAGTTGCACAGCTATGCGCAGGTCTACCTGAACGGGAAGATGATGGGGGTGATCGACCGGCGATTGAAGCAGGATCGGTTGGAGCTGTATGGTGCCGGGGCGAATGCGCAGCTCGATATCCTGGTGGAGAATACGGGGCGGGTGAACTTCGGCAAGGCGATTGGCGGAGAGCGAGCTGGGATTACCAAGCAGGTGACGCTGGCAGGTAAGGTGGTGACCGGGTGGGATATCTATCCGCTGCCGATGACGGGGGTAGGTGCGTTGAAGTACTCGACGAAGGCTTGTGAGGGGGCTTGCTTCTATCGTGCGAGTCTGGATTTGGATGCGGTAGGCGATACGTTTCTGGACATCGGCGAGTTTACGAAGGGGCAGCTGTGGCTGAATGGGCGAGCGCTGGGGAGGATATGGAATGTTGGTCCGCAGGAGGCGCTGTATGCTCCGGCGCCTTTTCTGATGAAGGGACGGAATGAGGTGATCGTGTTCGATGCGCAGGGGAAGATGGGGATGGCGATTCGCGGATTGGATAAGCCGGCGCTGGGCGGGACGACCGCTTTGGCGGCGCAGTGAACGGGCCGAGTCTAGACGCAAGACATCCCCTCTTCGCGGTCTAGCGGCCTATGCGAAGGGGGATGGCTTGTTATCAGGTCACGAGGCCGGGGTGATCGGAGGAATGACGCTGAGGTAGTCGTAGATTGCCCGGAGGTCGCGATCGGTCATGTCCTGATAGGTGGGCCAGGGCATGACCTGCAGGAGTGGGCCCATCTGCGGGTGAAGGTGATCGTAGTCGATACCGGTTCGCATGATGTTCTTGAACTGGGCAAAGGTGCGGCCGGCGGGGAGACCGTTCTCCGGGGTGAGATTACGCGAGGTGAAGGGTCCGAACTGCTGGCCACCGGCGAGGTAGCGAGCGGCATTGACGACCTTTGGCTGTCCCATGAAGGGGTCGCCGCCGGGCACGTAGGAGGGGCTGGTGTGGCAGTCGTTGCAACCGCCGACGGCGTTGACGAGGTAGCTGCCAAGGCCTATCCGATCGCGTTCTTCCCGATCTTTGCGGCGGAGATTCAGAGGTACGGGCGCGATCTTGAATCCTACATTGATGCGATGCTGCTCGGTGGAAGACCAATCGTCGTCCTCTCCGCCTGCCTTTGCCTTGTGCTGGAAGGTGCCCAGGAGAGTGAGGAGGCCTGCGACAGCCAGAACTTTGCCTGCGAGATGCTTCATATATAAGAGTTCTCCTTTGAGGTAAGGGGGCCGGGTAAAGACGTGTCGGGGCCGGGAATCGCTTGAGCCTCATACCCTGGGGTATTGACGCCTCAATGTCCTGATTCCTGATGCGAGAAAAGCTTGCACTGTCGCAGGACGGATGTCAATGGGGTGACAAGAAAAGAGATGACGCGGTTTAGTGTCCGGCGGAGGGACTGGCGTGCTTGGGTGGGCGGGGGATGAAGAAGAGCAGGGGCAACATGCAGGCGCAGAAGATGGCGAGATCCTGGATGATGTCGATGTAGGCGAGGGTGGCGGCCTGGCGATGGAGCTGGTTGTAGATATAGGCCTGGGCAGTGTGGATGGCGCCGAATGAGGCGTCACCGCCCTTTGGCTTTGTACCGTTGCCTGCGACGAAGGAGTGGGCGAGGGACTTGACCCGCTCGTTGAAGGCAGTGTTGGCGGTGGTGAGGTTACGAACCATGTTGGACTCGTGCGCGGCGGTGCGTCGGGTGAGCATCGTGGCCATGAACGCAGTGCCGCAGGAGCCACCGATGTTGCGGGCGAGGTTGGTGAGGCCGGAGACGTCGTTGCTCTCGGTCTGCTTCACGCCGATGTAGGCGATGGTGTTGATCGGAATGAAGAGGAAGGCGAGACCGGAGGCCTGGAAGATGCGCATGAAGACGAGCTGGCCGTAGCTGAGGCCGAGGTTCAGCTGGGCCATATAAATGAGCGAGGCGGTGAGCATGAGGAAGCCGTAGGCGAGGAGCTTGCGCGGGTCGACCTTGCTGGAGAGGAGGCCGACGACGGGCATCATGGCCATCATCATGAGGCCGGCTGGGGAGAGGACGAGGCCGGCGAGCTCGGCTGTGTAGCCGAGGAGGGTCTGGACAAACTGCGGGATGAGGATGGTGGTGCCGTAGAGCGTGAAGCCGAGGACAAACATCAGCGTGAAGCTGATGGCGAAGTTAGGGCGTTTGAAGAGGGTGAGATTGAGGATGGGTCGGTGGCCTTCGCGGAGCTGTTTGAGCTCCCACCAGATCATGGCGACGAAGGCGACGACCATGGTGACGATGAAGAAGGTGATGAGCTTGGAGCCGAACCAGTCGTCTTCCTGACCCTTGTCGAGGACGAATTCGAGAGAGCCGAAGGTGAGGCCGAGGAGACCGAAGCCGAGGAAGTCGAGCTTCATGCCGCCCTTCTGGGACTGCTTGACCTGCTTTTCGACCCATGGTGGGTCTTCGACGATGCGGGAGGTGAGAAAGAGGGAGAGGAGGCAGATGGGGACGTTGAGGAAGAAGATCCAGCGCCAGTCGAAGTTGTCGGTAATGTAGCCGCCGAGGGTGGGACCGATGGCTGGCGCGCAGACGACGGCGAGGCCGTACATGGCGAAGGCCTGGCCGCGCTTCTCGGGGGGGAAGGTGTCGGCCAGAATGGCTTGCTCCGACGGCGCGAGGCCGCCGCCGCCGATGCCCTGCAGGATGCGGCAGAAGACGAGGATGGGGAGCGAGGGCGCGAAGCCGCAGAGCGCGGAGCTGATGCCGAAGAGGGCGACGCAGATCATGTAGAACTTCTTGCGCCCGATGAAGGTGGTCATGTAGGCGCCGGCGGGAAGGATGATGGCGTTGGCTACGAGATAGGCGGTGAGGACCCACGTTGCCTCGTCCTGGGTGGCGCCGAGGCCGCCGGCGATGTGGGGCAGAGCGACGTTGGCGATGGAGGAGTCGAGCACCTCCATGAAGGTGGCGAGCGTGACCGTCATGGCGACGATCCACGGATTGATGCGTGGTCGCCAGGGACGGTCTACGGCGTGATGCGCGTCGAGAGGCTTCGCGTCTGCGAGATCGAGTGTTGTGGATGCCATTTTTAAAACTGTGGATTGGATTCGAGGCGGGAGGACCAAGATTCAAGGATTTAGCGGTAGGTTGTCTCTTTAATGTCGCTGAATGCGGGCGGTATTCGGTTTCCGGTCTTGAAAGTGGCCGGCAGGTTGGCGAAGTGTCAGTATCTCACCAACCTACCGGCGGAACGGCTAACGTGTGGTGTAGTTCTGTGTATAGGTGTCGCGGGGGAGACCTGCGGCACGGGCCTTTTTCTTGAACGCGGCTGCCTGCTCTCGGCTCATGGGGCCGCCTACTGTGACGAGGTAGGGGGCACGTCCGTTGGGCGTGAAGACTTCGGGATTAAGCGATGCGTTCTGTTTGGCGAGGAGATCGACCTTCTGCTGCGCCTGATCCTGGTGATTGTAGGTAAAGGCCACGACTCGCCATTGGGTGCGGGGGGAGCCAGTGTCTGGGGATGGCTTTGCTGCAACTGCCGAGCTGGGCGCTGGGGTGGCCCGGGGTGAAGGGGCGCTGGTCGGGGTGGACGAGGGGGTCTCCGTCCGACCGACGGTGGCCAGGGTTGAGATTGGCTGGGCGGGACTCTTGGTGTGCAGGAAGTACCAGGCGAGGAAGAACAGGAACAGAACTCCGATGGCGCCTGCAATCCATAGGCCGGACCGGCGAGGTTCTGTCTCTACTGGATTGACTATCCGGTCTGTTGGGGCGGCTGGCTTTGCCGCGATCGTTTGGGATTGGGTGGGGATCGGGGCTTTTGCGGCTGGGGTGGGGGAGGCGGCAACCGCGGCGGGCTTCACAGGTGGCTGCGGTTGCGGGCGAGGCGCGACGGGGGGCGCGACGGCTGCGGCGATCTGGGAGAGGCCCCATGTGCCGTTGAGGCCATTGCGAACGATCTGGTCGAAGGGGGCGGCGAGCGGTGCGGCTGTGGCCTGGAAGGTGCGCTGGCGGGTGAGCGCCTGGAGCAGGACGATGGCCAGATCGTGGACGTCGCGGGCCTTCAGGGTAGCTCCTTCCTGTCCCTCGGGGGCTTCGCGGATGCAGTCGCTGCGCAGCTTGATGACTTCGCCGGCGGCGAGGACGTTGGCGGGCTCGATGTGCTCGTGGATGAGATTGCGGTCGTGCAGGGCCTGGAGCGCGGCGACGAGGCTGGTGGCTAACTGCCGGGTCTCGTCGACGGTCAGGGGGCGATTCCTGAGGATTTCGGCGAGGTTGGCCTCGGTGGGCTCCATGACGGCGTAGACGACGGAGGCGCCGTCGAGTGTGGTCTGGCCGCACTTTCTCATGGTTACGAGATTGTCTTGTTTGATCCCGGAGACCATGCGCCAGCGGGCAAGGATCTCCGCCTCGTCGAAGTGGGCTTCGATCAGACGGATGACGGCAGGGGTTCCTGTGCCGTTGGAGGTGGAGAAATAAGCACTGCGGCCCTCGGGGGAGAGGAGCTTTTCCAGAGGATAGGCTTCTGCGATGGTTCTTCCTTCGTAGTCGTTCCAAAGTTGCATATAGTTTCCAATCCTGGGGAATTTGTTCAAGGAAGAATGCCGTGATGGCGAGGGAAGCAAACGGACGCGTTCACCGGAGGCGTACACGGCGTGCGTCTCTTCAATAACACCGACATTCATTATCCTCCATCGGACTAACGTTCTCAATTGAAGTGAAAGGGGTAATCACAGGAGATGCGGATGGGGTTAGAGGCAGGCCAGCGCTGGTGGAACAGATTTCGAGGTGAGCTTCCGTTTTCTTCCTATCCTTCCTCTGCCTTTGATGCGCGTTGCCGGTGATCGGTGGTCATGCGCTGCGCGCTGCGGGCTTCGAAGGTGAGGGTTGGAGTGGTAGACTTCGATTTTTCCCGCTATTCGCGGATCGTGTCGCGTTGATGGCGGTGAAATGAGGTGTTTCATGCATCCAGATCTTGAAAAGTTAGTTGTTTTGCAGGGCCTCGATGTGGAGGCGAAGCGGCTGCGGGATGAGATGGCCGCGCTGCCGAAGCATGTGGCGGGGCTGGCGGCCAAGGCAAAGGCTACCGTTGGGCAACGGGCCGTCGTGGTGGGTTTGATTGCGAAGGAAGAGAAGCTGCGGCGGCAACAGGAGCTGGATGTGAAGGGCCACCAGGCGAAGATCGCGAAGGTGCAGAAGCAGCTGGATCAGGCGACAACGACGGTGCAGGTGACGGCGTTCGAGCATGAGATTGCGTTTGCCCGGGCGGAGGTGGGCAAGCTCGAGGATGCGGAGCTCGAGAGCATGGAGCGGAGCGAGGGGCTGGACGCGCAGAAGGCGCTGGCGGATGAGGCGGTGGCCTCGGACGAGAAGATTCTGGAGCGTGAGCGGGCGAGGGCGGAGCAGACGATTGCGCTGGATAAGACCGCTCTGGTTGAGGTGGAGGCGAAGCGTGCGGCGTTGCGGCCGGAGATCGGGGAGAACGCGCTCTCGATATACGACCGGATTGCGAAGGCGAAGGGAACGGCGGTGGCCGAGGCGCTGAACCAGAAGTGCATGGCCTGCCAGATGATGATGCGGCCGCAGAAGTGGAATGACATTCGCGATCGTGGGAACGACGAGACGATGATGACATGCGAGAGCTGCGGGCGATTGCTGTACTACGATCCCGCCCGAGACGCTCCGCAGCGAAAGACGGTGCCGGTAGAGAGTATTGCGGCCTCGATTATAAGATCGCTGTGAGCACAGGAAGCTGTAAGCACAGGGATCAGAGGCTAGAATTAAGACGGTGAAGAGAATTTGTATCGATATGGATGAGGTGATGGCGGATGCGTTGGGTGAGCATCTGTTGCGTTACAACCAGCATTACGGGGAAGAGATCACCGTAGCGGACCTGCAGGGGAAGTGGCTGTGGGAGGTAGTTTCGACGGATCGACATGCGGTATTGGACGCGTATCTTCGGTCTGAGGACTTCTTCGAGGGGCTGGCGGTGATGCCGGAGTCGCAGCGGGTGGTGCGGCGGCTGCAGATGAACTATGAGGTGTTCATCGCAACGGCAGCGATGGAGATCCCGACGTCGTTTCAGCAGAAGTATCGTTGGCTGGCGACCCACTTTCCATTTATCCCGGCCTCGCACATTGTCTATTGCGGCGATAAGGGGATTCTGCGGGCGGACTACCTGATCGATGACAATCCTCGGCAGCTGCGGCGGTTCGAGGGCGAGGGGATCCTGTACAGCTCACCGCATAATGTGGGGATAACAGGGTTCAAGCGAGTGCAGGACTGGCTTGAAGTAGAAGAACTTTTTCTGGGGTGAGCTGGTAGCGCCTCTGGTATTTGCAGCTCATTTGATTGAGACTAGGGCCCAGGTCATCTCGAAAGCATCGTTGTATGCAGGCCGAACCATCGACAATGAAGAAGTAGCCACGTGCATCCGAAGGAGCAGACAGTGGGACATCGATATTCCAACATCCTTGAAACAGTCGGCAACACTCCCGTAGTCAGGATCAACAGGCTGGCACCTCCTGACGTAAATCTCTTCGTCAAGATCGAGGCATTCAACCCACTCGGCTCGGTCAAGGATCGTCTGGCCCTTGGAGTGATCGAGGATGCCGAGAAGACCGGACGCCTCAAGCCGGGGCAGACCGTGATCGAGGCGACGAGCGGCAATACGGGGATTGGGTTGGCCATGGTGTGCGCTCAGAAGGGGTATCCACTTGTCGTTACGATGGCGGAGACCTTCAGCGTCGAGCGGCGTAAGCTGATGCGGTTCCTGGGGGCGAAGGTTGTGCTGACCCCTGCGGCAGGCAGAGGCCTGGGCATGGTCGCCAAGGCTATCGAACTGGCTGAGACGCATGGCTGGTTTCTCACGCGGCAGTTCGAGAATGAGGCCAATGCCGACATGCACTCCCGAACGACGGCCCAAGAGATACTGGAAGACTTCAAGGGCGAAAGGCTGGACTACTGGGTTACGGGATTCGGCACCGGAGGCACGCTGAAGGGCGTGGCCAGAGTGCTGGCAAAGGAGCGGCCGGAGACGAAGATCATCGTGTGCGAGCCGGACGATGCGGCCATGCTCTCAAGCGGGATCGAGCAGCAACGGAATCCGGATGGATCGGCGGTGGCGAGCCACCCCTCCTGGAAGCCTCATCCGTTACAGGGCTGGAGCCCGGATTTCATCGCGAAGCTGACGGCAGATGCCGTGGAGACGAAGGCCATTGAGAAGGTTCTGCGTGTCGAGAACGCAGAGGCGATGCGCTGGAGTCGAGAGCTCGCACGCAAAGAGGGAATCTTCGTCGGCATCACCTCCGGCGCGACCTTCGCGGCGGCGCTGCGGGTGTGCGCGGAGGCTCCTAAGGGGTCGACAATTCTGTGCATGCTGCCTGATACGGGAGAGCGCTATCTGACTACACCGCTCTTCGCCGATGTCTCTGTCGATATGACGGAGGAGGAGCTGGGGATATCGCGCTCGACTCCAAGCGGATGGCTGCAACCGGCGCCATAGGGCCAGATCGTGCGTCTTCGGTATAGGACAATGTTGAACGGGATCGCTTACGATGCGCGGCACGATCGACTCTTCGTGACCGGGAAGCAATGGCCGACGGTCTTTGAGATCAAAGTCGTCAGCCGAGGTTCCGGCAAGTCAAAGGTGCGTTAATTTCTCGCTCTGGTCGAGACGCCGGCCTGTGTCAGGCGTAGAGGGCGGACTCGAAGCGCTGGAGGGCGGCGTCGGACCAGGCATGGGTGGACTTGCGCCAGGTGTCGCCCTGCTCTTCGAGGAAGTTGGGGAAGTCCATGCGGCAGTAGCCGGCGCGGGCCTGGAAGTCGTAGAGTGCCTGGGCGGTGCCGTCGAGGTAGAGGACAGCTTGCAGGCCGTCGCGGGACCACTCGACGGAGGCGATGCGCTGGGGCTCGGGGCGGTTGAGCTCGGCGTCGCTCTTGGCGAGGGCGGCGACGTTGTAGATGAGCATGGCGTCGAGGATGCTGTGCTCGTGCTTCTCCTGCGAGCGGTCGCAGGCGTAGAAGTAGCCGGCGAGGCCTTCGTCCTCGAAGACTACGGTCCAGGGGACGATGGGGGAATCGACTGAGAGAAAGGCGCGGCCGGGGGTGAAGGAGAGCGACTGCATATCTCTTCACGATACGATAAAAGAAAGACAAGGGAACAGAGATGAGTGGAGTGATGTGCAGGGGATGAAGCTTCCGCGGATTGAGATTGGCCGGCCACAACGATTTGCCGCGCTGCTGCTCCTGTTTTTCATGGCGGAGTGTCTGTGGGTGGTTCATCGGCAGGAGATCTCCCCGCAGGACTATCGGTTTGCGCGGTGCGGGCGGGAGATGTGGGAGCGGCCTTCTCCGCTGGCCGGGTACTTTACGACTTGTGGGAATCTGAATGGGGATGGGACGTTTGCCTATCGGGTGGCGGGGTTTCCGCTGACGGTGCAGCGAGCGGTGCTGCTGGCGGGGGATACGCTGCGGAAGCCGGAGAATCGGCTGTATGCGGGCGGGTCGTTGAATGGGTCGACGTGGGAGGCACGGCACGAGCTGTTCAGCGTGAAGTATCTGCTGCACCTGCCGTTCATCTTCTTTGCGATGTGGCTGGGTGCGGGTCTGTGGTGGGTGGCACGGAGACTGTTTGGGAATGAGGGCGGGTTCTTCGCGCTGGGGCTTTACTGCTGTTGCCCGGAGATCGTTCGCTATGCGGTGACGCCGAACAATGAAGTGCTGGCGATGTGGGGACTCTATGGGCTGGTGTATACGGCGATGGGCGTGGCTCATGCCATGCAGGGGCCGCGACGGAAGTGGCGTCCGCGGATTGTGCTGCTGACGGCCGCGCTGGGGTTGACGGCGGCGGCGCATCTGCTGGCGGCGATGATCGGATTTGCGGCGGCGCTAGTGTTGATGATGTACCTGGCAGAGCGGCGGCGGAGTCATGTGATGCAGATCCTGGTCTACTCGGCGCTAGGGGCGCTGATGATCCTGTTTGGGTTCTACGCGTTTCGGCTGGCGCCGTTCACCTATGTGTTTACGGGGGGTGGAGCGCGGTTCTGGTTCTCGCTGGAGGGCGCGCGGAGGTACTTCACGGATCTGGCGAATGGGCCGATCGTGGTGGCGACGGGAGTGGCGCTGGTGCTGTACATGGCGGTTCGGCGGTGCCGGTACTTCGGCAATACGGCTCCGCTGGTGATGGCATTGCTGCTGCTTCCGCTGGTGACGACGCAGGTGATGACGCAGCCGTGGTTCTGGGCGTTGCCGTTCCTGTTCACGTTTGTGGGCGGCGTGTTTGCGGATGCGCTGGAGACGCGGTACCGCAAGCTGTTTCTTGCGCTTGGGGGCACGGTGCTTTTGACGCAGGGGTTGATCTGCGTGACGGCACTGCCGGAGATTGCGCGATAGCTGCTGTACCTTGTTACAACGTGACATTTCATGGAGTCTTTTGCATCCAAGTACGGGAAAGTCCTGCATACTAGTTCCGCACGATACGCAAGTCCTGCCTGAAGGGGTCCATCTGCAATGATGAAAGTTTCGCTCCGCACTGTTGGCGCTATGTGTGCCCTGACCCTTCTTCTGACTGCTGGTGGATGCCGCAAACATCGCAAGACCAAGTCCGCGCCGAACACCGATGCGTATGCGGGGAACCTGCAGGATCTGGTGGCGAAGAAGGAATTGCCGAAGGAGAAGGTGGATACGACGCAGGTGCCGAACCTGCGGTGGCCGAACTTCTCGGACTACCAGTCGATCGTGGCGAAGTTCTACGATGACCGGAACTATGAGGTGGCGTGGACGCGTGATGGAGCGCCGACGGCATCGGCTACGGCGTTTATCCAGGCGTTTCAGGATGCCGGGACGAAGGGGCTGATTCCGGAGGACTACGACGCGCCGCGGTGGGCAGCGCGGGTAGAGCAGTTGAAGACGAAGTCGGCGGATGCGATCTCGCTGTTCGATGTGGCGATGACGGTGAACGTGATGCGGTATATCTCCGACCTGCGGATTGGACGGGTGAATCCGTCGCACTTCAACTTCGATATCCATGTGGAGGACAAGAAGTACGATCTGGCAGAGTTTGTTTCGGATGATGCTGTGGATGCGACGGATGTGCCGAAGCTGATTGCGAGCGTTGAGCCGGACTCGGAGCAGTACAGGAAGACGGAGGAGGCGCTGGCCCACTATCTGGCGCTGGCCAAGCAGCAGGAGCAGGCAGGTGCTGAACCGTTGCCGATGGTGGCGAAGGCGGTCTCTGTGGGTGGAACGTATGCGGCGGCGGAGCAACTGGGGCAGCGGCTGCAGCTGGAAGGCGATGTGCAGGGCGAGGCGCCGAAGACGACGGTGTTCGACAGCGACCTCTCTGCCGGGGTGAAGCAGTATCAGCATCGACATGGGATTGCGGAGGATGGGAAGCTGACGCCGCAGACGATCAAGAGCCTGAATGTGCCGCTGGCATCCCGGGTGACTCAGTTGCAGGACTCGCTGGAGCGTTGGCGGTGGCTGCCGGACCCGTATTTGAATCCGAGGCTGATGGTGAATCTGCCGGAGTTTGTGGTGCGGGGGTATACGCCCGAACACAAGCTCGACTTCACCATGAAGGTCGTCGTGGGCAAGGTGGCCGGTGAGCATCAGACGCCGGTGTTCACGCACATGATGAAGTATCTGGTGTTCCGGCCTTACTGGAATGTGCCGGTGGATATTGCGCGGAAGGAGCTGGCCCCGCATATCCAAGGGGACCAGGGATATCTTGCGAGCAAGAACTTTGAGGTGACCAACAACAAGGGCTTGGTGCTGACGAACTATACGACGAAACAGGTGTCGCAGGGCGGGGTGATGGTGCGGGAGAGGCCGGGTCCGAAGAACTCGCTGGGGCTGGTGAAGTTCATGTTCCCGAACCAGTACGACATCTATCTGCATTCGACGCCCGCGGTCTCTCTGTTTGACCGGACGCGTCGGGACTTCAGCCATGGGTGCATTCGGGTACAGAAGCCGGAGGATCTGGCGGTGTGGGTGCTGCAGGGGCAGGGAGAGTGGGACCTTACGAAGGTTCACGAGGCCATGACCAGCGGGCAGGACAACCACACGGTGAGTCTGAAGACCCCATTGCCGATTGCGATCTTCTACGTGACAGCGCGGGTGGATGAGGATGGAGCCGTCCACTTCTTCGACGATATCTATGGGTATGACGCGCAGCTGCAAGAGGTGCTGGTGAAGGGGCCGCCGTATCCGGTGAAGCCGGAGCCGATTGTGCCGAAGACGAAGCCGGGAGATACCCTGTAGCGCTGGTGTAGACTGCTGGCGTGATGAAGACGACTGCTCCAGCATGGAATCCGAAGGTGGATGCTTATATCGCGAAGGCACAACCGTTCGCGCAACCGATCCTGACGCACGTGCGCGAGTTGGCCCATAAAGCGTGCCCCGATGTGGAAGAGGAGATCAAGTGGGGGATGCCCTTCTTTCTGCTTCGCGGAATAATCCTGGCCAACATGGCAGGGTTCAAGCAGCATTGCAGCTTTGGTTTCTGGGGGCCGGGGATGCAGGAGATCCTAGGACAGGATGGGGTGAAGTCCAAGGAGGCGATGGGGTCGCTGGGGCGGATTACGAGCCTGAAGGATCTGCCCGCAGACAAGGCGCTGCTTGGGTATTACCGGCAGGCGGCGGGATTCGTAGCGAGCGGAGAGCGCACGAGCTCGTTTACGCGGGGGACGAAGGCGGCTAAGCCTGAGCCGGACGTTCCGATGGAGCTGAGTTCGGCTTTGAAGAAGAACAAGGGCGCGGCGAAGGTGTTTGCGGAGTTCAGTCCTACTAGCCGACGAGAGTATTCGGAGTGGATCGTCGAGGCGAAGAGGCCGGAGACGAAGGAGAAGAGGGTGGCAAAGGCGGTGGAGTGGATTGCTGAAGGGAAGCAGCGGAACTGGAAGTATCAGAACTGCTAGCGGTTCGGAACAGGTAGGAAAGGGTCGAGCATTTATGTGTTCGACCCCTTGTGTTTAAGATCGCGGGTTTCATCAGACGCCTTGATAGACGAGCTTGACGAACATGTCGGGCTTGACGAAGCCGTTGCCCCACTTCGCGTCGTATTGGGCGGTGGGTTTGGCGGCTACTGTGTCGTCGACGGACTTTCCCTGCTTCTTGAGTTCGGCTACTTTTTCGCGGATGGCGGTGAGCATGTCGAGAGACTCGGAGAGCTGGGTCTTGTTGCCGACTGGACCGTGGCCGGGAATGACGATAGTGGAGGTGGTTCCAGTGGCGAGGTTGCGCTGTGCGGCGCGGATCATGCCGTCGATGTGGCCTCCGGTGGAGTAGTCGATAAAGGGATAGGCGCCGTTGGTCCAGGTATCGCCGGTGTGGAGGATGTCCGCGTCGGTGAAGTGGACGGAGATGTCGGTGTCGGTATGGGCGGGATCGTAGTGCTGGAGGTTAATGGTGTTGCCGTTGGTCTTGAGGAGGTGACTGTCGGTGAAGACGAGGGTGGGGAGTGCCTCGGCGGGAAGGGGCAGGAAGGTGGCGTTGAAGATGGCGATGGTCTGTGGGTTGCTGAGACGGAAGCGGGTCTTCTCGTGGGCGATGATGGTGGCGCCAACGCTGTGAATCCAGGGATTGCCGTCGGTGTGGTCGTAGTGCCAGTGGGTGTTGATGAGGTGCTCGATGGGGTCGGGGCTGATGGCGGCGAGTGCTTCGGTGATCTGGGGGCGGGAGGTAGAGATGCCGGTGTCGACGAGGAGCTTGCCCTGGGGGCCGGGAAGGACGGCGATGTTGCCTCCGGAGCCGAGGAGGACGCTGACGTTGCCGCGGAGCTTCTGGGTAGTGATCTTGCCCGTGGCCGCGGCTGCGCGGGCCTGGACGACCATGGCTGGCGGCTGGGCGTCCTGAGCGAAGAGGGGACGGGGGGTGAGGTAAGCGGCTGCGGCGGTGGTAGCGGTGGTGGCGAGGAAGCGGCGGCGGGTGATCAATGGTGTCTCTTTCATGTTCGCAAGTTTTAATTCGTGGATTTATTGGGCTAGGTGGTGTGGTCGAGGATGATCTTCCAGCCTTTATCGGTTTTCTCGAAGACGAGGGAGAAGATGCCCTCGGCGTTGCCGCCTTCTTTTTTGTTGCGCTCGAGGTGATATTTGCCGATGACTACGGCGAATCTTTCGTCCAGGGGATGGACCTCGAGGTCGGAGTAGCCGAGGGTGCCCATGGCGGCTCTGTTGGGGTAGTTGTGGCGGTACTCTTCGATCATGCCGTCGACGCCGCGAAAGACCTGACGGGTGATGAAGAGGGTGTCGGGAGAGCTTTTGTAGCCCTGGATGAAGCCCTCCAGATCTCCACGGTTCCACGAGGCTTCCTGGGCGAGGAGGACCTTGATGACGTCGAGCTCCTGCTGGGTGGCGGTCTTGAGCTGGGGGTCCTGGGCAGAAGCGGCAAGGGGCAGAAGGATGATGGCAAAGAGAGCAAGAGCGGCAGTGCGGAGGAAGGAACGGAGTGGCACGTGGGGCACCTCGGGGATTAGGGACAATGTAGCAAATGTAGCGGGAGAGCTGGTTTGGGCGCGCTGTGCGGACGGTGAATTCAGGTGGTCTTGTCGCCGAGGCATGGTTCTGCACGGGCGGTGGGGACGATCCAGATGACGGTGACGAGGGTGATGGTGGCGAGGGCGAGATAGGGGTGGAAGTGAGCCAGCGGGATGGCGATCAGATAGAGGGCGAGGCTGGCGTAGTGTTTGCGCTGGGTGGCGACGTCTTCCCGCTGAAGGTCTCCGGCCTGGGTGAGGAGACGACCGACGGAGAGGCGCAGGAGAAGGAAGCTGACGCCATTGACGATCATGGCGGCGGCGTAGAGGGCTACCGAGAAGGAGTCGGAGTGCTTTTCGATGACGTAGGAGGTGAAGAAGGGCAGGAGAGAGGCGCAGAAGAGGAAGCCAAGGTTGGCGTAGAGGACGCGGCGGTCGGCGTGCTCGATGCGGTGGATGAGATGGTGATGATTAATCCAGTAAATGCCAGTGAAGGAAAAGGAGAGGAGATAGATGAAGAGAGTGGGGGCGATGGTGAGGAGGCCGGGGATTCCATTCTCGTGGGGGATTTTGAGCTCGAGCACCATGATCGTGATGATGACGGCGAGGACTCCGTCGGAGAAGGCTTCGAGGCGGGTAGTGGCGAAGAGTTTTTCGGGCATGGCTTGAACTGGGTGCTGGCGTTGCGTTGTCTGGGAGGAGAATACAACGGGCTGTGGCAGAATGCTTAGGCCTGACGTCGCCATGTCTTCGGGCTGGTTCCTACCTGGCGGCGGAAAGCTTTGGAGAGATGGCTGGCGTCGGCGAAGCCAGTAGCGGAGGCGATAGCCTCGATGCTCCAGCCGGGGGCGCGGAGAAGGGTCTTTGCGCGGTCGATGCGGCGCTGGAGGACATACTGGTGCGGGGTGACGCCCATGCTCTCGCGGAAGGCTCGGGCGAAGTGAAAGATGCTTAGGCCGGCGACCGCGGCCATGTCTTCGAGGCGGAGCTGCGATGAGAGATTGGTGGCGATAAACTCGAGCACTCGGTTGAGGCTCGGCTTTGCGATGCCTCCTTTGTGGACGAGGGTGGCCGCGGGGGTGCGTCCGTACTTACGGATGAGGGCGACGGAGAAGGTGAGGCCGAGGAGATCGCTGTAGAGAGGGCCGGTGGCCGAGCCGGAGGTGGCTTCGCGCTCCATCTCGGTGAGGAGAAGGCGAAGCTGCTCATCCTGAAAGGACCAGCGGTTGTCGAAGTCGGGGAGCTGGGCGAGCTCCAGTTGCTCTGCCGCTTTGAGGACGATAGAGGGGTCGATGGAGGCGACGATGCGCTGCGAGGTGCCGTGCCATAGAAGGCTGTCGCGTGTGCCAGGGGTGAGAAAGATGAGGTTGCCGGAGCCGGTGTTGAGACGCCCGGTGCGGCCGTGGGAGTGCCAGTCCATCTCGACGGGTCCGCTGGTCTGGAGGTGGAGGCAGAAGGTGTGATGCTCGTGCTCGGGGATTTCGACGGCGCCTACGCGGTGTCTTTCAAGGATGAGGCCGTTCCACGAGGATTGGGGGGATCGCGCGTTGTGGGTTAGGGGGCGGCCGGGGAGGAGAGGAACGGCGCGATCGCCCACCATGACCGAGACACGCTGATTCATGCTGGAGCCGGACGGTGCGGCTTCGGACTGATGGGCCTTCTGTGGCACGAAGCCTCCACTTCCTCTGAATGATAAGGAATTACAGCAAGAACAGACAGAGAGGAGCAGGAATCGACCGCAAATGCTTGAGGAATCGGCGTATCTCTTATAAAGGAGGATTTGAGATGAACATTATCGAGAGCATCGTCGACGGTTTCATCCTGACGGTCGGGATCACTCCTCCGAAGCCCGAGCGGAGACGGTTTGCGATTATCTTTATCGGGACCGGGCTGATCGGGACGGTTGTGGGAGTGCTGGCTTTGGTGGCCGTCGTGATTCAACGGCTGGGGCATTAGGGGTATCGATCCGTTCCGACGTGTGGGTGTTGGGGTGGACTAGAATTCCTGTATGGGCCTGACTTCCAGTGTTTCTCCCGCTACGCGGGTAGTTCATACGGTCTGCTCGCATGATTGCCCGGACTCGTGCGCCGTGTTGGTGACGGTGGATGAGCTGAGCGGCCGGGCGGTGAAGGTGCAGGGTGATCCTTCGCATCCGGTGACGCGTGGGTTTCTGTGTGGCAAGGTGGCGAAGTATCTGGACCGTGTGTATTCGCCGGACAGACTGCTCTATCCGATGCGGCGCAGGGCTGGTGTGGCGAAGGGGCCGCTGCCGCAGGGGCGCGAGGTTGAGGCGTTTGAGCGGATCAGCTGGGATGAGGCTCTGGATGAGATTGCGGCTCGGCTGACGAAGACTGTGGCGGAGTTTGGGCCGGAGAGCGTGCTGCCCTATAGCTATGCCGGGACGATCGGGCAGCTGGGATATGGGTCGATGGACCGGCGGTTCTTTTACCGGTTGGGGGCCTCGCAGCTGGACCGGACGATCTGCGCGACCGCGGGCGGAGCGGCGCTGACGAGTGTGTATGGAGTGAAGCTGGGGACGGCTCCTCAGGACTTTGCCCATGCGGGGCTGATTATTGCGTGGGGGGCGAATATTCACGGGAACAACGTGCACCTGTGGCCGTTTGTCGAAGAGGCTCGACGGGCTGGGGCTCGGCTGGTGGTGATCGATCCCTATCGGACGCGCACGGCTGCGCTGGCGGATGAGCATCTGGTGATCAATCCGGGGACGGATGCTGCGTTGGCGCTGGGACTAATGCACGTGATCCTGCGGGAGGGGCTTGAGGATCGTGAGTATATCGACCGATGCACGCATGGGTTTGCGGAGCTGAAGGCTCATGCGCTGAAGGCAGAGCACTCGCCGGAGGCTGTGGCGAAGGTGACGGGAATTGCCGCAGAGACGATTGTGCGGCTGGCTCGGGCTTATGCAGGGGCAGGACGTGGGGGGCGTGGACCGGCGGCGATCCGGTTGAACTATGGGATTCAGCGGAGCGAGAACGGAGGGACAGCGGCGCGGGCGGTTTGCATGCTGCCGTTGTTGACTGGCGCGTGGCAGCACAAGGGGGGTGGATTGCAGCTTTCGACCTCGGGGTCGTTTCCGTTCAATTCGGATGTGCTGCAGATGCCGGAGTTGATGCTGGCCAGTCCGCTGGGGCGGGCGGCGAGAGTGGTGAATATGAGTCTGCTGGGGCAGGCTTTAACGGCACAGGATGCCGGGGTCGGGGGGCCTCCGGTGAAGGCGCTGTTCGTATATAACTCGAATCCGGCGGTGGTGGCTCCGAACCAGAACGACGTGCTGCGTGGAATGCGGCGGGAGGATCTGTTCCTCGTCGTGCATGAACAGTTCTTTACGGATACGGCGGACTATGCGGATGTGCTGCTGCCGGCGCCTACGTTTCTTGAGACAAAGGATGTCCAGGGAGCGTATGGGCATCTGTTCGCACAGGTCTCGCAGAAGGCCATCGAACCGCTCGGAGAAGCTCGGAACAATGTGACGGTGTTTGGTGAGCTGGGTCGGCGGATGGGGTTTGGCGAAGCCTGCTTTGACGATCGTGAGGATGAGCTGATCGATCAGGCGCTGACGACGGATCATCCGTGGTTTGCGGGGATCACGCGGGAGCGGCTGGAGCGCGAAGGGCATGTTCCGCTGCAGCTGCCGGTGAATGAGTCGGGTGAAGTGTTGCCGTTCAGTACGGTGGAGTGGTTCAGGACGCCGAGCGGGCGGGGAGAGCTGACGCCGGTGCCGGTGTTCTCCGCTCCGGTGGAGTCGCGGGCGAATGCGGCAGCGGGTGCCTATCCGCTGGAGTTCCTGCCGCGCAAGGCAGACAACTATATGAATTCGACGTTTGCCAATCTTGAGGTGCACCAGAAGATGGAGTCGCGGACGGCGGGTGTGTTGGAGATGCACACGACGGATGCGGCTGCGCGCGGGATTGTGGCGGGAGATCAGGTGGAGGTCTTCAATGGGCGGGGGAGGATTGCCTTGCGGGCGCTGGTGAATGGACAGGTGGCTGCAGGGGTGGTGGCGGCCCGGTTGGATTGGAATAAGCTCTCGCGCGATGGGGCGAATGTGAACGCGCTGACCAGCGAGAGGCTGACGGATATTGGCGGCGGGCCTACTTTTTATTCGACCCTGGTTGAGGTGCGCAAGGCGGACGCGTTGTAGGCTGGCCGATCTACTAGAGGCAGTTATGCACTTTGCGAACTGGCCTGCGCCTCAACCATTGTGCCTTTTGCTGTTGACGCAGTGGTTATCCTATGCCCCTGAGCTGCCTGTTTTCCCCTGTCAAGCCCCCGTAGCCGAAACTAATACGCATCTCCGTACGCATATCAAACAAAAACAAGAGCTTAGTCTCCGAAAATAGTCTTCCGCAAAGTGGCATATTAGTTTTACTCAATCGGCTATAGTTAATACAGAGTCAGAAAAAGCCCCGGCCAACCACCGGGGCTTTTCTCTTTCATCCAATAAACCTTTTAGAAAGACGACTTTAGCCCTAACCTATTTAGAATGACGAATTTGCAGCGATAGATTCGTCTAAATCGCTGAATTCAGATGACTTGAAGCCAAAGTACCCCCCCGGGGGGGGAGGGGGTCCTAAGGGAAGCAGTGATCGTAGTTCATAACAGGCTCTAGCCCAGCACCAGGTATTTCAGCACCCGGCGGATATCGGATATCGGACAACGGAACATGCTGAGTTTTTGGCAGTTGCGGCGAGATGGATACAATGGAGGGGATGACTCCGCCGGTTGCCCAGCTGAACACCGAGCTTATCCAGATTGATCTGACGCCCAGGAAGCCGGCGCCGAAGCCGGTTTGGCTGAAGGCGAAGGCTCCGATGGGGGAGACCTTCCACAGCCTGAAGAAGATGGCTCGGGAGCTGAAGCTGCATACGGTGTGCGAGAGCGCGCAGTGCCCGAACATCGGGGAGTGCTGGAACCAGAAGGCCGCGACCTTCATGATGCTGGGGAACCTCTGCACGCGACGGTGCGGGTTCTGTGCGGTGCCGAAGGGTAAGCCCGAGCCGATCGATTTCGACGAGCCGCGACGGGTGGCTTATGCTGTCGCGCAGCTGGGCCTGGCCCATGCCGTGATTACCAGCGTGAATCGCGATGACGACAATATGGGCGCGGCGCAGGCGTTCGTAAAGGTGATCGAAGAGATTCGGTTGCAGGCCCCTGGGTGCCGGGTTGAGGTGCTGACGCCTGATTTCCAGGGGAATGAGGAGTCGCTGCGGCTGGTGGTGGCGGCGAGGCCGGAGATTCTGAATCACAACATCGAGACGGTTCCGCGGCTTTATCGCGTGGCGAAGAGCGGCGGGCGGTATGAGCGGTCGCTTGGGTTCCTGCAAAAGGCCAAGGCGATTGCGGCGGAGACAGACGAGTCGATCGTGACCAAGACGGGCATCATCGTCGGGATGGGCGAGGAGATGCACGAGCTGCTGGCGGTGTTTCGCGACCTGGCGGACCGCAAGGTGGATATTCTGACGATCGGGCAGTATCTGCGGCCAAGCCGGGATCATCTGCCGATGACGCGGTACTATACGCCGGAGGAGTTCGCCTTCCTGAAGCATGAGGCGTTGGGGATGGGCTTCAAGCATGTGGAGAGTGGGCCGCTGGTGCGGAGCAGCTACCACGCGCAGGAGCAGGCCGAGTCGACCGGGTTGGCGTAAAAAGCGGTTTTGGGTGTCTCGCTTCGAAGACAGACTTGCTACTATGGTCGGGAGTATCGGACGTCGCTGAGAGCATTTGGATCGGACGAGCATGGCTAAAGCCATCGCTGGAGCAAACCATGAACTCGCCTGGCAATCAGACTATCGAAGTGCCTAAGCAATCTCTTGAGGGGCATGACGTCTCGGGAACCCGCCGGAAGAATCTAGTTTCATCCATCTCCTGCGGACTGATTCTCGTGCTGTGCGTTATCGTGATCCACCCTGTTGTCGAACTGGCAACGAACGACGACTGGTCCTACGCTAAAACTGCCCAGGTCTTTGCGAACACCGGCCACTTCGCTTACAACGGCTGGGCGACGGCTATGCTTGGTTGGCAGGTGATCTGGGGCGCTCTGTTCATCAAGCTATTCGGCTTCTCCTTTATGGTTTTGAGGATCTCAACGGTCCTTACCGGGGTTGCCTCGGCGTTCCTGCTTCACCGTATCCTGCTACGCTTCGGGGTCAACTCCGCGAACGCTATGCTGGGGACTTTGACGGTTGTGCTTTCGCCTCTCATTCTTCCACTTACGGTCAGTTTTCTGACCGACATCCCGAGCATCCTATGTATCCTTCTCTGCCTGTATGGCTGCCAGCGGGCTCTCACGGCGGAGAGTGATCGTGAGGCACTCCTCTGGCTCTGCGGCTCGGCTGGGCTGAATGTACTGGATGGCACTGTGCGGCAGATCGCCTGGCTTGGGACGCTGGTGATGGTCCCCTCGGCATTCTGGCTGCTTAGAAGGCGGCCCCGCTTTCCGATGATCGGTGCGCTGGTGTGGATGCTCAGCGCGATAGGCATTTTTCTATTCATGCGCTGGTTTCAGCACCAGCCGTACAGCCTGCCGGAGCACCTTATCCGAGGTCCGGTTAATTGGCGAGCGGTGAGAAATGTAGCGAAGGCAATCTTCTATGTCCCTCTCGATGTCGCGCTCTTCTCGCTTCCGATTTTTATAGCGTGGCTTTCCTGCTTATCCGATCTTCGACGTTCGACTCAGGCAAAACTACTGTTTGTGGCAGCCTGCACGACGCCTGCCCTGATCTGGTTCGATCGGATACAGAAACTGAAGAGCCATCTGCCTCCGTGGGTCCCCAATATCGTATCGAAATCGGGGATTATGGGCTCAATGCCGATAATGGGGGAGGAGCCGGAGATACTTGGAAAGGGGCTTCGATTAATCGTAGCTGTCGTACTCGCAGCCTCGGCGACCGGATGGGTGATCTCCCTCTTCAGGAGAAGGGATGAATCAGTCCTGTCGTACAGGCGGGCAGACGGAGAGCTCGGAATGCGTGAGGCGCTTGTGATGCTTGTGCCCTTTTGCGTGGCTTATCTTGCATTGCTCCTGCCCCGAGCGGCATTTCCCTCTTCGGTTTCTGACATCTACGATCGCTATTTCGTTCCGCTGGTCATCATGTCTGTCATCCTGCTGTTGCGTCTTTATCAGGACCAGGTTGGAGAGAACCTGCCGCTGTCCTGTTATGCGACCCTCTTTCTGTTCACCTTCTTCAGTGTCGCGGGTACTCACGATGTGTTCACAGGGTATCGAGCCATTCTGAGAGCTGTAGACGAGATAAAGGCGGCCCATATCTCCGGGAGATCGATCAGCGCGGGTTGGCAGTACGACAGTTGGAACCAGGTCGAAGCCCAGGGATACTTGAACGACGACCGGCTTATCAATCCTCCGGGCTCTTATCATGCGATGCAGCATCCTCTCTTTCAAGAGTGCGAATACGTGTTCGGACCTCTGCTGTCAGCCCTGCATCCGCGCTTCGCCTTGTCCACCATGCCAGTGGAGTGCCTTGCACCCTCCACCTTTCCGCCGGTTCCGTACAGAACCTGGCTTCCACCCTACGAGCGGATGGTCTATGTGCAGCGGAACCCTTTGGAACCATAGATTCGTCGCGTAGAACGGCTTGGGCGAGTACGTTCCCGCTCAGGTTCAACGTGCGCCAAAGAGGAGCATGCGAGACTTGTTCTGAGTGAATGACGATGCCTCCTTTTTCTGAAGTGACACGGGTGGAAAACGCGATAAAGAACAAGAGCGCCAAAGAGCTGGAGTGGGCGCTGTGGTACTGCCGGATGCGGCAGACGGTTCCTTCTGCGCGTCCTGCGGATTTGAAGTACTGGGGCGGGATGGAAGAGAAGGTTAATGCAGTACTGGCTCCTCCGGTGGAGAAGAAGAAGTATCCGGTAAAGAAGAAGAAGAAGCCTATGCGAGGGCTTGGGTCTGGGGCGGATTCAGTGGATGGTTCGTTGGATTGAGATGGCTTTGGAGTTGAGATCCAATAGGCTGGCAGAGGCGAACAGCTTTAGTCGAAGCGATGATTTCTTTCGGCTGGTTTGAGGAGAAGAGTATCGCGGGAGCAGAGTCCTAGGAGTTGAGAACCAAAAAACAACGGTTTGGCGGTGACTTCCAGTAAAATCGGCTAGGCGCATCGGCGCAGTGAGGACACAGGTTATGGCATCAGCGATGGCGAATATTGAGGCATTGAAGGGTACCCACCAGGAGTTGAAGTCTCGAATGGAGAAGTCGGTGGAGGACTTCAGGGCGCATCTGCTGTCGGCGCGGACAGGACGGGCGAATGTGCATATGCTCGACCAGGTGAAGGTGGACTATTACGGGACGGATACGCCGGTGGCGCAGATGGGGCAGGTGAGCACACCGGAGCCTACGCTGATCCTGGTGCAGCCTTACGACGTGAGCATGGTGTCGGCGATTGAGAAGGCGATCCGAACGTCGGGTACGGGACTGAATCCAATGACGGATGGGAAGGTGATTCGGGTACCGGTGCCTCCAATGACGGAGGAGCGGCGGAAGGATGTGGTCAAGCAGCTGAACAAGACGCTGGAGGATCACAAGACGGCGATCCGGAATATCCGGCGAGATGGCAACGATCAGATCAAGAAGGCTGCAAAGGACAAGTTGATCTCGGCCGATGACGAGAAGCGAGCGAGCGAAGAGGTTCAGCAGTTGACGGATGCCGAGATAAAACGGGTTGAAGATCTGTTCAAGGCCAAAGAGAAGGAAGTCATGACGATCTGAAGGTCTGCGTGGACGCAAAGGGCAGAGATAGAGAGGGTCGAGCATTGTTGCTCGACCCTCTTTTTCGGCGAATTCTCCGGCAGTTGACGGGTGCAGAGGAGATCGAAGATGGGACGTCGTACCCTGGAGCTAAGGGTGATTGGGCTGCTCTAGGAGCCTGTTATGCACTACGATTCACTTTCCCTTAGGACCCCCCTCCCCCCGGGGGGGTACTTTGGATGCAAGTCATCTGAATTCAGCTACTTAAGCGAATCTATCGCTGCAAATTCGTCATTCTAAATAGGTTACGGCTAAATTCGTCTTTCTAAAAGGTTTATTGGTTTAAAGAGAGAAGCCCCGGTGGTTGGCCCGGGGCTTTTTCTGACTCTGTATTAACTATAGCCGATTGAGTAAAACTACTATGCCACTTTGCGGAAGACTATTTTCGGAGGCTAAGGTCTTGTTTTTGTTTGATTTGCGTACGGAGATGCGTCTTAGTTTCGGCTCCAGGGGCTTGACAGGAAAAAAACAGGGAGCGGGGCTCAGGGGCAGAGGACAACAACTGGCGTCAACAGCAAAAGGCACAATGGTTTGAGGCGCAGGCCAGTTCGCAAGTTCATTACAGCCTCTAGAATGATAGCGATGGAACATGAACTCGTCGTCCTGACTAAAGAAGAGATCTTTCAGTTTCGGCGAAGCTTGATGAGTTGGTATAGAAATCATGCGCGGGAGCTGCCTTGGCGGGGCGTCAGCGATCCCTACCGAACATGGCTGTCAGAGGTGATGCTGCAGCAGACGCGCGTGGCGGCGGTCATCGAGCACTATGAGAGTTTTCTGGTGCGGTTTCCTACGATTCTGGCGCTGGCACTGGCGACCGAGTCCGACGTGCTGGCGGCCTGGTCGGGCTTAGGATACTACCGGCGGGCACGGATGCTGCATAGGGCGGCACAGTTCATCACAAGGGAGTGGGATGGGGTTCTGCCGAAGACATCTGGGGAGCTGCGGACGTTGCCTGGGATCGGTGAGTATACGTGTGCAGCGATTGCGAGTATCGCGTTTGGCGAGAGCATCGCCGTGGTCGACGGGAATGTGGAGCGGGTGCTGTTGCGCTTGACCGGGCGGGCAGAGTCGGGGACGGCCGCGGGGCGAGCCTTTGTGCAGGCGCAGGCAGGTGCGTTAGTGCCGAGGCGACGAATCAACGTGCAGGTCAATGCGGCGGGGGACCACAATCAGGCCATGATGGAGTTGGGTGCAACGATCTGCCTGCCACGTGCACCGTTGTGTCTGCATTGTCCGGTCTACTCGATGTGCAAGACGCGGGGTGAACATGTGACCTCCGCGCGGGGGGTACAGCGGAGTTTGCCTGCCGCATATTTGTTAAGTTTGCGAAAGCGGGGCACGGTGACGGAGGTGCTACTGGAGCGACGGGCCAAGGACACGAGTCTGATGCCGGGAATGGTTGAGTTGCCACCGCTGCCGCAGGATGCGGTGGAGGGGCGGGAGCCTTTGCTGCGGGTACGTCACGCGATCACAAATACGAACTATTATGTGCAGGTGTTTGCCGCGAAGGGACCGCAAGACCGAGGCCTGCGGCGGGCAGTACCGGCAGCCAAGAACGATCTGGAGTGGGTGCGGACGAGCCAGCTGGCATCGCTGCCCCTGACAGGGCTGGCGAGGAAGGTACTGCAGCGGCTAGACGTGATGGAGGTACGGCCGTTGCAACTGCCGGAGAGTGTGTAGCGGCATAGGAATCTGCTAAATTGCAGGCTTTAGCAATGTACGGAGACCTCTATGAATGCTGCTGTTGTCCACGCTTTTGATGCTCCTCCCCGTTATATGTCTTTTGAGGATCCTGTTGCGGAACAGGGAGAGCTGCTGGTGCAGGTAAGCGCTGCAGGATTGCATCCGATCGTGAAGGCGCTGGCGAACGGGAGTCACTATGGCAGCACGGGAGTGTTGCCGTTTGTCCCTGGCGTCGATGGAGTGGGGCGGTTGGCGGATGGCACGCGCGTTTACTTTGGGGTGGCCCGGAGTCCGTTTGGCACATTTGCAGAGCGGACGGTGGCCTCGGCTGCCATGTGTCTGCCTCTGCCGGAGGGGCTGGCGGATGCGACTGCCGCAGGGCTGGCGAATCCTGGGATGTCATCGATGGCGGCGCTTAAGCTGCGAGCGGGACTGGTTGCCGGGGAGAGTGTGCTGATCGTTGGGGCTACGGGAGTTGCGGGACAGCTTGCGGTGCAGATTGCCAAGCGGTTGGGCGCGCGGCGGGTGGTTGCGGCGGGAAGAGATCCGCAGGCGCTCGAGAGCCTGAAGGATTTGGGTGCGGACGCAGTTATTTCGCTCGTTCAAGAGCGTGAGCCGCTAGTGGATGCGTTTCGCCGCGAGTTCGCCGAGGGCGGAGTGGATGTGGTGCTGGACTATCTGTGGGGTTCGCCTGCGGAGAGTGTGCTGGCTGCCATCGCGCAGAAGGGGTTGCTACACGCGGCTCCGCGCGTACGGTTTGTGCAGGTGGGGGAGAGTGCGGGTAAGACAATCTCGCTGGCGGCGGCTACGTTGCGCAGCTCGGGGCTGGAGATGCTGGGAAGCGGATTTGGCAGCGCGTCGATAGCGCAGATCTTCGAGGTGGTGGGCGAGTTTTTCAGGGAGGCTGCGACGAAGCCATTTGTGACCGATATCAAGACGGTTGCACTGCGCGACGTCGAGGCTTTGTGGAAGAGCAAGGATCAGGGTACGCGTTTTGTGTTCCAACCCTGATTCATTCGCGGTTGGAAGCTGATCCTATGGATCAGGTTTGATGACACTCTCCACGACGACGCCGGCGGTTTCGAAGTGAGTCACGCGGTGGTTGGTACTGTGTCCCATGAAGATTGCTTTGGCGAGGAGCTTGATGAGGGGGCGAGACTCCTCTGGAAACCAGCGATCGGCGGCCTGGTCCCAATCGACGATGAGGTTGTAGGTCGCGTCACACTTTGGGCAGATGAGCGGAGTTTCGAGCGAGCGATGAAAGGAGCCGCCCGCCAATTTGCGTACCGGGTCGGAGCCCGACTGAATAGCTGCAATCCTCAGATTCATTCTTTTTGAGGCTATCACTGTGACACTTATTCGCGCCGGTTGAGAGCGCGGTGGTTTTGGCTGCCACTGCGATTAGACTGGACGCGTTGAAGATTCCCTTGAGGTGTTCTTTCATGAAGAAACTTTGCCGCGCCTTGACTGTTTGTGTTTTGTTGTCCGTTTGCTCCAGTTTGCTGGCGCAGACGATTCCTGCGGCGCTAAAGACGGCTGAGGCATCCATCGATGGGGAGAGGATTCGGGCACATGTACGGTTTCTGTCGGACGATCTGCTGGAGGGGCGTGGGCCGGGATTGCGGGGTGGCGAACTTGCCGCGAAGTATATTGCGACGCAGTTTGCTCTGTATGGGTTGAAGCCGGGTGGAGATAACGGAACCTACATGCAACAGGTGAACTTCGTGGGGACAAAGGCGATTCCTGAGAAGACGAGTCTTTCTCTGCTGCCGAAGAAGGGCGAGGGGATGTCGATCGATTTGCACTCGATTGACTTGATGTACGGAGAAGATTACACGGTGAGCAACCGTACGCTGACCCCAAGCGTGGATGTGGATGCGCCGATTGTGTTCGTTGGGTATGGCGTGACAGCGCCGGAGTTCGGATGGGATGACTATGCGGGCGTCGATGTGAAGGGCAAGGTAATCCTGTGCATCGTGGGCGATCCGCCATCGGATGATCCGACGTTCTTCGGAGGCAAGGCACTGACCTATTACGGACGGTGGACGTACAAGTTCGAGCAGGCGGCGCGGATGGGTGCGGTGGGTGCGCTTATTATTCACCGGACCGATCTGGCGAGTTATGGGTGGGACGTCGTGAGGAACTCGAATACGAGCGAGAAGACTTATCTGCGGGACGATAAGGACCCGCAGTTGGAGGCGGCAAGCTGGATTCAGCTGGATGTGGCCAAGAAGATCTTCGCGGCGAGCGGAATGGATGCGGATCAGGATATCGTAGCGGCGGGCAAGAAGGGATTCAAGGCGGTAGAGCTGCCGGTGCGGCTCCATGCGCATATCGAGAGCACGGTGCGGCCGTTCCAGTCGCCGAATGTGGTGGGGATTCTGCCGGGAACGAAGACGGTTAAAGACCAGGCGGTGATGTACACGGCGCACTATGACCATCTGGGGTTTGTG
>JAOAPB010000114.1 GCA_025462645.1 Edaphobacter sp. | reverse complement strand
CTCTCTCGCTAAATTTTATGTTGGGTGCGCGGATTTTCGCACACATTCAGTTGGAGCCGTGAACCACATGTTGGTGAAAACTGGCTTTCCGGACAGGAGACGGTCCCTATCGCCGTTCTCACAGAGGTGCCGCCACTGCTGCTGGAGCGTCCAGTCGTATAAAATCCGTGAAGCGCAAGAATTTATGTCTGTCACTTTCTGGAGCGTACTCTCTCATGCCGCCGACCTCCTTAGAGCCGATTGAACCGATAGATGCGTCGCCGGGGCTGACTCTGGAAGGACCAGGAAATACCCGGCGAGCCATTGCCTGGTCGAGCGCATTCTTTGCTCTGTTGCAAAGCATCTGCACCGCCGTCATCGCCATCAATGCCGTGCGTTTTGCGATCGGAGTGGGTTCTCTGGCAATGACGGTCGGAGTAGGAGCGGTTTTGGTCCGTTTTCATGCGGACTGGCTCCGAATACCGATGATGACTGTTGCAATTGGGGGTTCGTTGATGAATCTAGCCGTTCTCGCGCATGTTCGCCATCTTCGCAATCGCCCAGCTTCCCGCTGGCGTCAAAGACCTTTAGCGCGAGAGGCGAAGAGAAGTGAACGGGAACAGTTCATCCTATCGGTCGTAAGCCTCTCCCTTATCGTTGTTGAGGAATACTTCCACTACATTCTTTGCCATACTCTCTAATGGTCAGCTACAACTCGCTAAGTGATTTGGTGTCAACTCCAAGCATCCGTCCCAATCCTGCGGCCTGAGCAAAAGGATGAGGTGATTGCCCTGGCTGGGTGAACCCAGATCTGAGGTAGCAACAGGGATATGAACGGTCTGTTCGTTTCGTGCTTTCAAGCTCGCCACGCGTGTGATGGTTCTGGCTACTGAAACATGCGATAGAGTGCGACCCTGGTTTCTCCACGCAGCACATTCAAGCTGGCAACATCGTCTGCCTGGACTGCGAAGATATCCACGCCTTTTCCCGGTATGTCTCCGTCGACGGAAAAGTCGACCGTCAATAAATTGCTGCTGATGTTTGCGGATACAATATAAATGCCTAACTGAGGAGGACGCCCTCCTTCTCTACGGCACGCAGGAGACTCGCGTTATCGCTGCCCACGATTTGCTCCTCTCCGTTGATCACCATTTGAGGAGTGTAGACGCTGTCGGGACCGAAGCGTGTGCCGTAGGCGTTCTGTCGTTCCGTATACGCCGGGCTTGAAAAGGGATCAGACCAACCAAGCTGATTCCAATAGGTAACATGTTCGCTCATGCCTACGATCAGTTGCCCGGACTCGGTGCGTTCACCGTTGATACTCGGAGCAAGGCATCCGCGGGAGGGCAACTGGAACAGCCCTCCGAAGTGAAGAGCTCCACGAGAACTGCTCCAGTTTGGGACGATTGCGCTGTGGACTTCGGTTGCCCCGAGATTGGCGCGTAATGCAACCAGCGCTGCGATGAGGGATGAAGCGATCATTGCGGTGAGGATTCGTCGTTGCTGTATTGGGAAGCCCTCACTATGGGCCGAGCATGAGACGCTGTGGGCGGGAGAGTTACGACTTTCCTGCGTGAGTCGTTCATCGGTAGGGTCTCTAAAGAATGATTCAGATTATGTAACCAAAGCGTGTGCCTTTGACTCTAACTCGCGGCAGCTCACGCTGCGGACTTCATTGCATCTGAAATCGCAGTAAGGGAAACGACCACGTTCATGAATGAAATTTCGGAGACACCAACTGTGCCACGGCCCCTTAGGGCAACCTCTCGGATGTGGGTAGTCAACTTCACTGGTCTGCTTTTCATTTTGCTGCAGAGTGCCTGCACCGCCGTCATTGCTTTCAGCGGCATCAGCGCCGTCCTCGGGTTGGGATCGCTTGCCACAGCCCTTGGGCTCGACAGGCTCGCTGGAAGCTTCCATGCGGACATCATCCGTATTCCCATGATGACTATCGCTCTCACAGGTTCGCTGATCAATCTCTACGTGCTTTGGAGGGTTCGCAGTCTGCGTGCGAGGCCGGCATCGCAGTGGCGTATTCGTGCTTTGGCTCCGAAACAGAGAATGAGCGAACTATTCCAGTATTGCATCTCCGTGATTACAATCATTCTGGTTTTGGCCGAGTGGACTGCACACCAGGTTCTACATCGACCTCGCTAATCCGTAGGTTCTATCGACTACAGACACAGCAGTGGATTTTTGGGGAGAGATCGCGTGATCTTCCTGGTATTCGATCATAAGGTTCAACGGATACAATCCAGGGATTTTGCCACGTCACTGTAACTAATCCGACGACCTTGGCTCTAACTCTTTAGACGAATAACCATCGTGTTGACTACAGGCGACGCCGGTCAACCAAGAGAAAGAGATATGATGAAAACTGTGATTCAGCCATATGTGCGCTTGGCGGGCCTGATTTCATATCTTCAGTCACCGTTCCTTCTGGTGGTTCGGCTCTATTGGGGATGGCAGCTTGTTCAGTCCGGATTGGGCAAGCTGCATCATCTGGACAAGATCACAGACTACTTCACAAGCTTGAATATTCCGATTCCTGCAATGAACGCGCACTTCGTCTCTGGTCTGGAGTTTGTTGGCGGAATCCTGCTAATTCTGGGATTGGGAAGCAGGGTGATTGGACTGATGCTGAGCGTCAATATGCTGGTCGCATATTGGACTGCTGACCGCGAAGCGCTGTTTGCAGTCTTCTCCGACCCTGCTAAATTCTATGTCGCCGATCCATACACGTTCTTGTTCGCGTCGGCGATGGTTCTTGTATTCGGGGCGGGGCTGTTCTCCGTGGATGCTTTACTGGCGAAGCCCGGCCGGTCATGGGTCGAGAAGCAATGATATTGATATCCGAGAGCCGGGACGAAGCGCAGATGATCGGTTCAATTCTTGCAGGCAATACGCACGAGTTCCACGACCTGATCCGGCCGTATGAATGCCGTGTCTATGGTATGGCGCTATCGTTGCTCCAAAATGAAGCAGACGCCCAAGATGCGGCGCAAGAAGCATTTCTGAAGGCGTTTCGAAATCTCAAGGGATTCCGCGCAGAAGCCAAGTTCAGCACCTGGCTGGTAAGCATCGCCCTGAATGAGGCTCGGAGCCGTCTTCGCCAGAGGAAGACGATGAAGATGCAGTCGCTCGACGAGTCGACAGATGAGCAGGGACACATCTCGCCGGCCCTTCTGCGAGACTGGCGGGAGATTCCTTCCGAGGCACTAGAGCGGCAGGAAGTGCGGTCGTTGTTACAGAGAGCCATCACGGACCTGCCGCTGATCTACCGTGAAATTTTTCTATTGCGTGATGTAGAGGAATTGACTGTAAACGAGTCGGCAGAAGCGCTCGGTATCTCCGTAGCATCCGTTAAAGTACGGTTACATCGTGCTCGAATGATGTTGCAAAAGACACTTGTTCCACAGTTGAAACAGATCAACCCAAAGCGGAGGTGGATCCCATGGTTATAGATTGCAAGCATGTTTGGGAGCACATCTCTGGCTATTTGGATGGCGCACTCGCCCCGGAGCAACTGGAACAGGTCCAAAAACATTTGGAGCATTGCGAGATCTGCTCGGCTATCCTGGATTCAACGCGAAATATCCTGATCCTCACGGCAGACGAGCGTGTCTTTGAGTTACCGCTCGGTTTCAGTGAACGCCTGCATGCTCGGCTGGACGCGGAGATGAGGCGTATTTCGCCTGCTACGCCGGATAGGAGCTAGTCCTCAATGTACCGGCAAATAGATGTTTCCATTTCGCTGTAACCTTTTGCAACCCATTGCACTCCAATGTGCGGCACAGAGGAAACGAGCGAGACCCGTTTTCACGTTGCTACGGTTCGCGTAGCCATGATCAACGTCCAGCGCATCGCGCGTGGCTCAACCAAAAGAAAGGCTTATCCCTATGAAGAATTCCGCACAATCTCTCGCTTTGGCCGCCGCGTTCGCTGGTCTGCTCGGTGGCACCGCAGTGCGTCTTAACGCGCAGCCCCTACAGCCGACTGGCACTCCGACGGCAAGCCAGTCGGCGCAGGCCGGTGTACTTCTCGCCCAGAGCACCCAGCCTGAACTGCCCAAGCACGCCTGCAAGGGCAAGAATGATTGCAAGGGACAAGGTGGCGGCAAGCACCCTGGAAAGAACGACTGCAAGGGCAAGGGCGGATGCGCTACCGACGGCTCCAAGCCACCTGCAAAGAGCTGACTCACCTCTATGACTGGAGGCTTGAGTTCCTTTCAAACCTCCAGTTCACACATCATTGTTTGATATAGCGGAGTGAGCAATGCCTGCCAATCGTTTCAATGGATTCAGTGACTACGGCGTGGGGATTGGCTTGCGAGTCCCTCACTACGATCATATTTTTGCTGAGAAGCCAGTCGTTGACTGGTTTGAAATCATCTCCGAGAACTACACGGTCGATGGTGGCCGGGCCTTACAGATTCTCGACGAAATACTCGATCGATACCGCGTCGTTCAACACGGTGTATCGATGTACTTTGGGTCGGCGCAACCAGCTGATCGCGAACACCTGAAGCGCCTCAAGACGCTCACACGGCGGACGAAGACTCCCTGGCTCTCCGATCATCTGTGCTGGGGAAGCGTCGACGGCCGTTACACCCACGATCTTCTCCCGATGCCCTATACCTTTGAAGCCGTGAGAGCTACGGCTGCGCGAATCCGCGAGGTCCAGGACTTCTTGGAGATACCTCTAGCTGTGGAGAACGTAAGTAGCTACGCGGAGTTTCACCAATCCGAGATGACCGAGTGGGAGTTTTTGAATGAGGTCGTCGAAGCCGCCGACTGTGGCATTCTGCTTGACGTTAACAACATCTATGTGTCGTCGCAGAATCACGGCTTCAATCCCTTCGACTATGTCAATAGCGTGCCTGCAGAACGGGTTGCGCAGATCCATATCGCCGGTCATTCCAAGTTCGAGAAGTACACGCTCGATACTCATGATCATCCGGTCTTAGATCCAGTTTGGCGTCTGTATGCGCGAGCAATCGAAAGAACTGGTTCCACGGCAACCCTGCTTGAGTGGGATGACAATATTCCTTCTTTCGACGAAGTGCATTCCGAGGCTCTGAAGGCGACTCAATATCTTGAGTCTTCTGAACATCCCGAGACGCCAGAATCTTTTATAGGGACCAGCGCCGCCGAGGTCGTCCACCCATGAATCTCCTCGATCTGCAGCGGCGCATGGCAGAAGACGTGATGCGGCCTCTCACGTCCGACTTCCAGATGCAACCAACGACCTCGGATGGAAGCTCGACTCATGAACTCGTAGCTGGCTACATCAAACCTAATGATCGACTGAACTCGTTTGAGCGCCTCGAGATCTACAACCGGCAGTATTGGTTTCGCGTTATCGGAGCAGTAGCCGAAGATTACCCCGCATTGAATGCGGTACTGGGAGACAAAATATTCGATCGTCTGGTGCTGGCATATCTCCGCGAGAATCCATCTACTTCCTTTACCCTTCGCAATCTGGGGTCCATGCTGCCGCAATGGCTCGGAGCACATTCCGAGTTCTCACCACGGCGCCATGATCTCATCCTCGATGTAGCGCGGCTCGAGTGGGCATATGTCGAGTCCTTCGACAGAGCAACTGTTCCGCCCTTGACCGCGGACGATTTTGGTACTGTTGCCGGCGAGTCTAGGATATTCCTGCAGCCTCATTTGCAGTTACTGGACCTCAACTATCCAGTGGATGAGCTCGTCCTCGCCGTACATCAGGAAGCTGGTCCTAGCGACATCATGAGCAACGCCGTCTCTGAACGAAAGCACAGCGACATAGCTCGTCTGCCCAAGATGCGCCGCTCTCCGGTCTACCTGGCAGTTCATCGCTTTCAGAACTCGGTCTACTACAGACGAATCGACTACGAGGCCTTCCTATTGTTGTCTGCTCTTCAAAAGTGCATACCGTTAGGTGCAGCTTTAGAGACCGCATTTAGCAAGAGCGCTCTCACTGCGGACCATCAAGCGGTGATGATTCAGCAATATTTTTCGCATGCCGCCGAGTTAGGTTGGTTCTGCAAGCAACACGACCACTAAGCTCACACGTCATACAGCTCTCCACCAATTGATGCGCGGTAGATCGTCATGCTAGTTGACGAATAGGTTTAACGACTCTCGAATTACCATGCGAAGTTTGCGCCGACTTATCACGGCCTATATCGCTATAGGCCAGAAGACGTTCTATAGATGCAATGTGAATTTCACAATTACTTGTAACCTTTGTACCTATTACTTCTCCAACTCGTGCGCACACAAACGAGCAGGACCCGATCTTCACCTGAAGCATTCAGTAAAGCTCGTTGTTAACGCGCAAATTCTATCTAACACAAGGAGCAGGTAATGATCAGAGTAACTCGTGGTCTGTTGATGATCATGGTTGGAATCGGCGCAGCGTCCCCAATTGTTTCCGCTGCAGAGGCCAATAACAAGGCAGGCGCCGTCTTTGTCATGACGAACGACACCGTGAAGAACGAGGTCCTCGCCTATCAGCGTCTCTTCGACGGCAGACTCACCCTGAAAGAGCGCTTCATTACAGGTGGCCGCGGAAGCGGCGGCGCCACCGATCCACTCCAGTCGCAAGGTTCGCTCACCCTTAGCCAGGACCACAATCTGCTCTTTGCCATTAACTCGGGCAGTGGCACCATCTCCAGCTTCCATCTCCTCGGCGAACTGCCGGTCCTCGTCGACCAGGAGCCCACTGGCGGCTCCGAGCCGGTCGCCGTCGCCGAGCACAACGGCACTGTCTACGTCCTCAACGCGGGCGGAAACGGAGCTATCGTAGCCTTCCGCGCTGACAATCTCGGTCGCCTTCACGAGATTCCCAACTCTACCGTGCATCTCACTGCCACGCACTCCGGAGGCTCCTCCATCTCCGTTAGCCCTGATGGCAGAACGCTCGCCGTGATCGAGAAGGTTCCCAACAACATCGACACCCTCCCCATTCACCCCGATGGAACCCTTGGGTCGATCGTCATCAACCACAGCGTCACTCCCGGCGTCTTCGCTGCTGTCTTCACGCCGAGCGGTAAGCTGATAGTCTCTGAAAACCAGCCCGACGGCACAGATATCTCCAGCATCTCCTCCTACACCATCAACGCCGACGGCACCATCACGGCTATCAGCCAGAGTTTTCCCACCCAGGGCGATGGAAACTGTTGGAATGTCATCACCCCGAATGGTAAGTACGTCTATGTCGACAACTCCGCCACGGCCACGGTCGCTGGCTTCTCCGTCGGTTCCAACGGTACCCTCACTCCTATCGCCGGAACCATTCTCAGTTCCAAGCCCTCAGGTACAACTAACCTTGACATCGCCGTCAGCGGAGATGGTAAGTACATCTACACCATCAACTCTGGCGCAGGCTCTGTCAGCATCTACCGCATCAACACCGACGGCACGCTCCTCGACCTTGGCGAGATCGACGGCCTTCCCAAGAGCGTGGGCTTCAACGGCATCGCCGCACTCTAGTCGACAGATCACGGGTTACGGTTTTATCCCGTAGCCCGCGATCGAAAGAGTCGGTGGCGATTCTGAAGTAACTGAATATTCATGTAACCGAGAGATACGAAATGTGTCTCACTACGCAGAAACACATAGGAGGAGTAGTGGATAAGTTCGCGATATTGGCGTTATTGAATGCCCGTCCGGGCAAAGAAGTCGAGGTTGAAGCGTTCTTGAAGTCGGCTCACCCTTAGTAGCGCAAGAACCAGGCACGACCGCCTGGTATGCGATCAAGATCGGTCTCGCAACCTTCGGTATTTTCGACACTTTTGTTGATGAAGAAGGCAGGAGCGCTCATGTGAATGGCGCCATAGCCAAAGCGCTCTTCGCAAAAGCCGAGGAGCTGTTTGCCAATTCGCCGCAGATCGAAATGGCGGAAATCTTGGCATCAAAACACCCAACGACTAATTGAGCGCTTGGGACACAGAGGTGTAGCTTTCAACTTTAATTGGCGCAGTGTTTCAGAGCTATTTGGCGTAATGTTTCAAGATTATTTGGCGTATACGGCGTCAGCTTGTGCCGATCACAAGACTGTCCCGCGCCGCTTCGACCACTTCATTGGAGACGAGGTGAAGGTCGTTGACACGGAGAACCCGTTCGATTTGGGTGAGGAGTCGAGTCAAGAGCCTGAAATTTCCGCCGGTCATCCGTATGAGGCTGGGGATGACCTCCGGGATGAGTTTTTCATCAGGAAGCGTAACGCCCGCGGGAGTCCAGCGCCGCTCGAGTAGTTCTTGCACTTGATTGGCATCCAAGGGACGGAATTCATGGACGAAACCGATACGCGAATAGAACTGCGGAAATCGGGCTATGCGCTTCTCGATGCCGGGCATGCCGATCAGCACCATACCGGCGGTCCCCTCGTCGAAAATCGATCTCATTTGTTCGAGGCTGTTCATCTGGAGGCGAAAGCGATCCACGATCTCGCTCGCCAGGGCTAAGATGTTTCCAGACCGCAAGACATACTCAAGGAGCCATACGTCCTCGAGTTTCTCGGCCTGGATGGCAGGCACACATACTCAGAGTCTGATTTCGAGGCGGCGATCGTCGAGCACGTTCAGCACTTTCTGCTGGAACTTGGCAAAGGTTTCCTCTTCGAGGCGCGCCAGAAACGCTTCACGTTCGACGAAGAACACTTCTTCATCGATCTAGTCTTCTACAATCGCCTGTTAAAGTGCTACGTCCTTATTGACTTGAAAATCGGCAAGCTGACGCATTAAGACCTCGGCCAGATGCAGATGTATGTCAACTACTTCGATCGCTTCGTCAAGCTTGATCATGAAAACTCTACGGTTGGTATCGTCCTTTGCAAGAAGAAAAACACCGCCCTTGTAGAAATCACATTGCCTCAAGATGCAAACATACATGCGCGCGAGTACCAGCTATATCTTCCAAGCAAAGAGAAAACTACAGCAGAAATTAGCAGAGTGGATTGAAGAGCAAACAACAGGCGGTGACTAGATATCGTGATCCACCGACCTGTTGCGACGACACCGTGTTCCGATGACTGCGCACGCGTTTTGGCCCACGAGGCCGACCGATAAATAGCAGCTCGACTCTCCTCTCGAGCCCCAACCGGCACCGAGCTTGCATCAAGTCAGCTCACACAGAGTGCGAATAGAAACCCGGTGGAGAGCAACATGCGGCGCAACACACCCAACAACAAAAGCAAGAGCTCTATGAAGGAAAAGACGAAGGCCAAACCTTGACACCAATGACCTGCTCATAGAAAACGCGCTTCTCGTCACTTACACAATAGCCGGGGCTACCGTCTCGATTGCGGAATTCGGCCAAAGCGTGGGTCGTGGCGCAGGATCAGATCACATGCGTGGAGAGCAGTCATTTCGAAATCAGCACTATCACTGGGTATGAGAAGCCAATGACCGATCTTGTTCCCCAGCAGCTGAATCGAACGAATCGATGGGAAGTCCTGGCGCAGGCTCGCGTCTGCGGGGTCGACACCTTCCGAAAGAACGAGCCAGAGACCATTGTCCTGCGGAGATTTTGCGTGGTCCCGCAGCATCAACAGGAGTCGGTTGCCCACATAGACTGCAAATCCGGAAAACATCCGGCGCACCTCGGGATTCAGAGGAGCAAGTGCATCCAGAACAAAAAGGTGTGGGGGTTTCGTTTTCGACTTGGGAGAACGCTTCATCTCGAGTAAAGGATACGTTAAGCCCTAACAGGAAGACGTAATGGGACCGCTCTGAGTATCAGTGACGCCTCGGAATCGTCAGGCCCCTCGATCGAAGTCGGAGGGCTACGGAATTGGCCTTTAGCTATGGTCCACCGCGTCTAAAAGGACATTCGTAAAAATTTAGTGTTGCTTTTTAACCTTAACTCTTGTATATATTTCGGCACTGTGCCATAGAGTTTCGGATTCCGACTGCGCAATCGGCCCCCCAAGACAACTTAGTCTTACGCCACCCGGAGCTTCCGGTGTACTTGTAGTGCTTTACCGCACTGCAACCCATATTTCCCGACCGGTCAGAGAAAGGTGAGCCATGCAATCAGAACACGGTTCGCAGAGACAGATTCCGCAGCACCCTGAGGTGCCAATCGCGATTCGCGAAGCGGTCATTGGGGAGCGAATCTCGGGAGAACTCTCGGAAGCAAGGCAAGCTGGTGAGGACGCCAAGAAGGTGCAGCTCATCACCCAGGCGAGGAAATCGCGGAACGTCTTTTCTCCGCGAACGAATTCAGCGCCCTCGGCGCACTGGCTCCCCGGCAACGAGTAGAAACTTGCTTTAGCTGCTGGACGCGAAAAGAGGCGTAATCAAAGCCTTGGGCGAAGGACCGCTCGACAGCTTCGATGTGGCATTCGGCATCGGTGGCGCGGGGGCGAGTCCAATTACCTAACGAATAGAGAGCATGACGAATTTTGGGTTGCCGAGGAGATACGATGAACGCTGAAATCATTTGGTACCACAGTCAAACAGGGGAAACCCAAATCTGGTTCATGAACGGGGCGAGGGTAGCAAGCAGGGCGACTGTGCTGGGAGAAACCGGCCAGCCTACTTTCATCGGACCGCCGTTCAGCATTGTCGGAGTAGGCAACTTCAACAGCGACGGAAACGCGGACATCCTTTGGCATAACTCTCAAACTCAAGAGACCCAAATCTGGTTCATGAACGGGGCGAGGGTGGCAAGTAGGGCGACTGTGCTGGGAGAAACCGGTCAGCCTACCTTCATCGGACCGCCGTTCAGCATTGTTGGAGTAAACTCGGTCCCTTTGCGCGTGAACACTGGCAGAATGTGTGACTATCTCGATGCGCCGGGAACACCGCAAATTGGCTTTCGCTCGTACCTGATCAACAGCCATCCCCAAGGTTTGAAGCAAGGTGGAGACTATCAGGCACAGTCAATGGGGTCCAACCTTCAGAAATGTTAACGTCCGTTCAGAAAGCTTTCGAGCTCTGGCGAGCGGCAGTGCCAGCGCTCGCCTTTACACAGGTTACCAACGTATTTGCACCCGTTGACATCACCATTGGCCCTGCCGATCTCGGTCCCCTGGACTCAGCCGGGAATGGCAAACTCGGAAATACTCACCTGACTTCGGAGATCACCATCAACAATAACGCCACAGCCATTTTTGTGCCACAGCTTCCCGGAGGCAACAGCTTGCTTGGGGTGGTGGCACATGAGATAGGGCACGCGATCGGTATTGGACACTCCACCACACCAGGCACGCTCATGTATCCCTTCAGCAGCGTTACTGAAACTCTAGCGCCTGAAGACGTCGAGGCCGCCCGTGCTCTATATGGATGGGGCTCACAAAGAGCTGTCGCGGACGTTGGCACGGATGCCTCGCCGGCATTGTGCGTCTGCGGTTCTTTCCTGGTGATGGCGTGGAGAGGGATCGGAGACGATGATCAGATTTGGAATTCTCGCACCACCGACGGCGTCAACTGGTCGCCACAGAGCGTAATCCCGGGTGCCGCTTCAACTGACGGTCCTGCCCTCGCGTGGGATGGCGCTACACTATGGCTGGCGATCCGCGGCGTTCCAGATGACGATGCGCTGTACTGGGCGACGAGCAGTGACCTTGGCGATCACTGGAGCGCTGTCGCTCCAATTCCCGGCACTGGTTCCGCTTGCGCTCCGTCACTGACGGTAGTAGGTGCTGTTCCTCTGATGGTACGGCGTGGGATTCCTGGCGACGACGCCCTCTACTACACGACTTGGCGGAACCCGTGGGCAACACAGCAACGAATCGGCGGCGCGGGAAGCGCGGATAGACCCTCTGTATGTGTCGGTCTAGACAATCTTCCACGGATGGTTTGGCGGGGAATCCCCGGCGACGATAGCTTGTACACTACTTCGTTGGTCCAAATGTTCTGGCAGCCTCAACAGCAACTATCATGGGTGATCGTGGGGAACGGGCCGCAAGGAACGGTCGGCATCGGAATACCGGGAAGTATCATGGGCCCAACCGTCGTGAACACCGGCGATGGACGATTGTTCCTGGCATGGCAAGGAGTTCCCGGAGACGACGGCGTCTATTTCACGCAAGCGGCAATCGGGCCGGGTGGGCAGCCATCAATTGAATGGAGTTCACAAGTGTCTATTGGAATCGGCACATCGCAGAGACCGGCGATCGTTTCCTTCAGAGAGCTACCTTTCATTGCATGGAAAGGGGTCCATGACGATCACAATATCTACACGATCACACAAGTCAAGTCCTAGTAATTCAAATTCGTCCTTGAATCGCTGTCGGCCTTCAGTTTGCTTTCATCGTCGGGAGGTCGCCATGTACCAGCGAAGAATATTTCGTTATACGTTCAGTCTGATACTCGCGGGCGGAGTCCTGCTGTTCGTTCCCCCGCTTTCTGCACAGCTCGAACTTAAATACTTCACTCCGGGCGCGCGGTTCGGTCTCGATAGAAGAAGCAAGGCTCTTCTCACGCCCATGGGCGGCAGCCTGCAGATTCAAGCAGTTGACAGAAATCCTCTCATCGTCGCCGGACCTCTACAGATACCTGCCGGTAGATTCGAGATCAGACGAATCGTCGTACGCTTCCGCGATCCAAAGAATTCAAGAGCCTCGTTGCGCGGAATAGAGCTTACGGACCCGCAGTCCGGCAAGCTGTTGAAGGTCGACACCCTCGTTCAGGGAGATCGATCGTCGTACGAGATGTTTCCACCCTCAACCTCGGCGAATGCATGGAAGTTTCCCGAATATAAACCTCCGACAACTGTCAGCTCCGCGACGGTGGCTCGCATCGAGATCGGAAGCGGCATCAACATCGATCCCGACGGCCCCGGCCCGCCGCCGCCCAACTACCAGCCGCCACCGGGAGAGCCCCTGATCCTCATCTCCGTCGACGTGTACGTAAAAAATCCAAACTTCAGCACGGCGACGACCGGCACCACAGCAACTCCCGCCATCGGCCTCGGTCCCGTAGTCGGAGTACACCCGCCCGCACCCAAGCCGGCTCCGGCGGCTCCCGCCGTTGCAGTCGCAAACATTCCCGACTCGAAGGCTGTGATCTACGCGATCACCGCGGATAACAAACTGCTGTGGTATCGCCACGACGGTCGCGAAGACGGCAGCTTCCGTTGGGCCGCTACGGCAGGCCTTCCCGTCGGCACGGGATGGAACTTCAGGACAGTGATCGGAGCCGGCGGCGGTGTTCTCTACGCCATTACCACCGACGGCGACCTCGTCTGGTATCGCCACGATGGACGCGGCGGTACCTTCAGCTGGGCACAGTCGCAAGGGCAGACCATCAACTCCGGCTTCAAGGGCCTGCAGGTGATCGGAGCCGGCGGCGGACTTCTCTACGCCCTCAGTCGCAACGGCGAACTCCGCTGGTACCGCCACGACGGCTACGCCGACGGCGCCGACCGCTGGACCGCGCGCGAAGGAAGGCTCGTCGTCAGCAACTGGCACTTCTTCCGTATCTTCGCCGGCGACGGAGGCACGCTCTACGGCCTCACCGGCAAAGGCGACCTCTATCGCTTCTGACACGAAGGACGCGACGACGGCACCAACAGATGGTCCGTCAACGAAGGCCAACTCATCGCCTCGAACTGGAACTACCCGAATGCCTTCTCAAGCGGCGACGGCGTCATCTACGCCCTCACGACTGAGCTTCAGCTCTTATGGTTTCGAGACAACGGCCGCAACGACAACACCGTTCAATGGGCCGACTCCAAGGGCAAAGTTGTAGGAACGGGATGGGACGCGAAGACCATCTTCTCCGGGGCCATGCTTCAGCCGTAGCGTACGTCGAACGTCATCTTTGCCTTTACCGATCAAGACACGCACGCCTGTCTACGAGACAAAGTATGGGATAACCACCATCGGTGCAGCCGGGCCCCTATTGCTCTTAATTTTTCCGAGTTGGAGACAGATCATGGAAAACCTTCAGTCCAGATTGGACAGTGCAGGTGTGTGGAGCAGCGTGTTGCGCAGCAGCGCGGCCAAGGGTTATCTGGAAACGATCCAGCTCATGGATGACCTCGACCCCAACCCGCCTGACAAAAAAGAAGGGACCGCTAAGTTAGGCGCTGTCGAAAGCCTGGGCTCTCTCAAGCTGGATCTCATCGCGCCTAACGATGAGCGACCTTATGTGTTGACCCTGACCGGGCCCCCCAAATCACGCACGGCGTTCCGCTTCGCGTTATCCCTCAACGATGGTCCACAAAAGGCCGTGTTCAACCTGGTGCAGTCGCTGCCCGGCCACCTGCTGACGGCGGCTACGAAGCACCCCTCCGGGGGCGACCCGCCGGAAGACGCTGAGTGGCTTGAAGCGACGCCCGGCGCTCCACCTGTCGTCCTTACCGGCGCCAATGTCTGGCTGGTGATTCGCGGAAAAGCGAACGGCAGCGTCGAGGTATTGCTCTCACCCAACAAGGACGCGCCAGACGACGTGATCGTACTCGGCCTCGAGCCCAGCACCGTGCTCCTCGGCACAACGGGCTTCGGCCTTGAGCTCACGAGTGGCGTTGCGTTCGACGATGCCGACGACGCCGTGCCCCCGGATAAGACCATGATCGACGGAGCCGTTATCGACACTCCCGCCGATCAGCCTCCATGGCGCGGCATTGCCGTGCGTACCGCGCGTTTCTTTCTCCCGAAGGGAGTGCCCTTTCTCGGCGGCCACGCCGTCGACGCGCATCTGCAGATCGGACGCGCGCCCACCCCCGGCATCGATCTGCTTATCCTCGCGAAGGTCCCCGCTAACGGCAATCGCCCCGGCATCGACGTTCGCATCGAATGCCGCGACCCGACCGCGACCGGGCTCGACGGCTTTGTGCCAACGTTAGTGGAAGCAGTGATGGAACTGCCGACACCCGGCCATACCGAAGCCGCGGCTCCCGGCGGGGCTCTCACGCTGGGCGGCGGCAAGCCCGTTAGAGTGCGTGCGCGTTTTGCAAGGAAGCCAGGCGGACCGGGCATCCCACCGTCCATAGACCTGAGTCTAGCGGTGGAGAGCCAGGGCCCCGACGGACTGGTCAAGATCGACAGCGCCGTCGGAGGACTTGGAGCCAAGATTGCCGTTACTGCGGCCACAGTTGCCACGGCGCTCGTCGCTAACGGTGGTGGCCCCGCTCTGCATACCCTGCTCACTGCCGCCGTTGGGCTGAGCAGCTTTCTCGATGCAGGTCAACTTGTGATGCATCGCGCTGAGATCCTCACCAGTGGCACCTCTGCGCCGGTCGGTGGGCCGGTGAAGCTGAAGATCGACTACTCGGTCGCAGCGGTCGTCACCGGCATCGACGTCGAGGTGCTCGCCGTCAACATGAATCCCAACCAGCCGCTGCGTGTACGTGTTCGTGAAGTGGTGCTGACCATCGACACGGCGCAGAGCGGGCTCGATATGATCAGCCTCGACTACACTAAGAGCTCCCTCGAGGTCGAAGACCCCGGCGGCTGGAAGGTGAAGGGGCTCGACAACCTCTTTGACGTTCTCGGCACGCGCTCGGGCCGCGGCTCATTCTGGATCGAGGTGGACCTACGCTTCAAGCTCAACCTCGGACCAGTCAAGGTGAACGGCGCCACGATTCGCGCGACCATTGATCAAGACAGCGGAAAGGTAACCGGATCGTTACGCGGACTGGATGCCTCAATCGCCCTCGATCCGCTGATCGATGGCGATGGCGCCGTACAGCTTACCGAAAAAGGTTTTCGTGCAGCGCTTGCGGCGACTGTCGTCCCGCTGGACCTTTCAGCGAGCGCCGACGTCGAGACCGACGGCGACATGATCAAGCTCGATCTCGGTGTCGATTTCCCCGGCCCGATTCCTTTGGCAAACACCGGCCTCGGCATCTATGGCTTTGGCGGACTTTTCGTAGCCAACGGCCGTCCCGCACCGGTGCCACCTGGCGACGACGCGATCAAGTTCCAACTGGACTGGGACTACCGCAAGGCGGGGTCTTTCGTTCCTTCGCCGGACTTCAGCTTCGGACTCGAAGCTGTGATCGGCACTGCACCCGATATGGGCTTCACCTTTAGCGCGCGCGCAGGCATCTTCCTCACCACGCCCGATATCGTCATTCGAGGGTCCATGAAGGGCGTCATGATGGCGCCGCGGGTGAAGATCACGCGCGACGAACCCATCGTCAAAGTCCTCGAAGCGAAGGGCGTTGTCGTCATTGATCCCGCAGACGCGGTGACGATCGCAATAGACGGTGTCTACGAGATCCCGCACATCGTTATCACACATGTACCG
Source organism: Edaphobacter sp. (assembly GCA_025462645.1). Taxonomy (GTDB): domain Bacteria; phylum Acidobacteriota; class Terriglobia; order Terriglobales; family Acidobacteriaceae; genus Edaphobacter. The sequence continues at coordinate 51,084 of JAOAPB010000114.1, read as the reverse complement.
GTCGCGGCTCGTTTCCCTAAGGGTTCACCAGACTGGTTCATTCATCTCGGGTCTGACGGCTGGACGCCGCCCCTCGGCCGTCCAAGCGAAGGCCGCGAGAGTGGACCGATCAGCAGCACCATGTTCCCTGAGCTCCTCGGCCAGAGCTCCGACGCCTACATCATGTTCCGCGGCAACGGCATCACGGAGTGGCCACGGGGAGGGCAGGACTCTGGCGGCGTCAAGATCAGCTGCGACCCAGGGACTTTCGTCTCCGCCTTTGGCTTCGGCTTCAATGCCGTCTGGGGACTCAAGCCAATCGTCTGGGCCGAGCTCTTCGCCCGAGCCGACGTCCTCTTCAGCACGCAACCCACAACTTTGGCGGCAATGGGATGCGTCGGCGGTGACATCCACGTCGGCTTCTTCTCCATCGGAGTCGATGCCACCGTCTTCGTCATGCTGATGGATGGCCAGGAGCCGTACCTGCAGGCCGAAGTCTGCGGAACGATCGATCTCTTCTTCCATGAGATCCATAAGTGCGTAAAGATCTCCTACAACAGCGAGCCAAGCCCTACGCTGCCGCAACCGCCCAATCCGCTCGATGGCCCGCAGTCGTTGACGAACGATAAATACGAGGTCATCGCTCCACTCTTCGGTAGGCGCGAGGAGGCCACCGAGATCAACTCCGTGTGGCCCGACGCAATTCCGTTGCTCACCTTCGCCACAGCGCCCGAACTCGCCGGAGGCTATGCGCAGTTCCCCTCGGCTAACGTCTATCCAACTAAATTTCGGGCCAAACCGATGGGCGGCGATGCCCTGGAGTATGACTGGGAACTGAACGGGCTGAAGCTGTTCGATGCAACCGATCCGGCGAACGAGAAGCTCGTCCCGGGGACTATGAGCGCTACGTGGCTCATCGGCAAATTCGGCGATGCCGGAGGCCAGGCACAACCGGCCGAGCTAGCCCTGCTCACGCCCGATCCCGGCCTCTGGTTCGCGGCCTTACCTGACGCCGGCAAGAGCCTGCCGGGCGATCCGCTCACGACGCAGGCCAACCTCTGCCAGGCAAAGGCTGTCGCACGCCTCGGCTGGGCTCCGGGAGCCCTGGCAAGCGTCTCCGGCGATGGATGGTCGCTGCCACCGGACCCGCTATCTGTCGATGCACTGCAGAGCCAGGTACGTGTGCAGATCGAGCTGCGCTGGCTGCCGGGGGGGCGCACTAACGGCTTCGTGCTCGATCATCTGAGCGTGCAGTTGATCCCCGCGCGCGTCGGATATGCCGTGCCGCGTGTCGTCTCACTCGCTTCCTCAGCCGACTTCGATGGACGGAACTTTACCGGTTTCCTCGATGTCGGCGGAACCCTCCTTCCGCCCGGACTTCCCATCCAGGACCTTCCGCAGAAGTTCGCCGGCCCCGCCCAGCTACTGAACGTGACCTTCGCGGAGCCGTTGCGCCAGGCGCGAATCTGGCTGGCGATTCCTCGCAAGGAGTGGGCCCCCGGTCGTTTTCGCACCGTCGACAACAACGCCGCGGCATGGTCTCCCGATAAAGTCGTGAATTTCGACGCAGACCGCTTCGCCGTGCGCTTTGCCGCTGTAGGCGCTGCCGAGGCGACCACTCTCGCCATCACCTATCCGATCGGGATGCCTTTGGGCGTGATTGGTGTCGCCGGCATCACGCACACAGCGGCGCTGGCAGCCGATGCGCGCAATGCCGCCACCAAGGCACAGGCCGACCTGTTGGATAAGGCAGCCAAGGACAAACCGCCCCAGTTCGACTCACCTTCTTCCTCCACGGTGCGATGCATGCTCAAGCCCGGAAGCGTCTATCGCATCGAGGTCGCGATGCGCTGGTCAGGCAAGCTCTCCAAGCGCGACGACATGGGCAAGCCGCTCACGATCGCGGAGCATAAACTCGAGGACGATCCACCCATCATGCGTTCCTTCTGGTTCCGCACGGCAAAGGCAGAAGCCTTGTCTCGTCCCGGCACCGTGGAATTCTTCACTGAAATTCACCGCCGTCGCGACCTCTTTCATCCGGAGATGCTCGAGCGCTACCTGCTCGGCTACGAGCCTGCGCAGAGCGAACTTTTCCGCTTCGCGGACGACCCGGCCCGCGTTTACTTCCGCGTCAGCCACGTCGGCGCGCTGGCCGGAGCCTACGGCTTCGAGCTCTGCTGCGGTCTGCGGCGGCTCGACGCACCGAAGGAGGTCGAACCCGATCAGGTCCTACGGTCAGTACTTGAGTGGGCGAGCACGAGCAACCTCCTCACCGGCTCGCAGAAGGCTAAAGCCGATGCCTACGCTGCATCGGTCTGCAAGCAACCTCCACCGAACGTCGTGATGGAGGTGCCGATGAAACTTTCGCGCCTCTCCTGGTACGAGGTCTTCGTTCTGGCGAAGTCGACCAAAGGTGAGCTCGACGGCCGGCTCCCGGGAGTAAGCTTCAGAACCTCCCGTTGGGCGACGGGCGCAGAGATGCTGAACACCTTGCACTTCCGCAAGGTGGTCTCGGGCAGGTCCACAGGTACCGCGACGGGCGGTGCCGTGTTGCGCGCCGATGCCGTGCTCACGCCGACCAGAGTCGAAGGCGACGACGCTGCATTTGACGCCTTCATCGACCACGTCGGTCTTGACGGTTGGCCAGTCGCCACTGAACCCCGCATCAGCCTGCTTTGGCGGCAACAAGCGGCCACGTGGAGCTGCGCCGGTGTGCTGATCGAATCGCCTGAACCTATCCACCGGCCTGGGCGCTTCACGGTCGATTCGCTCACGCTGATCATGGGAGCTGCAGGCAAGGGCGTCGTCTTCGACATCAGCCTGCGTGACCGCAGCGGCTCGCGCCTGCTGTTCGCCACATCGAAGCCCTTTGTGCCGGTCCGCAATGTCGGCTCCCGCAATCCGCCGCTTATGCAGCTCAACTGTCACGACCTCGGCCCTGTGCCAGCTACGCTAGGCGGATCGTTGACCGTGCCGTTGCAACCGAGCTTTGCCGAGGAGGCGTTATGACCAGTTGGTTCGCTCAGTTCAACGTGTTTTCCGCTCATGCCACCGTGTGTCTCGGTGAAGACAACGACCTTCCCAAAGGCACGCACCTGCGCGCGTTTCCCTCCGCAGAGATAGGATTTCCTCTTGCTCCAATGGGTGTCTGGAGAATGCCCGCACTGCGGATGCAGCCGCTCGATTTCTTCTGGGCGGACCGTCAGGGTCGAGCACAGGCAACGCCCAATCTGGACACGGCGGGCGGCGAGCTGATCGGCACGCTAAAAGCGATCACCCCCGACACTCAGCTCATCGGAGTGGAGGTGCGCTTCTCAGGTGGGCCTGCCGCTTCAGGTCAGGTGATCCTGATCGATCGGGTCGGCCAGCGTGTGATCAGCCGGCGCTCGCAAAACCGTTGGGTGGTCGGCGCGCCTGATATCACCGGCCTCCGGCTGCGCGGCCGAGGCATTGCCACCATAATCGGCTGGGTCATTCCCGCCGACCTCGCCTTTGAGCATGTCGTCGCTTCGGCGCCGATCACAACCCTGAGCGCACCCATCAGGGGAGACTCGCCATGGTACGTCGGCGGCGAGGGTCCGGAACGAGCGATGGATCGCGTCCGCGGCGGCGCGCCTTTGCGCTTCACCCCGCCCGATCGTCCTGACGGTCCCTTCGATCCACTGACTCTGGCCGATGAGGAGGCAAGGCTCAGCATCTTTCGCGACGACCTCGATACCGAGTTCGCCACGCTGGTCGGCAGTGCCACATCGCCCGCCCTCGTGGAACAGGTCCACACCTTTCTCGGCGCCGAGATCTCGCCCGGCAGACGCAGGCCCTGGCAGCGGGTCCATGTCAATGTGCAAGACGATCTGTTGATGAAGTCACTTGATCCCGGCACCGCGCGCTACCTCGGCCTCATGACGCAATTCGACAGCCTGCCCGAGCAGTTGGACGCGACCGGCCAGCCGATCTTTAGCGCGCTTCTCGTTGCGGGCGTCTTCGCCTGCAAAAAGTTCGATCCCCTCCCCTTACCGCCTGACGCCACTGAAAAGCGTATCCTCGAGCGCCTCATCGCACAGACACCACAGCTAGCCCGCGCTACCCTTCGCGCCAGCAAGCTTGGCCTGACTCCGCGTGTGTTCGTCGCGCCCGCCCTCGCCGCCCCGCTTCCCGATCGGCCGTCCCCACCCAACGTGTTGCTCGGAACCGCCATCTGGATTCGTGCCGACGAAGGTCCGAGCACAGAATTCCGCCAGCAGTTTGTGGTGGACAGCCCACCGCTTGCTCCCGTCATGTCCCTGGGCCGCCTGACTGCTGAGGGGTGGCAGACGCGGCACGAACTCGTCGGAGACCCGCCACGTGCAGCCACTCGCATGCTCGGCGTCTCCGATTCGCAGAGCAGCCTCCGTGGCGGCCGCATCGGCATCGTCTACGACACTCCCATTGAAGCGGATGGCGCGCCCTGGACCTATCGACTCTCACTCAGCGACATGTTTGGCCGCTTCGGCGACCCCACCGATCTCGCCGTTCCGCTTCCCGCCCGCCCGCCCCTGCCCGCGCCCACCTTGCGTCCTCGCGTCGAACCGGCAGCGCGTGTCGCGCACCAGGGACCGGCACCTTCAGGCTCGCTGCATCTCCAACTCATCGTGCCCGAGTCGACCCGCATGACCGCGGGCTCGCTTGCACTCGCTCTCGCAATCGTCGAATTCGATGGCGGCACACAGACGCAACCAACTCCACTTGAAGGGGGCACGCTCACCTTTGACTTCACCACGCCCGATCTGATGCCGATGGAAGCCCAGCGCCTGAAGGTGATCGCCCGGTTCGAAGATGTGGAGGGCAACATCGGCCCCAGCGCGTCGGTCGACATCGATATCGCCGACCCACGCGCCCCACTGATACCCGAGACCGGCATCGGCATCGTCTGGAGCAGCCGTCCCGGCCCTTCCGAGGATGTTGAGTTCAACCTGCACTTTGCCGGAGCTCCGAATGCGCGCTACCGCGTCTACATGAGCGATGCACGCGGCCTTGACATCGCCGACTTCGATCGCGGCAGGCGCCGCACTCGCGCAGAGATCGCTGTCGAAGGTGCGCAGCTCGGCCTGGCCGGAGTCGCCCTCCGAGACCGCTTCCGTCTGCTTACCGACAAGCCGCTCGAACCCGCCGGCGGTCGTGTGTTGCTGCAGACCCACCTGCCGCGAGCGCTCGAGACCGTGCAGTTCCTGCGCTTCGTGCCGATCTCCCCCCGAGGCAATGAAGCGGACTTCGCCGCCTGCCCGCTCCTTCCCATCGCCGTCCCCAGCGATCGCATGCCCCCCGCCCCGCACGTCGCGGTAGATGTCGATGGCGACACCGGCATCGCCCACATCACCATCACCGCAGCCGGCCTTGACCTGGTAGCGCTGAAAGCCGCCGAGCCCGGCCTGTTCAACGATCCCCCGGACGACGCTGCGCGCGCCCCAAGCTGGCGTCTGCGACGAGCCAGCGGCGGTGTGCCCGATGCCGTCTACGCTCGCGAGATCGGTCGCGGCGCGCTGGCCTTCGACGGCGAAAACTTCGTCGCCACTATAGACGACTCACCCACGCCGACGGGCCTCTTACCGTACGTGAAATGGTTCTACTGGGCCGACGTGCGCATGCCCGCCGAACGCCGCCTGCCGCCCGATGTCATCGAAGTTCCACTCCCGGCCGGAAGCATCGAGCCTACCCAGCCGTCGCAGCGCGAAGATGCTCCCGCAGTAGCCAGCCTCCCCTCAGCCCCGGCGATGGCGATGTTCGTCCCATCCACCATGCCCACGCTCACCGAAGACATGTGCACCGCCACCGTCGCCCTTGCAGCAGGTGGCGCGAGCTGGGTTCTCAACCTCACAGTCGTTGGCGGCCCAGTGGTATCTGTTCGCGCGGTAGGCCGCTACACACTAGACATCCATGTGCAGAAAGACGATAAGAACTTTGAGCCTCAACCCGCACCCTTCCCCTTCGAAAACGGGGCGCTGACTTTTGTTACGGGAGGAGCAGCGCAAATGCCAGCTGTGCGCATCGCGTTGGTTGTTACCGATCCCGTGGGACGCATTGGGAAGGCATTGCTCATATCGGCAGTTCCGATATAAAGCGCGATGGGGCTCTCGTACACTCTGCGGTTTGTTGGTTTAAAGCCAACATTGATGTCGCCAGCCGCAAAGTAGCTCATCCTATGAGTTGATTGGAGCTTAGGAGCATCTGGGCGACGGCCGGAACCCTCGACGCCTTCTGCCGCAATCGGATGAGGCAGCAAACTAAGGGACTGCAGGGTGAGGAATTGTTTGTCGTAGCTTTTGTGGAATTATTTGTCGATTGAACAGCCGTCCGCCTGTCCCATTGAACGATTGCATCCGCGTGTACCTATTCGACAGTTGCGAGAGCATCGGTGCTCCAAAATGGATCTGCCAGTTCATTCAGAGAATCGAAAATGCTTGCAGTTTGGAGGCAGGTAAGCGAGCTTATTGCTTGGTGCCACTGTCTGCAGATCGCCATCGTATTCAAGCAGCAACGGCGTTGGTTTATGCGTCTCCCATGGCGTGACCAGTTTCATGAACAATCCAACCGCGATTGAAGCGAGGGTTCCGTTCGGCCACACTACCTGCGGCTTTCCACCTGCTGCACCATACCGCGCAGCCTCCTTTGCCAGCGCGTTATCGGTGACCAGGCCCATACAACGCATGCAGGGCTTACCCGGCTGTAGCTTTCAAGATTATTTGGCGCAGAGTTTCAGAATTATGGTGAAGGTTTTGGCATTGGGATATTCGTTCTGAATGTCCTCGGGAGTCGCGTTATCTCCCAGTCTGCGACGCATCTTCATGCTGTTCCAAACGACTACAGCAATTGCGATGACGACGAGCGCAATCGGGAATGCTTGCCACGGGATACTCATGCCAGCCATGCTACCGCAACGGTAATCGCTACCTGCGCAAGATCCTCATCCATGGAGCACGCGCCATGGTCTTGCGCTGTAAGCGAGAGCGGATTCCCATGGGCGCGTGGATGACGGCTCTTGAAGCCAGAGCCCCACGCAACGTGCTCATCGTCGCGGCAGCCAACAAGCTGGCACGGATCGCATGGGCGGTGCTATCGAGTGGCCAGGACTATCGAGCAGTTCAAGAGCCAGTTGCTGCGTAGGTAAGCGTAACCATCAAGATCAAGTTCTCCCACCGAGGTCTGCACCGGACAAGCAAGGATGAAAGAACACTCAAAACGGCGCACCTGAAGCCTGTTTGCTCAAATGGCCCTTACACGGTCGAGGGGTTTCGAAAGACAGGTTACGCGGCGTATCTCTCATCATGGCCAGGAGAGACATCTCCACACAACAGGCCGGATACATTGACGCAGACTTTCTTCATCCACTGACTTTCCCTTGCAGTCAGACGGCGGACCATACATTTGGGAAATTCAGCGCGGGCGTTCACGAGATGCCGCGAGTGACGCTATGCTTTCCTGGCGGTTGGTCAGCCACTGCCGCTGGCTTGGTGGGGATTTTGCGAACATAGTCAGCCCGTATATCTGCCGCCCGCGTTTCTGATACTCACCCTTCTCGCTGTTGGTCTTAATCTTTACCTCAAAATGGCTGTCTTGCTGTGTCTTGATCAGAGCCAGTGTGTGGCCCAGACGCTTGTTTTCGACAATCGCAGTGTGGCTGACTCTCTGATCCTTGCTGAAGACGCGGTAGGGAAGTAGGAGACCCCTGGAACGTACCTCCAACCTGCCATCCGGAAAGTCGTAGACATCGACGTACTTGCCACCCAGATCCTCGGAGTTGGCATTTCGTTCCAGGATGATTCCCTTACGGTCGTACGATAAGGTCAGTTGGCTGCCCACGTAACGCTGCTCGCGATGGCACAGGATATCGGTGAGCTTGTCCACTGAGACTGAGAGGGGCCGGTGCATGTCTTCGGAGCGGACAGGCGAAACGGCAAATCGCTCGTTGTGGGTCAACAAGAAGCTCGGCAGGAAGGCGTTACCAGCGTCGATGTCCGAGATGTTCGCGAGCCTGAGCTCTTTGACGAGGCGATCCTGAAGTGTGCGGTTCCCGCGTTCGACGCGGCCTTTGGCCTGGCTTGCTTATGGCCACGGCACGCACACCGAGAGTTGGAGAGCGGGTTCTAGCTGACGGTAAGGAATATGTCGTGACCCGCGTTAGCCCCGACGGGTCCGAAGTTGACTTGGAAATACCGAATACCTTTCTGGAGCGCTTCCGCCTCGACGCTCATTTATCCCGAGAAGTGGAATCATGCTGCCCTCCATGATCCAATCGGCATCCAACCGGATCATGGCAACCAGACCAGACAAAGACACGCCTAATGAGCTGCCGGATGTGGACACCATGTCTGAGGAGTACGCTCTCGGGTTCCAGGCCGGCACAGACGGAAAACCATGCGAAGGCGAGACTCGCGAGTGGCAGCGTGGATGGGCAGATGCGCAGGAGTAGTTCATACCATTGGCATCCATGTTCCGTAGGAGGCACGTATGGCAGCAAACCCTGAAGAGTTTGATAGCTCAGACTCAAAGCTCACACTGGCAAAACAACTGGTACACCTGGTCTCGCCGGGACGGAGGCAAAAGCTGTAGTTGCCGAATACCCAGATTCGTACGAAGAGATTTGGCGCAACGGGAATATATTCATGGGCCTTCGCGTAGATCTGTTCAAGGTTCCCTGCCGATCGGGTACGTGATACGTGAATTGATCGAAAACTCATGGCGCCATAGCGCGCCAAAACGCATCGTGGCTGCCTACGACAAACGTACCTTGCAGACCCAAGTGTTTAGTCCAGGCATTAGAGAGATTCATGCCACAGACCATGACGAGCAGCGGAGGCAAACGAACGAGTTTCTGAACCCTTAGGCTAAATATCGCCGCTGTTCCTTCCGTCCTTCTGTTTTCTAGTTCACAATACGGATCCCGACCTCATCGAGATGATTGAGCAGGTCGGCTGGATCCTGGTAGATCCGATAGGCCCCACCTGCTCCAGTTCTTCGCTGCTGCAACATCCCGCCGTGCGCTCAACAGAAAGTCTACCGTTCGACCCAGCTTGTCTACTGCTCGATACAGATAGGTCCACCGGCCCTTCACCTTAATATAGGTCTCATCGCAACGCCATGACCTACCCACTAGCCGAGAGTACCGACTCCAGCGCTTCTCAAACTTAGGAACAAAGCGTTGTACCCAGCGCAGAATCGTCGTGTGCGTCACCTCAATTCCTGGCTCCGCCATCATTTGTACCAAGTCGCGAGAACTCAGTTTGTAAGTGAGATACCAGCGCATACAAAGCACAATCATTTCGGTCGAAATGTCGTCCCTTGAACAAATCCAATGCTCTCATCCTGAACCATTATCAACGTCCATTCCAACCATTTCAGAGTTTGCACCAGAACTGCTTCCTCTTCTCCTGAAAGACTGCGGCCTGGAATAATAACCGCTACATCTTGTCGATAGGGTATCCCGGGCAAAGTGAGAAGGGTATGTACCTCATGAGGTAGTTTGCTCCACTTCGCAATGTTTGATCAATAGAAGGAGAGAATGGGCGCACAGAATCGACAGACTGACGCAAGAGAACGGCTGCTCGCCCTACTTCGTAATTCGTCTCAGATAATGCTTGTTCTATTGGAACGAGATAGCGCAGAACGGCTAAGTATAAAGTAGATGGGCGATGGCCCGGGAGCCCCTCCCAACCAATGCATTAGCGCCCCTGTCCAAACAATACAAGCTTCAAGGGTTTTGGCCCGTTGCCGGGCAGATAGTGTCGCCGATAGTGGATTTGGTAAACGGAGCCATAATCGCGGCAACGGATTGAAGCTGGCCGTTCTTCATAACGCACTGAACGCGGGTCGTGTCGTTGATATCTTTGAGCGGGTCTCCAGAGACAATAATAAGATCCGCAAGGTGGCCCGGTTCGATGGTGCCAAGGTCTTTGCTCAGACCGTAGGCCTTCGCAGGCAGGATAGTCGCAGTCTCAAGCGCCTGCCAGGGGGCGAGACCATACTTGACCTGACTGCGAAGGTTGAGGTGGAGGCTCGTAGCTGGGAGATCCAGAGGCGAATCGGTTCCCGCCAGGATGAGGCCGCCACCTTTCACAACGCTGCCGATGGTCTCCTCTTCATATTGAACGCGCTTGAGTCCGTCGGTCTGATCTGACTTCAGGGTATTGTCGCGGCCAAGCTTCAGGCGAGCCTTCTCCCATGGCGGAGCCACATCATAGCGCGGATCGTCAGCCATCGTTGGATTTTGAACGTACATGGCAGGACTGAGGATGGTGCTGATGGTCCACATGCCAGAGTCATTGAGAAGCGTGCGGACGTCGGAGTAGCTGCGTCCCGTGAAACTGCGCGAGTAGGCGTATCCGGTGCGAGCTGTAGCGGAGATATGACTCATGCCGTCCTCGCCGAGCGAGACGGCAGGCAGAAGGTAGTGCGAGGCGGTCTCGACACCCATCTGCGAGTGGGCGAACTGGATTCCCTGCTCCGCCCAGGTGTAGGGCAGGCGAACGTAAAGTTTAACGAAGTCGAAGTCCAGCGCCTTGAGGCGGCCAAACTCGCGATGCAGCTGCGCCTCGCTAGTAGTCGGGATCATCATGGGATAGTAGACGCGCTCACCATCGACAGCCTCTCCGGTGGTAAAGAGACGTGGCCCTACGGCGGTGCCGGAGTCATAGGCCTCGCGATGCGAGAGCGCCCGGTAGGCATTGTCCGCGATAGCGCGGATCTCGGTGATGCCATAGATGAGCCAGAGACGGCCGAAGCGATCGCCGTAGTAGATAGAATTGTCGGAGTCCGTATGAGCATGGTTCTCCCACAGGCCAGGCATCACCGTGGAGTCACCAGCTTCGATGGTGCGCGTAACACCGGCGGGCGCGGTAGCGCTGTGGGGGCTAACACTAGTGACGCGGTTGTCCGTGATAAGGATGTCGACGTCCTTCTGCCCATCAGGGCCCGCGCCCTTCCAGAAGCGCGCGGCATGGATCAGAAGCTTCTGCTCGGGCTTGGCGTTGCTAAAGGTGAGATTGACCGGAACCGTCGAGACGGCTTTGCTGGCGCGATCGATCAGCTTCAACTTGCCGTTATTGAGGTAAAGGATCTTGCTGGAGTCGCCGGACCATGTTGGGGCGTCGGTAGTCTCGTCGTTCAGCTTGACCGCGGAACCGGATGGAAGGCCATTGGCATCAACAGGCATGGTGTACAGAAGGTCGTCCATGACAAAGGCCATCTCTTTGCCATTGGGCGAGTAGATGGGACCATCTTCCGTACGTGTCGTGATGGACTCGAACGGAGCGGGTGCGAAGAACTCGGTCTTGCCCGTAGCGACGTCCACCGTGAGGATAGAGCTGGTCCCTTCGCGGAAGCGCTTGGTGTAAGGCTTGATCGTGGCGATGGCGACCGTCTTGCCATTCGACGAAAACGCAGGGCGACCGGGGAAGAAGGTCAACGGAGCAAGCGGTTTGACTGCGCCAGTGGCAACGTCGAGGGTAAGCGTTGCACCCGTCTGATCCTGAAAGGCGATGAGTTTTCCATCGGGCGACCAGGCAGGCATAATCTGCGCGGACTGGCTGGGCGAAGGACGCTTATCTCCTGATGTATCGGCAGCGGAGATGTCGTGGAGATAGACGTTCTCTATTCCATCACGGTCAGAGACATAGGCAAGAGTCTTACCATCAGGAGACCAGGCAGGCCCTTGCTTATAGAAGGAATCATGCGTAAGCGCAACCGGTACGCTACCAATGGTCATAAGGCAGAGTTGGTTGAGCGCCACAAAGGCCACCTGTTTTCCGTCGGGCGAAAGAGCCGGAGCATAGATCCCCTTCACCGGGTGCGCGGCTGTGGTGTCGAAGTCATAGACCTTGTGCGGATACTGAGGCCGGATGGATTTGATAGTGGCAGTGAAGGGGATGGAGGTTTCGGACTTCGCGGCGAGATCGGTGCGGAGAATATGTCCATCGGCCGTGTAGAGCAGTTCGGTACTTGAAAGCCAGATAGCCGGGAATGGAAAGGTGTCCTCAGCCTGGCCAGTATACGAAACAGTCCCTGTGACGACGAGATGAGCGCCACTCATGAACATACCCGCGCCAGTGAACTGCGTGTAAGCCAGGCTCTTGCCATCGGGCGAAAAACTCGGCGCTTCGACGCGGCCTGTGGTGCTCGTGGCGAGGGTAGTTTGTTTGCCCGTAGCAAGCGCGATCGATTCGATGGTCTTCCCTGCAATGCCGATGCCGCTGACGAAGGCTATTCGTGCGCCAGTTGGAGACCACGAGGGCTCGAACTCGTCAGCCTCTGCGGTCGTAATTTGTTTGAGTGCACCGGTGGCGATGTCGACGGTCCAGATATCGTAGTTGCCTTTGAAGGCGCGGTCGGAGGCAAAGGCGATAGTCTTGCCGTCGACCGATATACGCGGCTCGCGATCATCGCCATGACCATTGGTAAGTTGCTTGAGTCCACTACCATCGGGACGCATAGTCCAGATGTGGAAGGTCCCACCGGCGTAAGACTGAATGGCGACGAGATCGCCCTTGGCGGACCAGTCCGGGTGCGAAGCCTCCTGATACGGCGTGGTGATCTGCTTGGCAGCGCCGCCGGCAATGGGCATCGTGTAGAGGAGTCCCTGGATGTCCGCGATGATCGTCTTGTGATCGGGAGAGACCGTCACCGCCATATCCGTACCTTCGGAGATCGTGATGAGCTTGCTCTTATCCGGCGGCGCGGCGGAGAGGGGAGTTACAACCGCTGAGAGGAGGAGGACAGAGACCAGGGAGCAGGCGGCAGGAAGTGGGCGACGTGCTGCAAGATACATGAATGTATTCCCCTCAGGCGGATGCACAGTGCACTCAAGCACTGCGCATCCTGGTGGTGGATTGAGCCTTCAGCTTACGACAAGTTAGAACTCGAAGCGGGCAAGAAACTGCAACGAACGTGGACGCCACTCGACAGGCACGCCAGTAGCTGCGGAAGTCGTGCCGATTGGATTGCCGTAGGAGGGCGAGTTGACGGTGGTGTTGTAGTTTCCGTAGTTGGAGTGGTTGAAGAGGTTGAAGGCCTCGGCGGCAACGATGACGCGATACCGCTCGGTGATCTTGATCTTCTCCTGCAGGCGGCTGTCGGCACGGTAGATGTTACGGCCGTAAAAGGCATTGCGTTTGGTGATGTAGTAGCCAGTGCTGTCGAGATAGTTGTTCGCAGTAGGGTTGTAGACGAAGACACAGCTGCTGGTCGGGCAGGTCGTCCCGGCAGCGATGGGAGTAACACCGGCACCGAAGGTGCGATTGTAGCTCGGGGCATAGCCGGTAGGCTGAGCGGTAGCAGCGCCGGTTGCGGGAGAGGCAGACGCGTTTCCAACTGCAGTGGGAAACGCGTTACCGGAGCCAAAGTGGAAGAGGCCGGAGAGCGAGAGGCCGTACTTCCACTCGTAGTTGCCTGTGATCGTGAGGGTGTGGCGCTGGTCGTCCTGCGCGTTGGCCCACTCATCGTGAACGCCGCTGACGAAGGGTTTGTTGGGGTAGTAGAAGGGCGACTCAGAGGAGTTCTTGTAGTGCGAGTAGGTATAGGCGACTCCGCTATAGAAGCCATGGCTGACCGACTGGCGAATGCCAAGCTGAAGCCCGTCGTAGATGCCTCCCGCCTCGTTGGGTGTAAAGAACTGGTTGACGGCGGTGAAGGCCTGGGCGCAGGCATTGAAGCTACTGGCGGTGAAGGTGGCATCCGGGGTTACGCCACCATTGGGGCAGCTCACCGTGGTTCCAGGAACAAATTTGGCGCTCGGGTTGAGGTTGAATTGAGCATTGTTGGGATTGGCCAGAAGGTTGGCGTTGAGTCGAATCCAGTCGTGATAGGTGCGTGTGTGGACGAAGTCAGCGGAGACGACGGCGCGCAGGGGAAGCTCACGCTGAACGCCGATGGAGAGTTGCAACGAGTAGGGTGTCGAGACGTTGGGACCGAGGGGCTGGACAGCTTGGCGTGGAGTGGCGATGGAAGCCGGGAAGGGATTCTGCAGGTTGAGTGGACTCGCCGAACTACCGGTGACGGATCGCTGCAGCGAGGTGACACCGTTGAAGATCTGCATATCAATAGTCTGGTTGGCAGAAACGTCTGAGTAGAAGAGACCGGCGCCGCCGCGCACGACAGTCTTTCCCGTCCCCGCGAGATCGTAGACGAAGCCCAGGCGCGGAGCAAAATTATTGTTGTCGTTGCTCTTCGGTGTCAATAGGCCATTGTTCAGTTTGAGGTTCGGAGCGAAGGCGCCGAGATCGTTGTCGTACCGAACGCCGAGATTGAGCGTAAGGCGAGACAGCACCTTCCAGTCATCCTGTACCCAGAAGGCGATCGCGTTACGCCCGAGATCGATGTTGAAGTTTCCGGAGCCCTGGGTGAAGGTGCCGTTCGCACAGGCCCGGTTGATTTCGGTGTAGTTCCAACTGGCAGGGTCCGTGGTTCCTCTGGGAAACGCAAGAGCGTAGTTGACGACACCGCAGTTGGAAGCGGTACCGGTGACATTCTGCTGGAAATAGCCGGTGTGGGAGGTATGCAGGAACTCAACACCGGCCTTGAAGCTGTGCTTTCCGGTGAGATAGAAGACGTCGTCGCGATACTCCTGCGAGTTCTGGGAGAAGATCTGCGGATAGTTGTAGGGACCGCCAATCGTTGCAGCGCCGCCTGTGGTGCCATCAGAGCGGGTAACGCCGTTGAAGGTGATGGCAAACGTTGGGTATGCAGGAAGGTTCTGCCACCCGAAGTGGTTGAAGCCTACGTGCAGATCGTTGACAAGTTTGGAGCTGACCTGACGGTCCCAGTCGCCAAGGATGGCGTAGTTGTTGCGGGTGGCATAGTAGAAGCTGCTGGGGTCTGTATTGCCGGAGCCTACGACATTGTCGTTCTTGAAAGTGAAGCCATTGACTCGAAGGAAGATGTGGTTCTTGTCAGTTGGCTGCCAGTCCGAGCGCGCGAGGTACTCCTTGACGTTGAGCGTCTGGGGAGCCGTAATTGCGACGTTGGTGAGCACCGGGGTGGTCGGAACATTGCTGGACTGGTGCTCTCCCTCATAGGAGCCGAAGTACCAGAGTCTGTCCTTGAGGATCGGGCCGCCGAAGGTACCGCCGTATTGCTGGTCGGATAGCGCAGTGACCTTCTTGACGATAGGATCGGCTGCATTGAAGGCGTCACTGCGGAAGTAACCGAAGGCGGAGCCGTGGACTACATTGTTTCCGGTCTTGGACTGGACGTTCACGTAGACGCCGGAGGAGCGACCTAGTGTCGCGTCAAAGCGGTTGGTGATGATCTGGAATTGGCTGATGGCGTCGGGCGAAAAGCGGGGCTGCCCGAAGCTGGCGTCGGCAGTGTCCTGGGTAACCTGAAGGCCGTCGAGATTGATCTGGAACTTTCCGGAGTTGTTGCCGCCAAGCGGTGTGTCGTTCGTGATGGCGTTGACGCGCACACCAGGAACAAGCGTGGCGAGTTCCATGTAGTTACGGCCGTTGATAGGCAAGCCTTTGACGTCGTCAGGCGTGATGTTGCCGGCTACGGTGGAGGAGGTCGTGTCCACCGCAATCGCGTCGGCCTCGACGACGACGGATTCAGTAGTACCGCTAATGGGAAGCATGACGTCCACATCCGGCGTCTGGCCAACGAGCATGGACACCTTGGTCCTCACAGTCGTAAAGCCCGGAGACGTGACGGTAACAACATAGTCGCCGGCGGTAAGCGAGGGGATGAGATAGGTTCCAGCGTCGTTGGTCTTCGTGGTAAAGCCGGATGCGCCCACTTGTTTGATCTCGACGGAGGCATTGGCGATAGCGGCCCCCTGAGCGTCGGTGACCTTGCCGGTGATTCCGGTCTGCTGAGCATAAGCTGCGGAGACTGAGAGAAGAAGGACAAAGAGAAGGCGGTAGATCATCTTCATTGCGGAAGAACCTCACGGAACGGAATCAGGCTGACCTGTGCTGATACTGCGCGAACTCCTCGGAAGGGATAGGAGATGGTGAACTAAGGAAAGAAATGACCACCGACACGACGTCGATCGCTTGGGCATCACAGTGGAACTCAATTCGCATGTTGATGCAGATAGGTCGATACGGGAAGAAATACGTCCCAAAGGAAAGAAGTAGAAAAACGGCAGACTCGTTCAGGTGATGAGACAAGAAGCTTTTGGTTGAATGACTGGAGCCTAGAGGCTTTCCAGTGCTCTGTCTAATCGAAAGATTTTCGCTCGTGATAGAAAATGCCGCAGCCCGAATCGGCTGCTGATGCGGTTTTCGTTGACAAATCTCGCATCTGCTTTCAATATGTGATTACACGGTTGTGAATTATTCGCTGAAATCAGCAAAATAACCGGTTCTTCCCACCACAACCTCATACGCCTTTTCTTAACTTCATTAGCCCGTAGCAGCGCACAGGTTTCTCTCTTCGACACCGAGGCCTACTTGGACTTTAGACTCAGGCAGCTACAGTGTTTTCTGACGCTATCGGACCTTCTCAACTACGGGAAGACGGCCCGTGCCCTGTACATGAGCCAGCCGACGATCACATTTCAAATCAAGTCTCTCGAAGAGTCCTTCGGTGTCAGGTTGTTTGAGCGCGACCGGCAACAGGTCCGGCTGACCGACGCCGGCTACGCCTTCCGCGAATACGCGCAAACCATCATGGATACGGTCGATGCCGCGCTGGAGTGCATGGGCGGCCTGCACACTCGCCTGCGGCTTCGCGTGAGTTGCGGTCCGGTAGGGCAGTACATCCTGCTGCCCGCCGTCATTCGCACGCTCGCTGCCGAGTATCCCGAGTTCGAACTGGAAGTGAGCGAGTTGACGACGGAGCAGCAGATGTCGCGCCTGCCCGAAGGCAAGGTCGATGCGCTGTTAATGGTCGGCGCGCTGCCGGTGAAGGGCCTTCGCTTCGATCCCATCTGCAAGGAACCGCTGGTGGCAATGGTCTCGCGACACAGCGCCCTGGCCGCGCAGCCGGCTATCTCGGTACAGGACCTGCGCCACACCAGCATCATCGCGTCACGGGCCAAGGATTGCCGCTTCCATCAGCCGTTCCTCCATAGCCTGTTGGCGCCATTTGGGATCACACCGCGAATCGTGGAGTCGCCGCAGTCCTGCTCGGTGCAGTTTGCCTACGCCGCTGCAGGCGAGGGCGTGGCCATCGCCTCCGCATCGATGGCAATCTGCTCCTTCCCCGATGTCGTAGCACTTCCCTTCGTGGAGCCCTTGCCCGCATTGCAGCTGGGCCTGGCGGCAATGGAGACGAATGAATCTCTGGCCATGACCATCTTCCGCAAGGTGGTCATGGAGTGTGCGGAGTTGACACTCGAGCGACGCACGAAGACAGGCATCTTCCCAATCCACGCGCCACAGGCTGTAACAGCCTTTCCAGTCCAGCGCGAGGCCAGTTAAGCACGTAGCTCATTTGTCCTACACAAAAATAGACAGCGCTAGCAATGAACGATCAACCGCTCCAATTCGGGTAAGGTGAGCAGAGCGTGCTTCTCGGACTCGTAAGCGCCCTTTTGATCGACGCTGGAAAAGGTAGTTCCAGGCAGCAGATGAACGGCTCCCATAATAGTTCCGATTAGCCGTTCAATGTGTCCGCCAAAGTGGGGACGCCCCACCGAGCGATGATCGAGACCGTTCCAGCGGAAGACGATCTCTGATCTCCCAGTTCGAGGTAGACGAGGGGCCGCAGCTTTGCCTTCTCGCTGCCAAAGGTGAGTTGAGGACCTATCACAAAGTTTTGTTGCTTTGCGCTCGCACCTTGGATCGATCCGTAATACGTAATAATTGTCCACTTCGACGTTGATCGACAGTACGTGGGTGAGATCAAAGCTGAGCGACGAGAACCAGCCATTGAGATTGGCCCGGACGCCGCTCCCTTGATTTGGGGGCGGATTTTCCGCTCCGATGACTGCCCATGCAGCTGATTAATCTGGGCTTATACGCCAATTGCCCGCCTTATTGGCGGCCACGGGCCAAAAGTCGGTTTCATCAGTCGCTCTAAGTTGTTGAGAAGATTTTGGAGGCGCGGGTCGGGATCGAACCGACGCATAAAGGTTTTGCAGACCTCTCCCTTACCACTTGGGTACCGCGCCTCGGGGTGGGCTATCGCGATTCAGCCCTGCTGAATTGTAGATGAAGTGTATCGCAGGCAGGACGAATTTTGGAGCGGGAGACCGGGGTCGAACCGGCGACATCTTCCTTGGCAAGGAAGCACTCTACCACTGAGCTACTCCCGCTCTCACAGGATCAAGTATAGCGATCGGTGTCCGGATGGTCAACGCATGCTTGACCATCCGGACACCTGCCTTTAATACCCTTATGTCAAATCCTGCATCTCAACGGTCATGTCCATAAGGATTCAGCGAGAGTTGGGATGATAACGGATCAGGGGAGACGGGCAGCGTCACAGGATCGGGCACAGATGCAGCAGTGGCAGGCAGCGCTTGACTCTGCTGGCGAGGGCATCTGGGGGTTGGATTGGGAAGGAAACTGTACGTTTGTCAACCGAATGGCGGTCAGCACGTTTGGTTTTTCCATCGAGGAGATGGTGGGTAATAACATGCACGATCTGGTGCATCATCATTACCCAGATGGGCGGCATTTTCCGAACTCAGAGTGCCCCATCTACGGCGTGTTAAGAAAAAATGAACCCCTGCGGAAGGTCATGGATACGATGTTTCGCAAGGATGGGAGCTCGTTTATTGCGGAGGTATCGGCACAACCAGTCTTGGTGAACGGTAAAGTGACGGGGGTCGTGGTCACCTTTCGTGATGTGACAGAGCTTTGCAGGCAGCAGGAGGATATGCGAAAGCTCTACGATCTGGCCGAGCAGCGCACTGCAGAGCTGGACGCGGTGATTGAGAGCATGCCTCATGCGGTATACGTCGCGACACGAGGTTCGGCGGTGCGATGCAACCGTCGGGCGCGCAAGATGAGTGGGGAAGAGTTTCCGGCTGCGTTACATACGCTTGACCGAGCTCTGGCAGGGGAGTCGTCGACTGAGACTATGCAGACGGCGGATCGCTGGATTCGCAGCACGGCTGCGCCGATCTTCCTGAATGGCGAGATATTCGGTGGCGTCGCGGTGAACACCGATGTGACGCAGACGCGACTGCAGGATGAGGCGTTGCGGAGGTCGGAGAAGCTGGCCGCAGTGGGGCAGTTGGCCTCGTCAATTGCGCATGAGATCAATAATCCCCTGGAGTCGATTACGAATCTCCTATACCTGATGCGGCACTCCTCCGCTATGGAGGATGTACAGGAGTACGCCAGAATCGCGCAGGAGGAGCTCACCCGCGTAACGGAGATCACGCTGCAGACACTGCGCTTTCATAGGCAGCAGAGTAAGCCGGCAGAAGTGGATACGGCGGAGTTGCTGCGAACGGTGATGTCCCTGTACTCGGGCCGGATGCTTGCAAAGGATATCAACATCGACGTGAAGCTGGTCGCATCGCCTCCAGTCCTGTGCCTGGAGGGTGAGATTCGGCAGGTGATCAATAATCTGGTACGCAATGCCCTCGACGCGATGATTGAGGGAGGACGGTTATCGATCCGGTTGCATCCCCAGTCTGACCGGAAGAGTGGATGCAGAGGGGTGCGCTTGACGATTGCTGACACAGGCGAGGGCATTCGTCCGGATATCGAAAATCGTTTATTCGAGCCGTTTCAGACGACGAAAGAGCTGACCGGGACTGGTCTCGGGCTGTGGGTGAGCAAAGGCATCGTTGAGAAGCACGGCGGCAACATACGGACCAGGACGCGGCGGGGGGTCAGGCATGGGACGGTCTTTGCGGTGTGGCTGCCGGTGAGCAGTGGACTCAATTTGACTGTTGCGGCAGATTGAGAGCAATGCGGGGGCCAGCGGTCACGTTCGAGCGATGACGAATGATGTGGGGAGTGAGGATAAGGACGAGTTCGCTGGAATCTGTCTCCCGGATCTTGTCGGCGGTGGCGGTTTGAAAGCCGGGTAGCTCGCTAATGCCTGGAATGCCGCTGACGGCGGCGGACTCGGATTTAGTGAGACTGCTCAGGAGCAAGGTGGACTCGCCATCGGCTATGGTGACATCGGAGGTGTACTGCCGGCTGGCGAGAATAGGAATGTTATTGAGCGCGCTGCCGGCTAACGCTTCGATCTTGAGTTCCAGGTGCATCCTGATCTGGCCTGACTTTTGTACGGTGGGGGTAGCCTTCAGGGTTAAGCCAAGGTCTTCGTACTGGATCTGGGGAATGGTGATGGAGTTGGCCTGGCCGAGCAGGCTGGCGGCACTGACTCCATTGATGGTCACACCTGCAAGAGAGGCTGGAGTTGCTGATAGCCCACTTGAGTAGGTTGAGGTTGTGATGGGGTAGCGGGAACCGACGCGGAAGTTGGCGGCCTGCCGATCGCCAACGCGAAGCTGTATGTTATCGAGGGCGCGGGTGTCGCTGGAGCTGAGCCCGAAATTGACGGTCGTGCCAACGTTCGTGGTGACGCCGGCAAGCGTGACGCCGCCGCCGAAGAAGCCGATGGTACTCGACAGCAGGCTGCTCTGCACAAGACCGGAGGCGATCAAAGCAAGAGCTATCTGAAGTTCGCTTGCACCCGCCGGGATAAGGCCCTGGGCGATGCCCTGATTGACAAGGGCCTGATTGGAGGAGACAAGATTGTGTGCGGCCCCGGCTACGCTGTACACCCCAATCTGTTGAGGAAGCTGGACGCCGACGTTACGTTGTCGGGTCTGGTCGACGGCGTAGATATTCAGATCGAGCATGATCTGCGCACCGCCGTCGATCATATCGGCAAGGGTCAGGTTGATCGCGTTCACTGTCTCTTCAGGCGCGCGGATGGCGATAGTGCCTCCGGAGTTTTGCACTGTGGCCTGCTTGACGTCGAAGACATTGCGAATAATGTTGCCGAGTTCGCCCATCTCCTCAGGCGTCATACCCGGGACGTAGATGGTCTCCTCCAACTGGCGCTCCAGGCGTTGGCGATTCGCGGTGGTGTCCTTTGCAATGAGGACGCTTTTGGGGTCGAGAGGCACAGCGAAGAGGCCAGCCATGCGCAACAGAATAGGAACGGCCTGTTGGTAGGAGGTGTCCTCGAGGTCAAAGCGGACGCTCTGCCGCGGAACGGACTCATCGAAGACGGGACGGATTCCATAACTGGATATCACCTGTCGGACGACATCCTGCACATCGGAATGGATATGGAAGCTCTTGGAATTGGCATCAGGCAGGAGTGCAACCGGGCCGGCGAGGCTGGGGCCTTCCTTGATCCAGGGCTCTGGCCCTGCCGTTATCTGGGGATTGAAGGTCTTCGAGGGAGCGCCTGCATGCTGGGTAACGATGCTGTTCTGCGGATCGAGCCGTCTGGCCTCCGCAAGGAGGGCCTCTGCTCTCCCGCTCTGTCCCAGGAGCCGGGCCTTGCCGGATTGGTGGATGAGTTCAGTGACGCGGTGTTCGCGAGCGAGCGCGACGGCCAGGGCATACTCGCTGCTGGTTGGATTGAGCCTTTGAGCTTTGGCAAACTGAGCCTCTGCACCTGCTAGATTATTGCGGTCAAGGAGCTGAGCGCCGGCGAGGTAGGCGTCTTCGGCGGCCTGACTTTGACGTTTGCCGGGTGGCTGTGGAATTGTGCGTGCAGCTTCGGTGGCCGCAGAGGACTGTGAGGTTGAGCCTGCACCCTGTGGGGGCGGAGTTACAGGTTCCTGGGCCAAGGCCGTCATGGAAAGGCAGACAATCACAGACACGGCTGTGCGCCTGGTGATTGCGGCGGCGCGATACTGAGAGGGGCACTTCATCTACTGCTGATTAGACGGAGTCAACACCTAACGGGCGCTTGCGATACTTTGCACACGGGGCCGCTCGCTGCTGGGAGGCCGGCGCATGCCGTTGCGGATCTGCGCGGTGTTCATGTCCAGCTCGGCGAGAGTGCGGCTGAGGGTATTACGATGCATGCCGAGCTCTTCGGCGGCCTTGCACTGGTTACCCTTGTGGTGCGCAAGCACTTCGAGGATGTAACGCTTCTTGAACTGGCGAATAGCATCCGCGTAGGGGATGCCGGCACTATGCATCTGCGTGATGAGACTATCCATTTCGCGCTTCAAGGTTTCTTCCTCGCTTGCCGTGCCAGATTTAGGCACATCCTCATTGTGACCCTAACTATGCGGTTTGATCCAATCGGGTGCATTGTGCTTGAGGTGCGTTGCGCCGTCCAGGATGTGCTGCTGCAGGTCGTGAGGTACAACGAAGGATACAGCATGAGCCCCCGCAAGGAAATAGGGACCGAGACGAGAATCTGAAATCCATGTAATTTCAGGCAGAAAGGCGGCTGCGGCCATCATAAATGCGACACCGATAAGGCAGCCCCGGGCGAAACCGAAGACTGCACCCAGGAGCCGATTGAAGAAGCCCAGACCGATAGCGTCGGCAGTACGATGGAGGATCTTGCCCGCAATCGAGCAGAGGATCATAACTCCGATGGCAATAACGAGGAAGGCAACAATATTGGCGATAGAGGGTGTGGTGATGACCCGACTGAGCAGAGACGCGACGCTGCGATAGTTCCAGCTGGCCAGAAGGATACCGGCGATGAGGCCTCCCAGCGAGAAGAGCTCAAGCAGGAGACCGCGCACGAAGGCGACGATAGTGGAGTAGGCAAGGACGCCGATGAGGAACCAGTCGAAGAGATTCATACGATGGTTTACGTAAGACTGGTGCGGCCGGTGATGAGATGAAAGGCTTCGAGATACTTCTCGCGCGTGCGGGTGACGACTTCATCGGGTAAGGCCGGGGCCGGAGCCTGCTTGTTCCAATGGATGGATTCCAGGTAGTCGCGGACGTACTGCTTGTCGAAGGACGGCTGCGCGCCTCCTGGATTGTAGGTCTCGGCAGGCCAATAGCGAGAAGAGTCGGGAGTCAGGACTTCGTCGGCGAGGGTGATTTCGCCGTCGATCAGGCCAAACTCGAACTTGGTGTCGGCGAGGATCAACCCCTTGCTGGCGGCGTGTTTTCCTGCCCTTTCGTATATCGCAAAGGTGAGAGCGCGCAGATCTTCAGCAGGTCTCTGGCCGACAGTGTTGACCATCTGCGCGAAGGAGATATTTTCGTCGTGGCCAACATTATTCTTGGCGGCGGGGGTAAAGATGGGTTCCGGCAGGCGGTCGGACTCGCGAAGTCCGGTGGGAAGCTTGATGCCGCACACAGCGCCGGTCTGCTGGTAATCCTTCCATCCGGAGCCGGAGAGATAGCCGCGGACGACGCACTCAACCGGGAACATCTCTGCGCGTTTGACCAACATGCTGCGACCTTCGAGCTGCGTTACGTATGGCTGGAGCTGAGAAGGAAATTGGCGTGTATCCGACGTGACGAGGTGATTCTTAACCGTGTCTTTGAGGAACTCGAACCAGAAGAGGGAGAGTTGCGTGAGGATGCGGCCTTTGTCGGGGATGCCGCTGCCGAGGATATGGTCGAACGCGGAGATACGGTCGCTGGCAATGAAAAGCAACTGCTTTTCGTTGAGAGCATAGATGTCGCGGACCTTCCCCCGTGCGGCGAGGGGAAGGGAACCAAGGTCGGTCTGGAGAAGAGCTGTTGTCATCATGTTGACGGTACCACTTTCAAAAGGCTTTATTGCATGTCTAGTGGATTGGCAGGATCAGATCGATAGCCGTGCCGTTGGGCTTGGAGGGAGCAGCCGGGCAGTGGAAGCGAAGGTGTTTGCGGTCGGGCTCGACGGCAGCGAAGGATACATCGGCGTTGCACTGATCGTTGTTGAAGGCCGCCCGTTGAATCTTGTGTCTCAGAAAAGGGGCGAGCGGGGGGCGGTAGTAGACCAGGAGATCGACGCCGGTGCTCTTGGTCCCAGGATCCGCTTCCCAGGGGCTCCTCTCGTAGATGAGGTGATTGCCAATAGATCTGATGTCAGCCGTTGTCTCATCGAAGAGGTTGGTGAGCGGCATCAGAATGCTGGAAGCGAAGACGGGAATCAGCAGAATCGCCGCGCTGATCGTAGTGAGCCACTTCGGACGATACAGGGTGAAGAGAACGATCATCAGCTCGTAGCCTGCGACTGCACACCAATTGAGGAGGGCATTCATGCGGTCAGAGGTGGTGCTCCAACCGGAGACGACGAAGGCGATTCGGAGGAGAATCATCGCTATTGCCGCATAGACCAGCAAGTGGTGGAGCTTCGCAGGGAGGCGAAACCAGAAAACGCGGAGAAGGATGATCGTAAGCGTGAGAAGGATCAGCGCGACGGTGGTGATGGGGACGTGCATACCTTTTTAGCTTAGATTGCGTCGAGCTGTTTAGAGTAAAAAGAGCTGGAGCGGATCCATTTCGGCCCGCTCCAGCTGCGCAAAGTTTGTGCGTCAGGCTACCGCGCGGCGGTTCAGGTTGACGCTAACGATCTTCGAGACGCCGGGCTCCTGCATGGTGACGCCATAGATGACGTCGGCCTGGGCCATGGTGCGTTTGCTGTGCGTGATCACGACAAACTGTGTCGTCGCGCTCATGTCGTGGATCAGCTTGGCGAAGCGGCCAACGTTGGTCTCGTCGAGTGGAGCGTCGACCTCGTCGAGGATGCAGAAGGGCGCGGGTTGGAACTGGAAGATACCGACCAGCAGCGAGAGCGCAGTGAGGGCCTTCTCGCCTCCAGACAGAAGCAGGATATTCTGCAGCTTCTTGCCTGGGGGCGAGGCGAGGATATCGATGCCGCTCTCGGCCGAGTTCTCCGCATCGGTCAGCTTCATCGAAGCCTGCCCGCCTCCGAAGAGCTTGGTGAAGGTGACGGAGAAGTTCTCGTTGATAACCTTGAAGGCCTCATCGAACTTGATATGCGAGACCTCGTCGATCTCCTTGATGGATGCCTGCGTATTCTCGATTGAATCGAGCAGGTCCTTGCGCTGCGTCTCGAGGAAGGTATGGCGCTGGGTCGTCTCGTTGTACTCCTCGAGCGCCATCATGTTGACCGGCCCCATGGCTTCGAGCTTCTGTTTGAGTGCGCGAGCCTCTTCTTCCTCGGTGTGGAGCGCATCGCCTTCGATACGGGCAATGCCCGCATCCTCACGAAGAGTAATAGCCTCGACAGCAAGGTCGTTGAGGCAGGTAGCGTCGATGTGCTCGATATCGGAGGCGAGTTTGGCGGCACGTGCGGTAAGAGCTGCACGCTGCTCGCGGAGAGCTTCGGTCTCGTGGCGCAACGTGCGGAGACGAGCGTCCAGTTCTGCCATCGCACTGCGTAAAGCCGCCGCTTCTTCGGAGAGGCGAGTCCCTTCCGCTGCAGCATTGGCGCGAGTCTCGGAGAGCTCGCTGTGCTGCGTGGCGAGCGCTGCGGTCTCCTCTTCCCGGCGCAGCTTCTCCTGTCCAGCTGCGGCCAACTGCTGATCGAGTTGCTGGATGCGCTGGTTCTGTCCGTTGTAGAGGCGCGTCGTCTGGTCGAAGTTGGCCTGCGCGTTGCGGCGACGTTCTTCCAGGCCGGCCAGTGCCGCGGAGGCCTCAGCGGCAGCCTGCTGTAGATGCTCCCGCTGTCCGCGGAGTTCATCGAGATGGTGCTGCAAATCGCTGAGGGAAGCCTCGAGCGTAGCGCGCTCGTTCTCGAAGGCGGTAGCCTCCTGCTGGCGCCGTGCGATCAGCTCAGCCTTCTGGTTGCGGGCGTCCCGATTCCGCTCGTTTGTCAGAGCCCAATCCTGCAGGCGGCGCTCGATGCGTGCAACCTCGGACTCCATCTGGCGAAGCGCAGCGCCCGAGTTGGCGGACTCGCGTTCGGCGTCGCGGCGCTCATGCGTCTTGCCTTCAATCCCGGCATTCAACTCCGCAATTTGCTGTTGGAGCTCAGCAGTGTGCAGGTCGGTCTGGGTCAGCTCCTGCTCGGCTTTTTCCACCTTCTGCTGCACCTCGACGAGTTCGCGCTTCAGGGCAAGTGGACCCTGCGCCCGCGGACGACCGCCCGTGACGGTGACGTTATGGAAGGTCTCGCCCGACGGCGAAAGAAAGAAGGCCTGGGGATTCGAGAGCGCCAGCGAGCGGGCTGTGTAGGAGTCCGGCGCAACGAAGCCCTCGCGCAACTTGGGAAGGATGACCTCCAGCGATTTGCCGAAGCCGTCGAGGACGCGGACGCACTCCTTCAGCGGCACCACACCCTCGATACCTTCGATGTTGGTCTGCGCCGCGCTCTTCATGCCCTCGGCGAAGGCAAAGTTGGCCTGTGCGTCGTTGGGGTGTACCAGGAAGGTGGCGCGACCCGCTACATCGGTCTGCAGCAGATGCATCCCGGCGTCGGCGGCGTCCCAGCTCTTGACGACGATGTAGTTCAGCTCATCGCGGAGGAACTCGTCGACGACGCTCTCATACTTTCCGTCAACCTCAAGGAAGTCCGCGAGCGTGCCCACCGCGGCCATGCCATTGGTGTTCTGCTTGTAGGTATCCGTCTTGAAGATGTTGCGAACGGTATCGGTCGAGTAGCTGTGTTCGCGGATCAGAGATTCAAGTGAGCTGCGGCGACCATTGAGAGAGGCGACTTCACCGCGAAGCTGGTCGCCACGGCGCTTGCTCTGCGACTCCTCCGCACGTCGCGCTTCGATCTGGAGCCGGAGGTCGGCAATCTCGGCCTCGAGCCGCTTCAGACGCGCAGTCACGGACTCGAAGGAGAGCGCAACCTGCCCACGTTGCAGCCCCAGTGTCTCCAGCTCCTGACGAGCGATATCCGACTCGGAGAGCAGGCGCTCCGCCTCGCGGTCGAGCCCGGCAAGAGCGGCCTCCGCCTGAGCCTGCTCGTTGCGGGTCTGCGAGGCGCGCTGCACCAGCTGCATCGTCGCTCGACGGTTCTGCTCGGCCTGCTGTTCGGCGGAGGCTACGGCGCGGACAGCCTCTTGCGCCTGTGCCTGCTGGCTCTGCACGGCCTCGCGCGTGCCGGTTGATTCGGCGTTCGCATTCTCGAGGAAGCTGCGGTGCTGCTCTACCTCGCCTGCAAGCGTGGCCAGCTGTTCACGTGCCTGCGCAAGGTCGTCGGCGCCGGTGGCAAGACGGCCGGTGAGTTCGGCGATGCGGTCGGCGTTGGCGGCAGACCGTGCGGTGATGCGCTCCAACTCCACGGCGGACTGGTTCGCCTGCGCGTTGGCCTCGCGGATCTGCTGATCCAGCGTGTAGCCGTTGCGGATTCCCTCGCTGTGCTCAGCGTCCATCGTCTCGACCGTGGAGGCTTGGGAGTCGATCTGGGTAGCCAGCGCATTGATCTTCTCAGTGGTCGCAGTCTGCTCGGCATCGAGCTGGGACATGCGGCTCGCGAGCACCACGCGGAGACGGGTGCGAAGCTCGTCTCGCAGGGCGCCATAGCGCTCGGCCTTTGCCGCCTGACGCTTGAGGGTCCCCATCTGGCGCGTAACCTCTTCAAAGATGTCGTTGACCCGCGCAAGGTTCTGCTTGGCTGACTCCAGCCGCAGCTCGGCAAGCCGCTTCTTCGTCTTGAAGCGGGTGATGCCTGCAGCCTCCTCGATAATGGAGCGCCGGTCGAGAGGCTTGGAGCTGAGCAACTGGCCGATACGCTCCTGGCCGATAATCGCGTACGATTCGCCACCCAGTCCGGTACCCATGAAGATGTCCTGAATGTCGCGCAACCTGCAGATCTTGCCATTGAGCAGATACTCGGAGTCGCCGCTGCGGAACAGGCGACGAGTAATCGTCAACTCACCGGCACGAACCGGGGCACGGCCGAACTTGCGACGGCGGATCTTGAGAACCACATTGTTGGGATTGATCGCCTGAGCCGCCTCGGCGCTCTCAGCCTCCGGCGACGGAACAGCCTGAGGGCCTTTAGCCTCTCCTTCGATAATGGTCCCGGGCTGAGCCTCGGCTACGGCCTCTTCAGTGTCCGCGGCGTTTTGCTGGCGCAGCGAGGTCTCGTCCCAGTCGCCGGGGAGGTTGTCGTCGATGACGATCTCAGGCTCATCGCCGAGGCTGGAGCCGTCGTAGACCTCAGGGTCCACAAGCGTGAGAGATACTTCGGCCATGCCCGTAGGTTTGCGATCACGGGTGCCCGCAAAGATGACGTCTTCCATCTTGATGCCGCGGAGGGATTTGGCGGACTGCTCGCCCAGGACCCAGGTGATCGCGTCGGAGATGTTCGATTTGCCGCAGCCGTTGGGACCGACGATGGCGGCGATGCCTTCGCCGGAGAGCTGGACTTCGGTGCGGTCACAGAAAGATTTGAATCCGAGGATCTGAACTTTCTTGAGCTTGAGCAAAATTGACCTCTGCGGCGAGTACCCGTTGCTTCAGGGGAAGGCCCTCGCACATTCATATAAGACTGTTTCAACTTTAGCTGCGGAGAATGAGAGAATCAACGAAAACAACACCACATGTTGTGGATAAGACGTCCCTAACACTATGAATGGGTCTTTGGAGCAGGATAGGGTCTTCAGGCAGATTAGAGAAACAGTCGTCTCCTGACACGATTCGCAGATCGATGGAGCATGAATTTTTAGTAAAGCAAGTGGCTATAGGGGGCACGGGTGGGTTGAGTTCGCGATACAACAGACGAGGTAAGTCTAGAGAACCTTACGAACAAGGTGAGCCGGTAAGTTGTGTCGTTGATGGGGAAAGCTGTGGAACTTGCCACAAGAGCAACGTGGTTTCTATAATCCGCATCATCATCCCTTGAAGCAACAAGCACTTCGACATGCTTGACCAAAGGGTTTCAGCATGCCGGAGGACTCTTGGGTGATTTGTATTAGGAAATGTGTTGGGGTTTATGGTATATCCATCTGACCGCGGGACTACCGATGGCAGAATCTGAAGAAAAGATTTACTGAGGAGTGTGGAATGAAGAAGGTAGTCGTTGCGTCTCTCCTGGCGGTTGCTAGCGTGGCCTCGGTCGCGCGGATGGCGGTTGCACAAACACAGGCGAATCCGGGTGCAAGTGCACAGGCAAGTGGTGGAATACAGATGTCTCCGGCAGAGTATGCCGCTTACAACGCTGCCATCGGTCAGCCAACTCCGCAGGCCAAGGCTCCGGCTCTGGAAGCCTATCTGACGGCTTACCCCCAGTCAGCGGTAAAGGCAGCCACGCTGGAGCAGCTCATGCTTGCGTACAGCAGCTTTGATCCTGTAAAGACGCTGGATGCAGCCGACAGGCTGCTGCAGGTCGATCCAAACAATCTGCGAGCCTTGACGTTTGAGGCATTTTTTCGCAAGGCAAGCGCTGATGCATTGACCGACCCTGCCGCCAAGCAGGCGGCTTTGGATAAGGCGGCTGAGTACGCCCAGAAGGGTCTGGCGGCTCCCAAGCCGGCCGGGATGAGCGATGCCGACTTCGCGACGCTGCAGACAGCCGCTAAGCCGGTCTTCTACAGCACGATTGCAACTGCTGCGCTGAACAAGAAGGATACGGCGACTGCGATCACGAACTTCAAGCAGGAACTGGCGAGCGTTCCGGAGGAGCAGACCAAGGCTCCTGGCCCGTTGCTGCAGGATACGTACTTCCTCGCAGTGGCTTACCTGCAATCGACCCCGCCTGACCTGGTCAACTGCGCCTACTACGCGGCACGTGTGGCCGCTTACGCTCCAGATCAGCTGAAACCGCAGTTTGAGCCGACGGCCAAGTATTGCTACAAGAAGTATCACGGTGCGGACGATGGTTATGACGCGGTGGTTACGGCGGCGAAGGCGAGCTTGAACCCGCCACCCGGCTTCTCCATCAAGCCCGCGCCCTCGCCATCCGACATCGTCGCGCAGGTGATTGCGAGCACGCCCGATCTGAGTACGCTGGCGATCAGCGACAAGGAGTTCATCCTCCAGAACGGCAAGCCTGAGGATGCCGCGAAGGTATGGGACACGATGAAGGGCAAGTCGGTACAGTTCCCGGATGCCACGGTTATCTCCGTCTCCGATACGGCGTTGCAGGTTGCTGTCTCCGAAGATGCAGTGCAGTCGAAGACCGCGGACTTTACCTTCCAGCTAAAGGAGCCGTTGAAGACGCCTCCCGCAGTGGGAGCCAAGGTAACTGTTAGCGGAACCTATGCTTCCTTCACTCCCAACCCGATCATGATCACGATGAGCGATGGCGCGATCGTTGAGCCGAAGAAGCCCACACCTGCTCACCGGGCTCCAGCGCGTAAGCGGTAGGCTTGTGGAAGTTGTGTCACGCAAGAGGCAGCCTTAGGGCTGCCTCTTGCGTTAGAGCATGGCATGGGCCGGAAAATGACTCGCACTTCTCCATAATTGCCACGCATTTCGCCACAATTTGATCGTAAAAAGCCCCACTCCTGTGCCGAGATCCAATTTCCGCAACCGGAAGAATTTATGCTAAATGCAAAATATTGCATATCCCATAAATCTCAATCTTTCCCAAAGGCATCCATTAATTAGCAGTATGAAGCTCTGTATCGATGAGAACCTCAACAATTAGAACGATTTCCTGTGGGTCACTGAATAATTTTCATCTGCCGTTTTCTTGGAGACTCCCGGACCTGTGGAATGCTTGAACCGCCTCACACAGAGCAATAGGAGGGAAAGCCTTATGCAAAGCAACAGCGGGGCCGATCAAAAGCTTCAGAGAGGAAGCGGAGTATTTCCTGAATTCCACATCGTATTACAACCGATTGTCGACTTAGAAAGAGAACGAATCTTTGCCTACGAAGCCTTGTCTCGAGGGTCACACGGTGAAAACTACGCAGTGTTGATTGAAGCAATTGACCCGCTCTCAGTGCCTCTTTTCAACAAGCTAGCCCTAGCCAAGGCACTTCAATTGGCAGACGAGCTTCAGTTGGAGGCTACAGGGACGAAGCTCTCACTCAACGTAGGGCCGATCACCGGGATGGACGCGGACTATATCCTGCATACCGCAAGACAATATGGAATTAAAGCCTCGTCTATCGTGCTTGAGCTTACAGAGGGGGTTAGGATGAACTGCGTTGATCTCCACAGAATTATCGCTTGCCATCGTGCTGTAGGTGTCTTGATAGCTATCGATGATTTTGGGGCAGGGTATGCCGGTTTGAATGCACTGGCAACCTGCACTCCGGATGTACTCAAAATCGATCGCGAACTGATTACGAATATCGAATCGAATATGGTGAAGAAGACGATTGTGAAGGCGTTCGCCGGTGTATGTCGAAGGCTGAAGGTGCGGATCATTGCCGAAGGGGTCGAAACAATGGCGGAGTGCCGAACGCTCCAAGGTTTCGGAATCAACCTCATGCAAGGACATCTGTTTGCACCCCCCGCAGCCTGCACGGTACCCGCGCTCTGCTTTCCGGACAAACTGCGAAGGCGTCTGCCTCGAATAACGCGCGAGGATCGGCAATGGCTACGGAACGCGATCCGCCAGTAGAGGCACGTACTATTCGCCGAGCATGATGCGCTGGATACGATTGGCGCGGCCGGTGAGTCCATCGCAGGAGATCAGGGCGGCGCACATCTTTGGATTGCCTCTGGCAGGCTCAAACTTGCCTGGCATTCCAGTGAGGAAGCGCGCAAGGACGAGCTCTTTTTCGACCCCGATCACGGAATCGTAAGGGCCCGACATACCGACGTCTGTCTGGTAGGCAGTTCCGCTGGGAAGGATGCGCTCGTCGGCAGTGGGGATGTGGGTGTGGGTGCCGATCAGAGCGGTGATGCGGCCATCGAGATACCAGCCCAGAGCTACTTTTTCGCTGGTGGCTTCACCGTGCAGGTCCAGCAGGATCACCTTGGCTTTGATCTTGCTGAGAAGCTCGTCGGCCTTGCGGAAGGGATCGTCGCAGGAGGACATGAAGACGCGACCCTGGAGATTGATAACGGCATAAGGTTGGCCGTTGCCGAGTTCGCCCTCGTAGACACCAAAGCCGGGAGTTCCGACCGCGTAGTTGGCGGGGCGCAGGACGCGGCGACCGCGAACGTGTGAGTTGGCGGGTACGGTCATGTACTCGAAGATCTCTTTTTTGTCCCAGATGTGATTGCCGGTGGTGATGACGTGGGCGCCGAGATCGAAGAGTTCCTCTGCAATGGATGGGGTGATGCCGAAGCCACCAGCAGCGTTTTCGCCGTTGATGACGAGGAGATCGACGGCGTTGGACTCGAGGACATGAGGAAGGTGTTCACGGACGATATGGCGGCCGGCGGAGCCGAAGACGTCGCCGACGAAGAGGATATTCACTGAAAGATGCTAGCAGGTTGGCCGCTTAGTTTCACTATGTTAGAAGCTGCGGGTGTGGTAGTTTGCTTGGCATGGCACAGAGTGAGCGATTTCAGTTGAGCGTGCGAGTGTTGACGGTGCTGGCAAGCGAGCAGGATGCGATGCATACGTCGTCGGCGATTGCGGAGGCGTTGGACGAGAGCGCGGTGATGGTGCGGCGGACGTTTCTTTTGCTGCACAAGGCCGGGCTGATCGTGCAGCGAAAAGGCCCGAATGGCGGGGCGAAGCTGAAGATTTCGCCGAAGCAGATCGGGCTGGGAGATGTGTTTGAGGCTTCGGCTGGGGATTGGCTGAGCCTTGAGGACAAGGCCATGGCGGGGCTGATGAAGAAGGTGCGAGGGGATGCTGTGGCGGCTATGAACGAGCACTCGCTGGCTGGCGTGGTGAAGCGGATGAAGAAGGGGAAGTAGACGATTTTTAACAGATATTTTCCTGAAATAGTTTGAGTGGGCTTTTTGTCGTTTTTCAGGGGTATTTAGAGAAAATTGGGTGCAATTCGTGGTGTTTCTGTGGTCAGCTTGTGGTGGAATGCGTGGCAGACGTGGATAACGGATGTCACGTTTTGAGAGACGAAGATCGTGCCACTTTTTTCGTCTTTATTTTCTGCTGAAGAGGATGGGATGAAGACTGCTTTGTTGCTCAGAGGTGCCTCCGTGCTGGCGCTGCTGCATGGGGTGATGCATACGATCGGCGGGGTCTTCGGTGAGGCGGCTCCTGGGGCACAGCAGACGGCTGTGTCAGCGATGAAGGCCAATCAGTTCGACGCGATGGGAGCGACGCGGACTTACTGGGACTTCTTTATGGGGTTTGGGCTGTTTATCACCGTGAGTTTTCTGGTGCAGGCGGTGGTGTTCTGGCAGCTTGCCGCAATGGCGAAGGTAGATGCGGTGCGGACACGGCCTATCGTGATGGCCTTCTGTGTGGGCTATGTAGCTTATGCGGTGCTGTCGTGGCGGTACTTTTTCGTGGTGCCTGTGGTGTTCGAACTGGTGATCGCGGCTTGTCTGTTGGGAGCCTGGGTGACGGCGGGCAAAGAGTCGCAGCAAAGTATTTGATTCGCGGTATTGACGAAAGACGGATCGCGCTTTGCGCGATTGCCCACCTTAGGCGCGATGAAGCCGCGCCGAAGATGGGGCACCCGGTTCTGTGATCTATTCGGCGGACTCTCCGTGGACGGGTTCGGCCTGCTGTTGCTTGACCACGGGACGCATGAGGGGGAAGAGGATTACGTCGCGGATGGATTTGGAGTTGGTGAGGAGCATGGTCAGGCGGTCGATGCCTATTCCTTCGCCTGCGGTGGGGGGTAGGCCGTAGCCGAGGGCTCGGACGTAGTCCTCGTCCATCTGGTGGGCCTCGACGTCGCCTCGCTCCTTCTGCTCAAGCTGCTGCTCGAAGCGGCGGCGCTGGTCTTCGGGGTCGTTAAGCTCGCTGAAGGCGTTGCCTACCTCGAAGCCGCCGATGTAGAACTCGAAGCGCTCGACCCAGTCGGGCTCGTCGGGCTTGATCTTGGAGAGCGGGCTGACGGCGAGAGGGAAGTCGTAGATGATTGTGGGCTGGATGAGAAATTCTTCGGCCACGATTTCGAATAGGCTCGCAATAGATTTTCCCAGAGACGCATCTTTCATATGGTCATGCCAAAGCTCTTGGAGCATCCGATTTTTGGCGCTCATCGAACGTTGAATAGCTGTCATCAATTGGGTACCAATTGGAGCAGTCGGATCAAATTGGTAGGTGGACATTACCGAATGCGATCCTTCCATGGCTCTAAGCATTAGCTCTGTGAATAATTTTCGGTCGGTGAAATGTTCAGTTTCAGGAGGGACTCCAAACTCTGGAGGCCACCACTTGATAATCGCTTCCCGCATCGATAGCTTCGTCCATTTGCTGAGATCGATCTCGTGGCCGTTGAAGTGGGTGATGGTGGTTCCGTTGACCTGCTGCGCGACGAAGATGATGAGCTCTTCGGTAAGGCGCATGAGGTCGTGGTAGTTGGCGTAGGCCTGGTAGAACTCGAGCATGGTGAACTCGGGGTTGTGCCGGGTGCTGACGCCTTCGTTGCGGAAGTTTCGATTGATCTCGTAGACGCGGTCGAGGCCGCCGACGACGAGGCGCTTGAGGTAGAGCTCAGGCGCGATGCGGAGGAAGAGGTCGAGATCGAGCGCATTGTGGTGCGTCGTGAAGGGCTGGGCAGCGGCTCCTCCGGCGATCTGCTGCATCATCGGGGTTTCGACTTCGAGGTAGCCGCGGCCATCGAAGAAGGTGCGCAGAGCGCGGAGGATGGCAGCTCGCTTGACGAAGACCTCGCGGACGTTGCGAGACTCGGGTTCGGTGGCTGGCTCGGTGTTTGACTCGAGGGCTGGGTCGGCAGGGACTTCGGCACCGGAGACCTCAGTTGCGGCTGCGGGCTTTTCCGCTTGCTTCGCGGAGTGGCCGGAGTTCATGAAGAGGTCGACGTAGCGCTGGCGATAGCGGAGTTCCGTGTCGGCGAGGCCGTGGAACTTGTCGGGCAGCGAGAGCATGGCCTTGGCGAGAAACGTCAGCTCTGTCACGTGGACCGTTAGCTCGCCGGTGCGGGTGCGGAAGAGGTGGCCCTTGACCCCGATGTGGTCGCCGAGGTCGAGAAGCTTGTAGAGGGCGAAGGCGTTTTCGCCGACGTCGTCCTTGCGGACGTAGATCTGCATGCGTTGGCCGCCCTGCTGAAGCTGGGCGAAGCCGGCCTTGCCCTGGACGCGGATGGCCATGATGCGCCCGGCGATGCTGACGGTGATGGGGGCAGGGCTGGATTCGAGCTGCTCGGCATTGTAGGCGTCGAAGGCGGCGCGGAGCTCGGGAATGGTGTGGCTGGTGGAGTAGCTGTTGGGGTAGGTGGCGTGGCCGAGGGCGGCGATCTGCTTTAGCTTGTCCTGGCGCAGATGGTAGAGATTTTGCTCAAACTCGGACTCGAACACGGGTTTTCCTTTTGGCTGGTGTGGTTGAAGGTTCAGTATAGCGGGGGCAGGGCTTCGAGATTCATGGAGGATGCGAGCGAGGGCAAGGTTTGTGCGAGCGTGATGTAATGGTGCTGCTATGACGGATGATGGAAGAGGGAAAGAGAAGGGGACCGGTGTCAGCGGGAAGGGTGCGCTTGGAGACCTGGTGAAGGCCGAGTCGATGATCCAGCTGGCGATTGCGCTGCCGGCTGGCTGCGTTATCGGCTGGCTGATTGGATCGTGGCTGGACAAGCACTTCCATCAGGGCTGGATATCGATTGCGGGGATCATTCTCGGTGCGGTTGCCGGGTTTATGCAAATATTCGTGACGGCCTCGCGCTACCTGAAGAGGGGCCACTGATGCGAGCGATGGAAAACTTCAGCGACGAGGACTTCAAGCGGACGATCCTGCGCGCTCTGCGGCTGCTGGCCGTGGTGACCGTGGTGGCGGCCCCTTTGCTGTGGTGGAAGCTGGGGTGGCAGAGCGCCGTGCTGTTGCTGGTAGGCGCTGCGATCTCGGGCTCGGGGCTGTACGAGTGGCTGCGGCTGATGACGGCGGTGATGGTGCGGATGGACGGCGGGGCGAAGGCGCGGCCGATGGGGATGGTTTTGCTGGGATTCTTCCTGCGCTTGGGGCTGACCGTTGTGCTGCTTTATGTTAGCCTTAAGATTCTGGATGGTTCGGTCTACGCGCTTGCGGCAGGCCTTGCGCTGGGAGTGTTTGCGCTCTCGGTGGAGGGGTTGAGGCTGATGAAGGCGTGGACGGTTTAGACCGGCTCTCCGACCGTACTGACCTAAGTTCTACCTAATTTTTATATGCCTACTCAGTTACTTTTTACCCAATTTCTGAATGCCCACCTCGCTGCGCCTGTGACGGCGTTGTTACGGGCTGTGCATGTGCAGCCGAAGTATCCGCAGGCTCCGATTTCGAATGCGTTCGCGATGGAGCTGCTGGTGTTTGGCCTGCTGGTGGCCTACTTCGTCGTGGTGCGGCTGACGCTGAGCGTCGAGAAGCCGAAGGGTGTGCAGCACCTGGCCGAGATGACGAATGAGTTTGTGGCCGATCAGAGCGAGCAGATCATCGGGCATGGGTCGGAGCGGTTCGTCAGCTACCTGACCGCGCTCTTCCTGTTCATCCTGCTGAGCAACCTGCTGGGCCTGGTTCCGGGGCTTGAGTCGCCTACCGCCAATGTGGTGGTGCCGCTGGGATTCGCGCTGGTTACGTTTATCTACTACCACTACCACGGCGTTCGGGCGAACGGCGCGGCTTATATCAAGCAGTTCCTGGGGCCGGTGTGGTGGCTGTATCCGCTGCTGCTGCCGATCGAGATCATCTCGCACTGCGCACGCGTGCTTTCGCTGACGGTTCGACTCTACGCGAACATGTTCGCGGGCGACCTGCTGACGCTGGCGTTCTTCTCGCTGGTGCCGATCGGTATTCCGCTGGTGTTTCTCGGGCTGCACCTCGGTGTGGCTGTGATTCAGGCTTATGTGTTTCTGCTGCTGGCGGCGATCTACCTGTCACTGGCTGTGGCGCACGACCATTAGACATTGAGTTTGCCACGGAGGGGCTCCCTCTTCGCGGTAGCGACAACGCCGCATAGCGTGAGGGTGCCAGCACGGTGAGCATCAACCACCCACTGGCGGCGTATCTGACGGGAGACGGAGTAATACATGAAGAAGCTGCAATATCTGTTTATGTCGTTGGCCGCGCTGCTGCTTGCAACGCCGGCTTTTGCGCAGGGTGGCGAGGTTGCCAACCAGTGGGTTCCGCTGGCTGCCGGTCTGGGCATGGCCCTGGCGGCTGGTCTCTGCGGTCTGGGTCAGGGTAAGGCGACTGCCTCCGCGACCGAGGCTCTGGCGCGTAACCCGGGCGCTCGTCCTGGAATCTTCATCTTCCTGATTCTCGGCCTTGCGTTCATCGAGTCCCTCGCGCTGTTCACGTTCGTCATCATCTTCCTGAAGGTCAAGTAAGCTTCAGGTTTGGGTTTGGTTATGCAGAAAAGCCTCCGCATCGCGGAGGCTTTTCTGTTTTGGGGAGTGGGGCATTTTGACAAACAACAGCTCAGATTGAGGCGGTTTGTGGTGCAAGATCAGCGTCCGGGTCCCTCCGCATCACTGTAAGTACGCGGTCAAGTATCCTGAATGGAATACTTTAGACCATAAGTGTACCCGGGGGTATCCCTGCGGGCGAATAACTGCAGCTTGGTCCACCTTTAGGCGCGATGAACTGCGTTGAAGGTGGGCCGTCTCTCTTCGGATCGGAATTGCTTAGTGGATCTCGACACCTACCGGAATGTGGCAGTTCTCCGGAGTCTCCGCGCAGACGTGGCGGGCCTGCTCGACGATGACGTTGCTGCTGGCGTATTGGGCTAGCAGCAGAGCGCCCTCGGGAAGGATACCTAGTATCAGGGTCGAGACCGCTGCGAGGCCGAGTCCGAGGGCCGCCGGGACGCTCATTGGGCGGCGCTCGGTGAGGCGGGCACTCTCGGTGGCAGGGCGGGAGTAGATGGCGGCCAGTAGACGGAGGTAGTAGAAGCAGGCTACTCCGCTGTTGAGCAGGCCGATGACGGCGAGCCAGACGTGGCCGGAGTTGATGGCGGCGGAGAAGACGTAGAACTTGCCGAAGAAGCCGCCGGTGAAGGGAATGCCGATGAGCGAGAGCAGGAAGAAGGCCAGAAGCGCGGCGAGGAAGGGACGCTTGAGGGCGAGGCCGGTGTAGTCGTCGATGGTGCGGGCGGTCTCGTTGTAGCCGGAGACCTGGGTGATGACGGCGAAGGCTCCGACGTTCATGGCGGCATAGGCGGCGGTGTAGAAGCAGGCGGAGGCGATGCCGTCCTGGGGGAAGGCGGTGAAGGCGACGAGGAGGTAGCCGGCGTGGGCGATGCTGGAGTAGGCCAGCATGCGCTTGACGTCGCGCTGGAGCAGGGCGCCTAGGTTGCCGATGGTCATCGAAAGGGCGGCGAGGATCCACAGCAGAAGCGACCAGCGAGGCTGCATGCCGGGGAAGCCGGAGAAGGTGACGCGGAGCAGGACGGCGAAGGCGGCGGCCTTGGGCGCGGTGGACATGAAGCCGACGACGGGGGCCGGGGCTCCCTGGTAGACGTCGGGCGTCCAGACATGGAAGGGGGCGGCAGAGACCTTGAAGCCGAGGCCGATGATGATCATGGCGAGGGCCAGGAAGGCAAGGGTCGGGGTGGCGGTGGTCTCGAGGCCATGGGCGATCGCGAAGATGTCGGTCGAGCCGGTGGCTCCGAAGGCCAGGGCGACGCCATAGAGGAAGAAAGCGGTGGCGAAGGAGCCCAGGAGGAAGTACTTGATGGAGGACTCGGAGCCGGTGGCCTGGCCCTTGCGGAGGCCGCACATGATGTAGGTGGAGATGGAGGAGATCTCGAGGCCGATGAAGACCATCAGCAGCTCGATGGAGCAGGTCATGAACATCATGCCGGTAGC
The DNA here is from genome assembly GCA_025462645.1 of Edaphobacter sp. Taxonomy (GTDB): domain Bacteria; phylum Acidobacteriota; class Terriglobia; order Terriglobales; family Acidobacteriaceae; genus Edaphobacter. The sequence continues at coordinate 12,550 of JAOAPB010000114.1, read as the reverse complement.
TCCGAAGAGAGTGAGGGCGAAGTATTCGCCGGCGTGGCTGGCGTTGCCTTCGAAGTAATCCAGAGACCCGAGCAGCGTGACAAGGACGACTGCTGCGATGAGCATGTGGAAGAAGGCGGAGAAGGCGTCGGCCTGGATGGTGCCGGAGAAGGCATACAGGGTGCCGAAGCGGAGCAGATACCAGCTGGAGAAGCCAGCGGCGGCGGTTCCGGCGATGGCGAGCCAGCCGAGGGGCTTGCGGCTGCTGGCGGGCGGCAGGAGAGGCTCTGCCAGCATGATGAGGATGCCGGTGAGGGTGAGGATGTACTCGGGGAGGAGGGCGAGGATGTTGGGCGACATTACTTGGCCTCCTTGAAGGGATTCGTGAAGATGAAGTCGGTGTGAATCTTGAGTCCGGAGGATGTCGCCGCTGCCGAGGGGGCTGGTTCTTGTGCGAGGGCGGTACCTGCGGTGTCGATGGCTTGCATCCAGTAAGGAGAGGCTAGACCCATGAGGAGAAAGAGAGCGACGAGAGGCCAGAGGGCCAGGTGCTCACGGGCGTCGAGGTCCGGGGCAGTGATGGCGGCGGATTTGATGCCGAGGTCGCCGTAGAAGACGCGCTGGATCATCCAGAGCATGTAGGAGGCGGTGAGGATGACTCCGGTGGTGGCGAGGACCGTCCAGCCTGTGTGGTGGGCGATGGCAGATTGCATGGAGCCGGAGAGGACCAGGAACTCGCCGACGAAGCCGTTGAGCATGGGGAGGCCGACTACAGAGAGAGCGGTGATGACGAAGAGGGTCACCATCCAGGGAAGCTTTGCGGCCAGTCCGCCGTACTCGCGCATGTCGTAGGTGCTGTAGCGCTCGTAGAGGAAGCCGAGGAGCAGGAAGAGCGCTGCTCCTCCAAGACCCTCGTTGAGTGTCTGGAAGATGCCGCCGTCGAGGCCCGCGATGGTAAAGGAGAAGATGCCGAGAATAACGACGCTGACGTGACCGAGGGTAGCGTAGGCGGCGAGGCGCTTGAGGTCCTTCTGGACGAGGGCGAGGAGGGCGCCGTAGACGATGCCGATGGCTCCGAGTGCGATCAGGAGTGGGGCGATGTGGCGGGATTGCTCCGGGAAGATGCCGAAGGAGAAGCGCAGGATGGAGTAGAGGCCGAGCTTACCGGCGAGAACCATGACGGCGGCGGTGGGGGCTTCGGCGACGGCATCGGAGAGCCAGCCGTGCAGTGGGAAGATTGGAACCTTGACGGCGAAGGCTGCGAGGAAGGCGAGCGAGGCCAGCCAGAGGGCGGCAGAGTTGCCGGAGATGTTGTGGCTGGCAGCGAGGGCGGAGAGGGTAGGTAGATCGAAGGTGCCGGTCCTGACGTAGAGCCAGAGCATGGCTACGAGCAGGATGGCGGAGGGGATGAAGGTGTAGAGGAAGTACTTGATGGCAGCGCGGCGGCGGTTCTCGGTGCGGCCGAAGGTGGCGATGAGGAGGACCATCGGGACGAGGGAGAGCTCCCAGAAGGCGTAGTAGAGGAAGAGGTCGAGCGAGACGAAGACGCCGAACATCGCGACCTGGAGGATGAGGAAGAGGGTGTAGAAGAGCTTCTTGCGGGTGTCGATAACGCGCCAGGAGGCAAGGACGCCGAGAGGGGCGAGGAGGCCTGTGAGGACTACCAGCCACATCGACAGGCCGTCTACGCCGAGGTGGTAGCGGATGGCAGGCGAGGTGACCCAGGAGAGGTTCTGCTCAAACTGGAAGCTACCTGCGGGGGTTCCGTTGGTGTAGTGGAAGGGAAGATGCAGGGTGAGGGCAAAGGTGACGAGGGTGACGGCGAGAGCGCCCCACTGCATCAGCTTGTCGCGGTCCGGCAGGAGCGCAAGGAGAAGCGCTCCCGCGAGAGGGACGAAGGTGATAAGCGTCAGGATGGAGTGATCTATGTTCATCGAATCCTTGGTGAAGCTGGTACGAAAGAGCAATGAGTAACGAGTAAAAACAAAAGCGACTACTGCAGATGCTTAGTGCATCCAGAGTGAACGGCCAAAGATCATGACGACCAGAACGGCAGCAGCACCCAATGCGAGCCAGCCGGCGTAAGAGCGGATGTTACCGGACTGGATGCGGCGCGTGAGAGTGCTGAGACTTTTGGTGGTTACACCGGCAGCTTTGCCGGAGCCGTTGACGATGACGCCGTCGATGAGACCGCCGAGGATGATGCGACTGAACATGAGCAGCGGAGTGACGATGACAGCCGAGTAGATCTCGTCGATGTAGAACTTGTTCGCGACGAGGCGATATAGTGCTGGTGCGCTCTTGGCAAAGGATGAGGCGGTGCCGGGCTTCTTGTAGTAGAAGGCGTAGGCGATGAAGAAGCCGATGGCGGCGGTGAGCAGGGAGACGGCGGCGAGGGTGAGCTCGAGACCGTGGCTGGCTACCGCCGTGGTGGCGACCTCTGCAGCGTTGCCGCTCTCAAAGACGGGTGCGAGGAAGTGCTCGATCTCGTTGGACCCACCGAGGGCGGCGGGGATGCCGACCCATCCACCGATGACGGAGAGGATGGCCAGGATGACCAGAGGAACGGTCATGATCGCTGGTGACTCGTGCACGCCGTGTGCGTGCGAGTCCGTCTGGCCGTGGTGAGCGTCGAGTCCGTGCTCTTCAAAGCGGGATTCGCCGAAGAAGGTCTTGAACCAGAGACGGAACATGTAGAAGGCCGTTATGCCGGCGGTGACGAGGCCGACGAACCAGAGGAGTTTGCCCAGTGGGTTGTCGGAGGTGAAGGTCCGGAACAGGATCTCGTCCTTCGAGAAGAAGCCTGCGAGTGGATAGATACCCGCGATGGCGAAGACGCCCATCGTCATGGTCCAGAAGGTGACGGGAATCTGCTTGCGAAGGCCGCCCATCTTGCGCATGTCCTGCTCGCCCGAGAGCGCGTGGATGACGGAGCCGGCGGCGAGGAAGAGCAGGGCCTTGAAGAAGGCGTGGGTGAGGAGGTGGAAGATTCCGGCGGTGTAGGCTCCGACTCCGCAGGCCAGGAACATGTAGCCAAGCTGGGAGACGGTGGAGTAGGCGAGGACGCGCTTGATGTCGTGCTGCACCATGCCGATGCAGGCGGCGAAGATGGCGGTGGCCGCTCCGATGATCGCGACTACGCCGAGAGCGTAGGGAGAGCGGTCAAACAAGGTGTGGCAACGCGCGACCATGTAGATGCCTGCCGTGACCATCGTGGCCGCGTGAATGAGGGCGGAGACGGGGGTGGGGCCTTCCATGGCGTCGGGGAGCCAGACGTAGAGGGGAATCTGCGCGGATTTACCGGCAGCTCCGACGACGAGAAGAAGTGCGATGGCGGTGAGGATTCCGCCGTGCCAGTCCGGATTTGCGCTGATGGCGTCGAAGACGTGATCGAAGCTGAGCGAGCCGAAGTTGGCGACGAGGAGGAACATGGCGAGAAGGAAGCCGAAGTCGCCGATGCGGTTGACAATGAAAGCCTTCTTACCTGCGTTGGCGGCGGAGTCCTTCTTGAAGTAGAAGCCGATGAGCAGGTAGGAGGCGAGACCGACTCCCTCCCAGCCGACGAAGAGCAACAGGAAGCTCTCGGCGAGGACCAGGATGAGCATGAAGAACATGAAGAGGTTGAGGTACGCGAAGAAGCGCCAGTAGCCTTCCTCATGCGCCATGTAGCCGGCGGAGTAGAGATGGATGAGGAAGCCCACGCCGGTGACGACGCCCAGCATGATGAGGGTGAGGTGATCGACGGTGAGGGCGAAGTTGACCTGGAAGCCGGTGATGGCGATCCATGGGCCGCTGACGACGTTGATGACCTCTGGGGCGCCTGCGGCCTTCATGGTCGTCCAGAGCCATGCGACGAGGGCGGCAGGTATGGCGGTGAAGAGCAGGGCGACTGCGGTGACGAGGGTGCGAGGCAGCTTGCGGCCGACGGTTCCGTTGATGAGGAAGCCGGCGAAGGGAAGCAGCGGGATCAGCCAGAGATAAGAAGCGGGCATCAATATTTCTCGAATCTCAAAGTTTCATCAGGTTGACCTGATCGACGTTCAGGGTCTGGCGGGTACGGAAGATTGCGATGATGATGGCCAGGCCGACGGCGGCTTCCGCGGCGGCTACGACCATCACGAAGAAGACAAAGATCTGTCCTGAGACCTGGTGCCACATATGCGAGAAGGCGACGAAGGTCAGGTTGACGGCGTTGAGCATGAGCTCGATGGACATGAAGATGGTGATGATGTTCCGCTTGATGAGGAATGCTGCGACGCCAACGGAGAAGAGGACTGCGGCAAGGATGAGATACCAGGCGATGGGAACGGCTGCTGTCATAGCGGCTATTGCTCCTTTCGCGCGAGCACGACGGCTCCGAGGATGGCTACGAGGATGAGGATGCTGGTGACCTCGAAGGGAAGGAGGAGCTTGGTGAAGAGCAGGGAGCTGATCTCGGAGATGTTGCTGACGGCATCGTTGAGATAACCGCCGAGGTTGGCTGTGCCGAGCGCCTTGCTCTCGGAGAGGAAGACGAAGCTGAGCAGGCAGAAGATGGCGGCGGCTCCAGGGAAGCCGGCGATGTAGGCGGCACGGCTGCCGGTAGTTCGTTCCTCTTCGCCCGCGTTAAGCAGCATGATGACGAAGACGAAGAGCACCATGATGGCGCCGGAGTAGACGATGACCTGCGCGGCGGCGAGGAACTCGGCTCCGAGCGACCAGTAGAGGACGGCGAGCGACATCATCACGACCACGAGCGACAGAGCGCTATTGATGGGGTGACGCTGGAGGAGCAGGTTCACAGCTCCTGCTACGGCCAGCGCGCCAAAGATTATGAAGAGTGCCAGTTGCATGATGTCCGCTAAGTCTTTCCTGAATCGCTTGAATCAGTTGAAACGTCTGAGCAGAGAGTTGTCGGGCTATCTGCTGATTGTAAAACAGCTTGCATGGCGCCTATCCGTGTAACGCAAGGACGAGACTGGTGACGACAATATTGGCCATTGCCAGCGGGAGAAGAAACTTCCAGCCAAAGGCCATGAGCTGGTCGTAACGAAAGCGTGGAACGGTGCCGCGTACCCAGATGTAAAGAAGCAGGAACGCGAAGACTTTGGCAACGAACCAGAAGATGGGAAGGATCGCCTGGACGATGGGGCCGCCGATCGCGGGGAAGAGGTTGCCAAACGGGCTGGACGGTCCGCCGAAGAAGAGCAGGGAAGCGACGCAGGCCACGGTGATCATGTTGGCGTACTCGGCCATGAAGAACATGGCGAACTTCATGGAGCTGTACTCGGTGTGGTACCCGGCAACGAGCTCGGACTCGGCTTCGGGGAGGTCGAAGGGGGCGCGGTTGGTTTCGGCGTAGGCGGCCATGAGATAGATGAAGAAGGCGACGAACTGGAAGCCGCCGAACACATTCCAGGACAACGCCCCGTGAGCGGACTGGCTGTTGACGATATCGCGTAGGCTGAGCGACTGGGCGCGGAGGACGACGCCGACGAGCGAGAGGCCGAGGGCGAGCTCGTAGCTGATCATCTGCGAGGTGGCGCGGAGGCTGCCGAGCAGTGCGAACTTGTTGTTTGAGGACCAGCCAGAGAGGGCGATGCCGTAGACGCCGATCGAGGTGATGCCGAGGATGACGAGGAGGCCGATGTTGAGGTCGGCGATGTTGAAGATGTCGACGCCCTTGACGTTCTGGACCTGGCCGAAGGGAACGACTGAGATAGAGATGAGCGAGCAGGCCAGCGCGATGATGGGGGCGATGATGAAGAGGGGGCGCTCGGCGGCGATGGGGAGCAGGTCTTCCTTAAGGAAGAGTTTGATACCGTCGGCGAGGGGCTGCAGGAGGCCGAAGGGGCCCACGCGCGAGGGTCCCCAGCGGTTCTGCATGCGGCCGAGGACCTTGCGCTCCAGCAGTACCGTGTAGGCGACCGCCGTCAGGGTGATGACGAGGACGACCACGATCTTGAGGACGCTGAGCAGCAGAAATGTCTGGAACGGTGATAGATGGCTCACGGTTTTGGGTTCGGCTCCTGGGTTTGCCTGAGTCTATTTAGTCGGCTGCGGTTTGAATCTGAGTGAGTGACGAAGAAGGACGAAGGCTCTCGTTGTGTTGCAGGTCGGAGAGCATGGCAGAGTAGCGGCCGAGTGTTCCAGAGGTGAAGAGGGTGTCGCTTGCTGGGAGGACGAGGTCACGACGGTTGGTTATCTGGACGAGCTCAGCGGAAGCGGCGGGTTCGAGGTGTTGATCGTTGCCGCTGAGGAGCTGGAGGCGGAGAAGGTCGTAGCCGGGGACGAGGCGCTGGATCTCGTCGAGGATGGCCCAGGGATCGAAGGGGCTCAGCTTCGGTTCGAGATTATTTGCGGTGAGCCATACTGCATGGCGGTCGGCTTCGCCGGATTGCGCGCCACGGGACTGGCCCATATCGGCGCGGAGGCCTTTGCCGAAGGGGACGAGAGCTTGCATGTTCACGCCCATCCTGTCGGCGATGCGGACGATCATCTCGAAGTCGGTGCGGACGCCAGCGCGATCGCCTGCTTTGCTGACCTGTTGGAGGTCGCCGTAGCTGTTGGTGACGGAGCCCGACTTCTCGTAGAGGTTGGCTGCCGGGAGGACGACGTCGGCGAGAGCGGCGGTCTCGGTGAGGAACATATCTTGAACCACTACAAATGTATTGGCCAGGGAAGAGGGCTCGACTCCGTAACGGGAGACGGGGTTGGAGCCGACGACATAGAGGGCGGAGAGTTCGCCGCGACTGGCTGCGTCGAAGATCTCGAGCATATCGAGGCCGGGTGCGGTTGGAGCGTTGTACTCCGCAAAGGTGCTATTGCCTGCGACGGGGGTGTAGCCGGGAAGCAGGTCGGGGAGCAGGCCCATGTCGGCTGCGCCGCGTGAGTTGACGTAGTCGGAGAGCAGAGCGAACTTCGCGCCGGGAATGGTCAGACCGAAGTCGATGAGCTTCTTGAGATCTGCGCCCCGGAACTCGGAGCCGATTAGGATGAGGAGGTTTTCTTCAGCTTTGACTGCATCGCGGAAAGCTGTAAGGACGCTGGCGTCGGTGGCTGCGCTTGAAGCCGCTGTATTGTCACCTGCGAGGAAGCTGGCGAAGGAACTATAGCCAAAGGGCGCGAGGTGCAGGAAGGCTTTGGCCTGGCGGCAGAGCTTGATTTCGGCGGAGTTGGCTACGTAGAGACGGGCGCGATTGAGGCGGACGTCGGTGCGGAGGTTCCAGGCGGTGCCGGGGGCCTGATTGGTGGGGTCGCCGCCGATCAAGAGGACTGCAGGGGCGGTTTGGGTATCGCGCTGAGAGGCGGTACGGCCTTTGGTTCCAGCGAGCGCGCTGGCGAAGGTTACATAGTCTGCCGTGCGGTGGTGATCGATGTTGTTGGTCTGTAAGACCGTTCGTGCGAACTTCTGGAGGAGGTAAGCTTCCTCGTTGGTGATGCGATTGGAGCCGATGACACCAATGGACTTGCCGCCGCGTGTGTCGCGGAGTTCGCGGAGCTTCTTCCCGACGTGATCGAAGGCGATCTCCCAGGAAACGGGCTTCAGTTCGCCGTTGGCCTGGCGGACGAGAGGCTGTGTGATCCGGTCTTCGTGGTTGGCGAAGTCGAAGGCGTAGCGGCCTTTGTTACAGAGAAAGTCGCCGTTGATGCCGGACTTGTCGCGGTTGTCGCCGCGGACGATCTCGCTGCCGTCGGAGGTGCTACGGACGCCGAGGGTCGTCTTGCAGCCGTCGCCGCAGTGGGTGCAGACGGTGGAGACGTGATTCATCTCCCAAGGGCGGGTCTTGTAGCGATAGGTGCCGGAGGTGAGCGCGCCTACGGGGCAGGCGTCGATGCACATGCCGCACTGCTCGCAGTCCACATGAGCGAGATCGTCGGGGGACATCTGTGCGGGGACGTTGGGGGCGATGACGGAGGAGCTGCCGCGGTTCTGGATGCCGAGGGCGAAGACGTCCATGCCCTCGCCGCACATGCGGACACAGCGATAGCAGAGGATGCAGCGGGGACGGTCGAAGTAGACGACCGGGGACCACTTCTGCTCTTCGCGATGATTTTTGGGTTCGGCGTAGAAGCTGTCGGCGGCACCGTACTTGAAGGTCATGTCCTGCAACTCGCACTCGCCGCCAGCGTCGCACACGGGGCAGTCGAGAGGGTGGTTGCCGAGGAGGAGTTGCAGCGTAGCTTTGCGGGCCTGTGCGATCTCAGGGGTCTCGGTCTGGACGACCATGCCTTCGGCGACCGGGGTGGTGCAGGCGGTCTGGAGCTTGGGCATCTTCTCGATGCGGACGACGCACATGCGGCACGCTGCCTGGAGCGAGAGACCGGGGTAATAACAAAAGGCGGGGATCTCGATTCCGGAGGCCTTGCAGGCATCAATGAGCAGGGTACCTGCTGGTGCGGTGAGTTGTTTGCCGTCTACGGTGAATTTTACGTCTGGCATAGCTTTAGTGTGCTCCGACTAATTCCTGCACGGTGATGATGGGGGTTCCGGCCTTGTGGCCATCGATGTAGTCTTCGAACTCTTTGCGGAACTTCTTGACGAAGCCGAGCGTGGGCATCGCCGCTGCGTCGCCGAGCGGGCAGAAGGTGCGGCCCATCATGTTTTCGGCCAGATACTGGACGTTATCTACATCTTTTCTTGTCCCGCCCCCGGCGTGAACGCGGGTAAGGGTCTTCTTGATCCAGTCCGTCCCCTCGCGGCAGGGGATGCACCATCCGCAGGACTCGTGCTGGTAAAAGGCGATGGTGCGAAGGGCGAACTCGACGATAGAGACGGTCTCATCGAGCACTACAACTCCTCCGGACCCAAGCATGGTGCCAGCCTTGGCCATCTGATCGAAGTCGAGGCCGACATCGATCTCATCTGCGGTGAGAACAGGGCAGGAGGCGCCGCCGGGGACTACAGCTTTGAGCTTCTTGCCATCCTTGATGCCGCCAGCTACGTCGTAGATGGCTTTACGGAGGTTGTAGCCCATGGGGAGCTCGTAAACTCCCGGGCGCTCGACGTGGCCACTGATGCCGAAGAGGCGGGTTCCACCGTTACGTTCTGTGCCAAGCTTGGCGAAGGCCTCGCCTCCCATGAGGAGGATGTGAGGGGCATTGGCAATGGTCTCGGCGTTGTTGATGACAGTAGGACCGCCGTAGAGGCCGACGACGGCAGGGAAGGGCGGCTTGATGCGGGGAACGCCGCGCTTGCCCTCGAGCGACTCCATGAGAGCGGACTCTTCGCCTACTTCGTAGGCTCCGGCTCCGGTCTGGGTGATGATGTCGAAATCAACGCCGGTGCCGAAGATATTCTTGCCGAGGAAGCCCTTCGCGTAGGCGTCGGCTACGGCCTTCTCGACGATCTTGAGGAGATAGCGGTATTCGCCGCGCAGATAGATGAAGCCGAGCTTCGAGCCAATGGCAAGGCCGGCGATCATGGTGCCCTCGATGACGGCGTGCGGGTCTTCGCGGAAGATGACGTGATCCTTGCAGGTTCCGGGCTCGGACTCGTCGCCGTTGACGAGGACGTACTTGGGTTTTTCGGACTGCTTGGGCACGAAAGACCACTTCATGCCGGTGGGGAATCCAGCGCCACCACGTCCGCGTAGACCTGAGGTCTTCATGATGTTGATGATCCACTCGGGGCCCTCGGCGATGGCCTGCTGGACGGCCTTGTAGCCATCGAGCTCAATGTACTTCTCGATGTCGGTTGCGCCCATGCCGAAGCGGCGGGAGATTACTTTGACTTCATCCGGATGAGAGACGAGGGTAGGCATCTATTTCACGTCCTTTCCCTGGCCATTGCGGTAGTTTTCGATGATGTCGTCTACTTTGACGGTGGTGAGGTCATCATGGAAGTCGTAGTTGATCTGCATGGCAGGAGCCCAGCAGCAGGCGCCGATGCACTCCACCTCTTCGAGAGAGAAGAGGCCGTCGGGAGTGACCTGTTTATGGCCGATGCCTAACTTGGCCTTGCAGTGATCGAGGATCTCGTAGCCGCCACGCAGCATGCAGGAGATATTGGTGCAGACCTGGAGGTTGTACTTGCCCGCGGGCTTGGTACGGAGCATGGAGTAGTACGAAAGCACGTTGCGTACGTCCAACTCCAGAATGCCGATGCGCTGGGCGATCTCGGTGACGACGGCGTCGGAGACGTAGCCGATCTCGTCCTGTGCGTAGAGCAGCATGGGGACGAGCGCGGAGCGGCGCAAGGGGTAGATAGTTACCAGCTTGTCGAAGCGGGCGGCGAGCTCCGGCGAAAAAATTGTGTTGGCGATTTCACTCACTATGCATCATCTCCCGCGCCAGCTTTTCGGCGGCAAGGTCCATCTCTTCGGCGATACCGTTCAGTTTAACAGTTCCGTCTTCCTGGAGGCTGAAGGCGGTCTGATTGCCATCACTATCTTGAAGCATCTCGTGCGTGAAGCGAAGCCAGCGGCTGGCGACACGGAGGGTGATCTCGTCTGCGCCGACTTCTACGACTGCGTGATGCCGGCTATTGAGTCCGTGGGCGGCGGCGTAGGAGCGAAGCAGCGATGCCCACGAGGTCCAGAGTTCGGTGTGGAGTTGCGCGTTCATTCTCGGACTTAGTTTTGAGGCTTTTCTGAAAGAGACTTACAGAGATATCCGACAATGTAGGCCCTGTTTGTTTGCTCCACGAGATCTGAGTTCTGTACAAGCTGATCGATGGCACGATTAAGTATCCTCCAGTTTTGGGTACCTTCGTAAGCCAAATATGGGTGAGTCATTAGCGATCAATCTCTCCGAGCACAATGTCGATGGAGCCTATGACGGCGACGACGTCCGCGAGGAGACGGCCTTTGCACATGGTTTCGAGCGCCTGCAGCGTCGCGTACGACGGATTGCGCATGTGAACGCGATACGGTTTTGCGGTGCCATCGGAGACGACGTAGTAGCCCATCTCGCCCCGTGGCGATTCAACGGCCTGGTAGACCTCTCCTGCGGGGACGCCGAAGCCCTCGGTGACGATCTTGAAGTGATGAATGAGCGACTCCATCTGGGTCTTCATCTGTTCGCGGTCGGGCAGGATGATCTTGGGGGCGTCGGCGACGATGCGACCTTCGGGGATGCCATCGAGGGCCTGCTGGCAGATCTTGACCGACTCGCGCATCTCGTCCATTCGGACGACGTAGCGAGCCCAGACGTCGCCTACATCGGAGACAGGGACCTTGAACTGGAACTTCTCGTAGCCGCTGTAGGGCATATCGCGGCGTAGATCCCAGTCGACGCCGGAGGCGCGCAGTGGGGGACCAGTGACGCCAAGCGCAATTGCATCCTCAGGCGAGAGATATCCGACGTTCTTCAGGCGATTCATCCAGATGGGATTGCCGGTCAGCAGGTTCTCGTACTGCTGGATGCGGTCCGGCATGATGTTCAGGAAGTCCTGAACCTGTTTGTAGAAGTCGAGAGGCGGTTCGAGCGAGAGTCCGCCGATGCGGAAGTAGCTGGTCATCATCCGCTGGCCAGAGACGTTCTCGAAGATGCGGAGGATGTCTTCGCGCTCGCGGAAGCAGTAGAGGAAGACGGTGAGCGCGCCGATGTCCATGGCGTGGGTGCCGAGCCATACGAGGTGGGACTGAAGGCGCGTGAGTTCGTTCAGCAGAACGCGAAGATACTGGGCGCGTTCGGGTATCTCGAGGCCAAGCAACTTCTCTGTCGCGAGACAGTACGCGAGGTTGTTGGTCATCGGACAGAGATAGTCGATGCGGTCGGTGAGGGGGACGACCTGCTGGTAGAACTTGGCCTCACAGGTCTTCTCGATGCCGGTGTGCAGATAGCCGATATCGGGGGCAAGGCTGATGACGGATTCGCCATCGATCTCAAGCACGAGGCGGAGCACACCATGGGTCGAGGGGTGCTGCGGGCCCATGTTGATGATCATGGTCTGGTCGGATGCCGGGTCGTCGCCGTGGTGAGCGCGTCTGGCGTCGGCAATGACGTCTTCGATGCCGGGATTGATCTGATCGGGAGCGGCGACGGGTGCCATTAGCGGTATCCCTCCACGGGGTAGTCCTTACGCAGGGGATGCCCTTGCCAGTCCTCGGGCATCATGATGCGGCGGAGGTTGGGGTGACCGCCGAAGTGAACGCCAAAGAGGTCGAAGATCTCACGCTCGTAGAAGTTGGCCGAAGGCCAGACGCCGATGATGCTGTCGATAGCAGCGTCCTCACTGTTGAGCCGGGCGATCAGCCGGAGCCGCGACTTCAGCGACATCGACAGGATGTGGTAAGTGATCTGGAAGCGGGGCTCGGAGGGATACCAGTCGACTGCGGTGACGTCTTCGAGGAAGTTATAGCCGGCCTGCTGTACTGCCTGACAGGCCGGGATAACATTCTCGCGGGCGACGGTGATGGTCAGTTCATTGCGGTCGTACTTTGCGTCGATGGCTAGAGTGGTCAAAGCCTTGACTGCGGCGTTCTCAGGATGCGCTGTAAAGACGGCTTCGATACCGGTAAGGGCTGAGGCGGGATCGTACATTAGAGATCTCCCTTATCGTTAGCCCAGTTCAGGATGCCCTTCTTCCAGACATAGAAGAGACCGACAGCGACGAAGCCGAGATAGACGAGCATCTCGTAGAAGCCGA
>JAOAPB010000085.1 GCA_025462645.1 Edaphobacter sp. | reverse complement strand
TCAACCAACCCGCGTGCGAGAGAGGCAGATGAAGCGCTTTCAGTCTCAGGAGCAGGCGCAGCGATTCCTCTCTGTCTTCGAATCGATCAACGCTCCCTTTCGCATGCGCCGGCACCTCCTCTCGGCAGCTCGACATCGGCTACTGCTCGGGAAAGCTTTTCACTTATGGAATGAGACTGCCCTCGTAGCAACCCTTCCATAACACAATTTGTGAGCGGCTCTCTCCTTTCTCCGCCCCCTTCGACATCAGGCTATTTAAGTTGACGATGCCAGCTCCTTCTATCAACGAGTCTGCCGATCGATTCTGGAGACTCTTTGAGTAAACGACAGCGTTCTGCGCTGAGTGCGGAGATGCCGGCTCAGGGGCGGAGACTGAGGTAGAGGTAGAACCTTTCCCGAGTGCGCTCTGTACGGCGATCTTTCCTCCATGCAGAGCAGCGAGCCCTGAGCAACCGACAGGCCGAGATCCATTCAAGGATTCAGTGCTCGTTAAGGTAGCGTTTGCTACCTATAAGCGTGACGAGCTGAGAATTCTCGGTATGGATGACGGAATCTCGGAAAGGAATCATGTGGGGAGGACTACGAGGCACACGCGTAGATCGGCTCTGCGACTCCGTAGATCCCTTTGGGTTGTGCTCGTCGCCATAAATTTGCTATCAGGGCCCTTGATCTATGGACAGTTGGCTGCGGGAGACTTCTCCATGACTGTGACGGTCAAGGACGAGAAGGGCAATACGGTTTCGGGGGCTGAACTGGTTGTCAGCCAGAACGATGAAACTGTGGCCCGACTGTTGACCGACGCGAACGGTCAGGGTGCCGTGCACCTGAAACGGGGGACTTTGCATGTATCCGTAAGTCGATCCGGCTATGTATCCGTACAGGAGACCATTGATGCAGAGGCTCTGCCGAAGCAGGTTCTCGAAGTCCAAATTGTGCACACTCCTCAAGCGCATGAAACCGTAACGGTTGAGACGACTAGCCCGTCCATCGCAGAAGAGACTTCTTCCCCGGGCACTGAGATCAAACCAGTCGAGGCAATCAGCACTCCGAGCCACCCGGTCACTCTCACCGATGCTCTCCCTCTCGTACCAGGAGTGGTCCGCGCCCCGGATGGCCAGATCCAAATCGAAGGCGCCGGGGAGTCGCACAGCGCGCTGCTGGTCAATTCAGTCGATGCCACGGATCCAGCAACGGGACAGTTTGGCCTGAGCGTTCCGATCGACGTAGTCGACTCTCTTCATGTCATCACTACTCCTTATTCAGCCCGCTACGGCCGCTTCACCGCGGGTGTAGTGACAGCAGAAACTCGGCCTGGCGGCAACAAGTGGCACTTCGATCTCAATGACCCATTTCCAGAGTTCCGCATACGCAGCGGTCATCTACGAGGGACCAGGTCAGTCACGCCGAGAATCAGCTTCGGTGGACCGATCGTCAAGGATCGAGTCTTCTTTTCCGAAGGGACTGAGTATGTATCGAACAAGATTCCGGTCCGCACCCTATACTTTCCGTTCAATGAAACGAAGATAAATTCCTTCAACTCCTTCACCCAGACGGACTTTACGTTGACACCGCGGCAGACCCTTACGGCCAGCTTTCATGCCGCTCCGCATTCTATCCGGTACGCGAATCTCAACTTCTTCAACCCACAAGAGGTCACTCCGAACGGTGACACGCAGTCGTATACGGGTTCTCTCTTTCACCGTCTCGCTATTGGGGAGGGACTGATACAGAGCACGTTCGCATCGAGCGATATTGCAACTTCGGTTTCTTCTCAAGGCAACCAGGGGATGATGGTTCGTCCAACCGGAAATAGCGGGAATTACTTCGCGGAACAGCAGCGCAACTCCGGACGCTTTCGAATGAAACGAACTATGCTCGCTTGCTCCTACGAAGGGCCGCCATGGTACGCATAGGATTCAACTTGGTTCCTCCATCGCCCGGAGCGGCGACGAAGGTGAACAGCATGCTAAGACGATCACGCTGTTTGACAACCAGGGCGCAAAAGTTCGAACGATCGACTTCACTCAGGGAAGCCTCTATGACCGGAGCGACGTGGAACCGGCTCTTTTCCTGCAGGACCACTGGACCTTGACTTCACACGTCGCGTTGGACGCCGGTGTCCGCTTCGAGGCGCAGACTATCACTGAAACGACGCGCGTTGCTCCACGAGTAGGCTTCTTATGGAGCGCGGATGCAGCAAACCGCACTGTCGTGCTGGGAGGAATCGGCACCTTCTATGACAGCGTGCCTCTCAATGTCTACGCGTTCAGCCACTACCCGGAACAAATCATTACCACCTACGGCGCGCATGGCCCAGTCATTGACGGTCCTCGACATTACCTCAATCTGATGGATGAAGATGCGCAATCACAGTTTCCATTCGTCGACCGCGAACAGAAGGCCGGCAATTTCGCTCCCTACACCGTGGCCTGGAACATTGAGATAGACCGCCAACTTTCGCGCTCGCTGACAATACGTGCCAAGTACCTGGAGAGCCACGGGAGCGGAATGCTCACCATCTCGCCACAGATCGTGCAGGGACAAGACGCGTTTGTACTCGGCAGCAATGGCACCTCGCAATATCGTCAGTTCGAGCTCACTGCACGCTTCACCATTCAGCCCAATCATCAAATTTATGTCTCCTACGTCCGGAGCCTCTCCAAGGGCTACCTCAACGAATCGGATACCTACCTAGGCGACTTTGCATCCCCGTTTATCCGTAGCAGTTCCTATACAAACCGCTCAGGCGATCTGCCCAACCGGCTTCTCGCCTGGGGAGCCATCGCTTTACCCTGGAAGCTAAAAGCGTTTCCAATGACAGAGTTGCGGAATGGTTTTCCCTATCAGTCCCTCGATGTCTATCAGAACTATATTCAAAACACAGGAACGAGCGCCGAACGCTTCCCACTGTTCTTTTCAGCGGATGCGCGTGTGGCCAAAGATATCCCCGTCAACGCCAAATACACTCTTGAACCGTCGATAACAGTCACCAACATCACGAACCACTTCAATGCACTCGAAGTCCATGGCAATACTGGGGACCCGCAATACGGAAAGTTCTTTGGGAACTATGACCGGCACGTCCGCTTCGACTTCGATGTGATCTTCTAAACGGCATCCGTTCTGAAGGATCAGGGCTTTTGCGGTCCTAATACTTCCACATCCCAAGAGTCGTTACAGGAGACGCCGACTGCTCAAGAGATAGTTGTCCAAGTTGACGGCAACAATATGCAGCGCTTCTTGCCCCACCGCGGCCTTAGGTGAGAGCTCTCCGAGCCGTACGCCAGCAGGTAGCACAGAGGAGTTGCTTGTAGCGACTACCTAATTATGACCTCACCTCGCGCTTCGGTGAGAGTGTCAATCAGACGGCATTGAATCACGTCATCGCCCTCCATGAGAATACCTTCGTCAACAGGGCCTAGAAGCGGTAGCCCACCGACAGCTGGGCGTGAGTACGTTCTCATTGATCGGCCGTTCACTCCAACAGTACTCACAACGACCGCGGTATCCTGCTCCTGGCGAGTAACCGAAGTGAGAAAGCTGGTCTTGCCATCACTTCCGATTGGTCCGGAGAGATGGCCTTCGTAGATGCGGCGCGACTCAGGCGGACGGACGACGGCAAAGTGAGGCTTCGCATTGAGGATCGCATCGCGAAAGGTAAAGTTGAGCTCACCGTGGAACTCAGGCGATCCCGGCTTCGTGATGACTTCAATTCTCCCTCGGCCCGGGCGTGTGTACGCGGCGGAGTACGGGTCGCTGTTAGTCCGGATCCCCTGGATAGCGAACGGAGAAACATTGACGCTCTTTACCTCCATTCCATCCACGATCAGAGTGACCCCACCTGATGAGCCTGATGCGTCATCCAGAAAAGAAATCAGAGTGGCAATTGGGTCTTGATCGAAGATCGGCGTCTTCCTCAGCTCTGCCGCAGAGACGCTAATCGTATCGCGATTGGCAGATGCATCCGTCGACAACGTTTGGTTCGCTGCTACATCGACATTTTGCGTAGCCGATGCGACGGCGAGTACACCCTTCAGACCGTTGATCGGCGCTACAAGATGAATCGGAGTAGTGCTTGCAGCGAAAGATGCGTAAGCGGGAACCACGAGCCTGAAATCACCGCCGGCGAGATTAAGGAAATTGAACGCTCCTTTGTTGTCCGTCTGAACCTCAGTCAGCTTCACTCCTTTGGCATCATCGATCTCGACCGTGGCACCCGCGATAGTCGCGCCTGTGGAATCGAGAACAGACCCGCGCAGAGAGAGCGTCCGCTGAGCTAAGAGGAACTGGGCTGAACTTAGGATTAGAAGAGATGCAAGAGATACCAGCGTCCGATTCATTGCCTCAATGCTAGACGAGTCAACCTTAACCCCTTCTGAAGAGAGGACTCAGAGAATCGCCAGAATTGGGCGCTATCATCACTTGCGCGAATACGGATACCGCTCGTCGGAGACTCGCAGCAGATAGCCCGCATGCTGCGTGACGGACTCGAA
Organism: Edaphobacter sp.; assembly: GCA_025462645.1. GTDB lineage: Bacteria > Acidobacteriota > Terriglobia > Terriglobales > Acidobacteriaceae > Edaphobacter. The sequence continues at coordinate 60,677 of JAOAPB010000085.1, read as the reverse complement.
GGGCGATAGAGTAATCCGCCTCGCGACTCAATCATCGGATATGCGTTTCTCTTCCATAGGAGCGTGACACTTCGCCAGGTTAGGAAATGATTCGGAATCCCCGGGAATGCCTAGGTGGTATGCGAAAGGCGATGCGGGGCGGCACCACATCGTGTGCCCTATGATTCGTTCCGAGAACATTGGAACATCCGGAGGCAGAAACAGTTAGCTGACGAACATAAGGAAACTTGATAACAGGGGCAATCACTTGTCTTCGGCGGAAGCACTCGGAAGTTCAACGTTCACAGTCGTGCCTTGCCTGGGAATCGTCTCGATAACGATTGTTCCTTGATGCCGCTCCACGATTGCCTTGGAGATGGCCAGACCCAAACCATACCCTCCCGTTTCACGCGAACGAGAGCCATCTGCTCGATAGAAGCGGTCGAACACCCGGGGAAGGGCCTCAGGAGCAATTCCCTCACCGCAGTCGCGGATACATACCATACACAACCTTGCGTTGAGAGCGAAGCTTGCCACCGCGACCGAGGCTCCCCGTGCGCTGTGTTGAATGGCATTCTCCAGCAGTGCCGTCCACAGTGTTGTCAAAAGGCCCGCATCGCCCAACACAAAGCAAGATGCCAGATTACGACTATCGATTCGGACGTCGCGCAATTCTGCAAGTGGGCTCAACTGGTCGCATGCAGATAGCAGAGTCTCATACAGGGAAACTGAACCGAAAGAAGCCTCATATGCAGAACCCTCCACCGATGCCAGGGAGAGCATCCGAAGTACAAGCGCCTCCAGGCGATCGACGTCTGCGAGGGCCTGGTCAAATCCCTTACGGTACTCAAGAAGGTCCTCTGGACCTTGCACCGTAACCTGGAGTGTCGATTTCTGAATAGCGATTGCGGTCTTCAGTTCGTGGGCAGCATCGTCGACGAATGAGCGTTCCCGCTCGAATGCGCTCTTCAATCGACTAACAAGTCCCTCCAAGGCTCTCGTCAATGGGAGCAGTTCTGCGATATTGCTTACATGCGACCCTGGGCCGAAATCCCAAACATGCTCGGTAATTCTGGAAGCTTGCGCCGCCAGTTCATCGAGTGGTGCAAGACCTCGTGATACCGAAAACCAGGCGATCAAGCTGGACAATGCCAGGAATAGACAACTTCCAACAATGGCTATGATGACCACACCCACAAACTTCGCACGGAATCGATGCGCTGGAATCGCATATGCGAGATCCACGTGCGCCCTGGCCCAGCTCGCCTCTCCGCTTCCTTCGTCGTCCTGATCCAGCACGGGAACAGAGTGCCAAATCGCTCCGCGGTAGGTTTGCCCATGTTCTTCGAAGAACACAGCAGTTTGGGTCGAAGAGAATGTGCGAAAGATGTTTGCCGATTGGGGCGAGGCGGCAACGACAGCGCCGCGACTATCCCAGACGGCGTACAGGTGGTCTTTTGGAATTGCATTCGGCTGGGAGCTGAATTCAACCCCTCCGGGACGTTCATCCGCATTTTGGACCATCGCAAGGGTGGTCAACATTCGGCGATTGAGTCTTGCATCGAAGGCGGTAAGCATCTGGCGGTGCGTGTAGACGACCACGGCCGTCGCCGCCACAGCGGTCAGCAATCCCTGCGCCAGAAGTAACACCAGCAAGATACGCCTCCGGAGTGAGCGTCTCATGGAGCTTCCCGTGTATCCATCAGATAGCCATGCCCCCGGACGGTATGCAGAAGCTTCAGATGGCCTTGGCCATCGACTTTTCTTCGTAAGCCGGACATGTAAACCTCAATCACGTTGCTAAATTTATCCCAGTTGTAGGCGTAAAGATGCGCGTCGGACCGAGCGGGTCGCAATGTCCAACTCAAGAGTATCCACTGAGAGCCTCGGCTGTGCGTGGCCCTTGCTTCGTCGAATCACCGCCTTCGCCCTTGCTACCAGCTCTCCCATATCAAAGGCTTGGCCAGATAGTCGTCCGCGCCCGCATTCAATACCGCGATGACGTTCGCTTTACCTTCCTTGGCAGTGAGCACTAATACAGGAACCTCCGATCCTCTAGCTCGTAAGGTATCAAGGAGCTCTTCGCCCGAAAGATGGGGAAGCATAAGATCGAGGACAATGACGTCGTAGATGCACTCTTGGCTCCGAAACAAACCCTCCTCTCCGTCCGAAGCAACGTCTGCTGCGAATCCTCCGCTCTGGCGAAGACCTCGGGCGATGTTCTCGGCTAGACGTTGTTCATCCTCAATGACAAGCGCTCTCATATGCAACTCAAGTGACGGACACATTTCTATTGGTGCTTCAGATCGCACCGCAAACCGCTTTGTTTCGTTTATGCCTCCATGCCTTAAGAAACGCTGAACGAGATTGCTGCTGTCCAGACTCTTTGTGGACCGCGCTGACGTCGCAGCCGAACTAGCCTTTCGCTACCGCGTTAAGCGGATCTTAAGGGAGGAAATATCACTATCAGTTTGGGGTAGAAGACTAAGCCCATTGGGGACTCTGATGTCGCGATTTCACAAACAACACTCGTGCACTCCAGTTCATAGTGCACGAGGATTGGGTTTACCCCAACAATGAGTCAACGAGCGCACAAGTTTTGTGTCCTGGCCATCGTTACCGCCTCTTGCCTGCTGCCGTGCAAGGGCACTGCTCAAAATCTATCGAACACCACAAGCCTTAGCGCAGAGCTGCCGGACGCGCCTGGAATAGGATCGGGCTTCCAGTCGTCCGAACAGGGCTCAGATGCTTCCCAGAGTCATGCAAGTATTTCCGGCACAGTTACCGATCGCAGCGGCTCTGTGATCCCGAATGCACACGTCACACTTACCGGCACCGATGCCGCAGGAAAGCGAGTCGCGATATCGGATGTCTCTGGAAGATTCACGTTCTCCAATCTGCCCCCAGGAGCGTATCGCCTGTCAATCAACGCCGAAGGCTTCCAAACTTTTGAGGCCGGAGAGGTGGTGCTTGCTGCTGGTGAGATGCGTGAGCTACCGGCTACCGCCTTACCTATCGTGGCAGCGAGGACAGACGTAACGGTGACCGCCAATTCGGAACAGGTCGCTCAGGCACAGGTTCAGCTTGAAGAGAAGCAACGGGTTCTGGGCATCATTCCGAACTTCTATAGCAGCTACATTTGGGACGCGGCGCCGCTCACGCCAAGATTGAAATTCCATTTAGCCCTCCGATCCGCTACGGATCCGGTCGCGTTCTTGTTGGCAGGAGGAGTCGCGGGCATCGAACAGGCCCACAATACATTCCCGGGTTATGACGCAGGCCCGGAAGGATACGCGAAGCGGTACGGCGCCGCGTACGCCGACCATGTTATAGGCGGAATGGTTGGACACGCCATTCTGCCGTCGCTGTTCCATCAGGATCCGAGATACTTCTATAAAGGAAAGGGCACCATTCGCTCACGTGCTCTCTACGCAATCGGAGCGACCGTTATCACCCGAGGAGACAATGGCAGATCACAGCCTAACTTCTCGAACCTCTTCGGAAATTTCGCTGCGGCCGGCATCTCCAATCTTTACCGCAGTCCCGAGGATCGCAGCGCATCGCTGACGTTACGCAACGGGCTGGTCATCACCGGATCCGATGCCATCGGCAACTTGATCCGGGAGTTCTTACTACGAAATCTTACATCCAAAGTCCCGTCTTTCGCGCAGGGGAAACCTGATCCCGATCGTTGAGCACCGTATTCATCAGAACCTTAATGTATTCACTTCTGCGCTGAAAAGCCGCCGAGTACTTTGCGTGATTCCAAGCGATACCCTGCTGGAACGTCCGCTACGTCAACTGATAATCGGGCTTAGCGATTCCAGACCTTCGAGGCGCCTCGTATCACACTAAAATGGCACATGACCCGTGTCCGCTTTGCCATTATCGCAACCGCTGCTACGGTTGCCATCCTCTGCCTCTGCTGGCTCTTCTGGCATTCGCGGTCGAAGGTATCCGTTCCCGCGTCATCCTCCTTAGCCGCAGATCTCGGCCCCGTCAGCGTGACCGGCACTCCCTCCGCTGATGACTTCGCCCCGACCTCGCTCTACGCGCATAATCTGCTCCTGCGCAAAGGCCCCGACTTCCGCATCTATATCCGCTGGATTCGTGGACAGATGGTTCGTACCCGCCGCCAGGTCAATCCGTCCTCCGATGACCGGGAGTCCTTTGTCCTTCAAATTCAGAAAAGCGTCATCCACGCCAATATTGGCGACATCAGCAACTATCTGTACGCCAGCTCTCCGGCCAACGCTCCTCTCAAGAACATCTCGCTCCAGCCCGAGGGAGACCAGCTCAAGCTGCATGGCACCGTATACAAGATCGTTTCTTTTCCCATTGAGCTCGTCGGCACCCTCTCTCCCACTCCGGATGGCCGGGTGCAGTTTCAATTCCCGTCAAGTAACGCCCGCATCTATCAGCGGCAACATCTCCTTCACCAACTTCGAACACAAGGCTCTTCCCTGATTGCGATCGTTGAGCAGCGCATTTATAAGGACCTCTCTCAATTCACTTCTGCACTGACAAGCCGCCGAGTACTTTGCGCGATTCTATGCGCTGCCCTGGATGATCTCCTACAGTATTGAGCTGAATCTCCAGTCGCGTGTTTCGAGGAAAGGTGACATCTTGACCCTTGGCAATGAAACTGTCATAGCTGCTCAGAGCTGCCGCATAGTAGCCGATCCCCATCGCAAGTTCTGGAGAACCCCCAGCGATCCCGGCGATGCGTCCAACCAAACCGAATCCATTCGATGCCACGGCATCTCCGCCAACACTGTTTCCACCATCTCCTTCGGAGGCATAGCTGGCTAAAGCGGTAAGTAGCAGAGGACGAAGGAATCTGTCTTTCGATGCAGGCCTGACTCCGCCTTCTGCGTCCATCGCCAGTTCCTGAGTCTTCTTCGCCTCGACGGCGCTGGGAGTACCCTGGATCATCTGAGACTCCCCCTCTGGAAAGCGGACCTGCGTGAATGCGAAACGAAGCTTTCCACTGCGTCCGAACCACCTTGCCGCCTTTGCCTGCGTAACCGTTCCGAGCAAGGTTGCCCCTTGAGGAATCCGCAGCTCCTGCGAGGCATCGAAGTACGGCTCAGCAACCACAGCTTCGATGACCGTTCCGGTCTTGGTTTCTCGCGAATTTATGGAGGTTTTGAGGTAAGCGCGCAGATCAGCTTGGGCCGTTTCTGGAGCAGACGGCGTCTGGGTGGCTAATGGCAACGTCTGCGCCGGTAAGTCAACGGGCTTTGCGAACTCGAAGGCGTACGCTACGCCTTTGTAAAGCTTCTCCGGATGGTAGGGGAGTTGGCTGTACGCAAAGCGCTCCAAGCGCTCTCCTTTATCGGGTCCTGTGAACACTTCCTTTGCCCTTCGTGCGTCGTCCTTCGCGACTCTCCAGACATGACGCAGGTAGCTGCCTGCGCGTTGAGACTTCCGCGCCGACACGACTCGCACGACCACCGCGCCGGTCTCCTGAGTCGTTTCGATCGGAACGGCCTGTCCTGAGGGCAAGACGACCGAGTCGAATCGGACAGCAGATCTGTGAAACGGGGTGAAGTCGCCATTCAGCCGGCCTCGTATTCGCCGTTTGCTGTCGGCAGCGAGACCTACGATGTTGCCCCGCAATGGGGTCCCCGCCGGCAACGCAACTTTGTCGCCCAAGTAGATGGGATCGATCAGCTTCGCTGATAAGCTTTGCCCATGGTGAACCGATGAACTCTTGACCAGCTCCGCGCGCGCAGCGGTTCCTGCAAGTATGACGACACTCTGCGCGGACAGCACATGGAACCTGGCGAGGAGGAGGAAAGCTAGGCAGGCTGCGGGCGTTGACGAGCGTTGTGTGGGTCGGCTCTTCACTCTTACTGTCGTACATAAAGTGACGTTAAGACGGGCTTAATGACCTGGAAAAAACGCTCAGGGAATGCCACTCTTGCTGCGTTCACCTCGAGCAAGGAAAAGTGCCTCCCGCTGTTGGCGCGGAGGCCATCAGCACAGCTTTCACGTCAGCCAGTCTCCCTTCTGTCGGTACGCTCGTGCATCTCCCAAGAATAAACACCGGCTAACGCAGTGGGTGTGAGAATCACAGCAACCTCGCGTTAAGCAGAATTTAAGCGAACTGCTGCGACGGTGCCTTAGCGTCTTTACGCGACAGGAGAACAACAATGACCCGCCACTCCCAATTGGCAACAGCGCTTATCCTCGCCTCGAGTCTCTGTGGCGCGGCACAAGAAAAGAAGATCAGCCAATCCGATCTACCGCCCGCCGTCCAGAAGACGGTGCAGGAGCAGTCCAAGGGGGCAACCATCAAGGGATTCTTGACCGAACGCGAGCATGGCAAGAAAGTCTACGAAGCCGAGATGATGGCAGACAGTCACTCGAAGGACATTCAGATCGCAGAAGACGGAACGTTGAATGAAATCGAAGAGGAGGTCGGCTTCGATTCCCTTCCAGCGAACGTCCGAGGGGCTCTCACAACGAAAGCTGCTGGCGCGAAGATCACCAAGGTCGAATCGCTTACGAAGCAAGGCAAACTGGTCGCATACGAAGCGGCGACCCTCAAGGGATCCAAGAAGGGCGAGATTCAGGTCGGACCCGACGGCGGCAAGCTCTCTCACGAAGAGTAGCCTGTGCATCTGCTGGCTAGGGTCGGCAGCGCGTTAGGATCTACGTGCTGCCGACCACGCTTTGCCATCAGCGCGAGTGTCCGTAGTCATCGATTTTCCCAACGTTTTTTTGCGTCTTCACGGTCGAAGCATAGACCAGTTGCACGAAACGACGCAAATGGCATCCGTGGAAACGGATTATCCTCTCCTGTCTGCTTCCGCGAGAAAGGCATACTGCGGGAGGTTAAGCATTTATTAAGGTAGCGCTAGCTCCCTTAATAAATGCACAGTCTGTTGGCAAAGACTCGTTTTCCTCGCATCATGTTGAAGGCCTCTGATTGGATCGGACGATCACCGATATGAAGACGAATAAGAGTGTTCTTTCCGAGCGTCGGCGCCTGAATGATCTCTGCTCCTGCCAGAGCGACGAACAACTCCTCCACCTGCGGTACTCCTATGACGAACTTACGGAAGCAGCGCAGGAAACGCTGCGCGATGAACTTATCAAAAGGAACCTTTGGTCAATACATGAAACGATGGAACCCGGAAATAATCATCCAGCTACCTTGAAAGGGGGAAATCATATAGATCACTTCGAAGCCGTCTCTCTGGCTGTGTGGGAGGGCAAAAGTCTAGAAGAAGGACAAGCGGTCTGCGATCTGCTAAAACTCGGAAACATCGCAGCCACAACCCAGCCCCTGCGCACAGGGGGCTCGCGGGCGGTCCAGGTCCTCGTCGACCGGGACGATGCAGAAAAGGCTTTGGCCTTCCTCTCCAAGGAGATTCCCGAGGAGGTCTTGAAAGAGATAAACTCTCGACTTAAGTCTTACGACTTTGTTGCGCCTCGTTGTGTGTCATGTGGTTCAACCGATGCCGCCTGGATCAGGTTGACGAAAAGAATCATTGGTCGTGCGGAAAATGTGGAGTGCGGTGGAAGGACCTCCACGACGAGGACGTTGAGGGCGCCGTTCAGAGAACCATCGCCGACCGAAAGTGACCTCTCGCAAGAGAATGCGCCTTCTGAGGGTGACGCTCACACGGATCAGAACAAGAAAGCAATGAGATCTAACCGCAGGTCCGTTGTATTCGTGGTCCTGGTAACTATCCTGTGCTCTATTGCGGCGTGGTATCAGACGTGGACAACGTTGCAGTTTGTGGGACTGGGTCTGCTTGTACCCTCCGAAATTCTATGGATCATAGCGCGCTTCCAGCTTGGGGGATCCTTCTCGGTGCGCGCTCAGGCGCGAACTCTCATAACACGGGGGCTGTACTCACGTATTCAGAACCCCATTTATCTTTTTGGTGGCCTGAGCGCGGTGGGACTCATACTGCTTCTGAACAGGCCGTGGTACCTTACCATTTTCCTCGCTCTTGTCCCAATACAAGTAGTTCGTATCAAACGTGAGCGGAAACTCTTAGAGAGCAGATTCGGCGAGACTTACTTGAGATATAAAAAGCAGACCTGGTTCTAGTCCCAGTCCTCTAAATCAAGAGACCTATCCAATAGGCTGCCATCAACATCGTTGGCAAGCGCCTCTTCATTTTCATTTCGATTGAGAAGCAAGCTTTGTCCCGTTATAGGTTCTCGGCGCCTGTTGCAATAACGCAACAGAGCCTGTGCGTCCAAATGAAGTTGCATACCTATTGTTGGACGCCGATGAGTTGTCTTGCGACGCTGCGTTCGTCGACACATGGAAGCGTGACCAATACGGTCGTTCCCTTGCCTTGTTCACTCTTTATCTCTATCCCTCCCTGGTGTCGATCCACGATTGCCTTGGCGATTGCCAACCCAAGACCGAACCCGCCGCTATCTCTTGCGCGGGACGGATCGGCTCGATAGAACCTCTCAAAGAGATGGGGGAGGTATTCAGGAGCGATTCCGACACCATGATCGGTCACCGATACTGTGCAAAATCCCTTTTGAAGCACCGTGGCGACTGCGATGGACGAGTTGGGGAAGCTGTAACGAATGGCGTTTTCAATGAGCGTCCCCCACAGCGTTTGAAGGAAGTACTGTTCGCTTGCGACAAGGCAAGGCGTTGCAAGTTGGAGATCCAGCGTTATTTGATGCGCAGTAGCGACGGGCCGAAGTTGATCACATGCCGCAAGGATGGTTTCTTCGAGCGCGATCGAGACCTCAGCGTTGGAGTGATCGGAACTCTCGATGGATGCAAGCGACAGCATGCGGTGCACGAGGACGTTAAGGCGGTCTATATCTTCCGATACTCGTTCCAGACCATTTCTGTACTTCGTGACGTTCTCTGTCCCTTGAAGTGTCACCTGCAGTGACGACTTCTGAATCGCTACAATGGTTTTCAGCTCATGGGCTGCATCGCTAAAAAAAGTACGCTCTCGCTCAAACGCAGTGCCCAATCTTGTAACGAGCGCCTCCAGGGCTCCTACAAGAGGGCGAAGTTCGGATACCCGTTGCATCTGCGGCGAGAGGGAGAAGGACCACTTCCGTTCTGTGATTTTTGATGCCTGCGCAGCAAGCTCACCGAGCGGCATCATCCCTGTTGTCACGGAGTACCAGGCGATGAGACATGACAATGTGATCCAAAACAGGCTTCCGAGCACCGCGATGACGTTGATTCGGCGAGTAGTCGCGTTGAATGTTGTCGCCGATATTGCGTAAAGGACATTGATCTTGGGCCCGGGAATGTCGACCTTTCCTTCTTCATCCCGGTCAATGAATACCGGAATTGCCTGGAAAAATCGTGCCCTGTAGGGTCGCCCGTAGACGTTCAGGGTAAAACCTTTCGCGTCAGCGCCAGCCGTCCGATGAACGATCGTGACCGAGTGCGACGACGTTCCAACGATCTCGCCTTTCAGACCTCGAATGTCGAAGAAATCGTCTGACGAAAGTGGCTCCTGCCGCGGAGTAAACCTGAGGCGCGTTGAGTCAGCGTCATCAACCTGGACCATTGGCAGGAGTAGACTGACGCGGCGCTGGATCTCGGAGTCGAAGACGTTGGTACGTTGCTGGTCGATATAGGTGACCAGAGCAGTCACGCAGACTGCGGTCAGGAGCCCCTGAGCCACCAGTAGAATGACGAGAATCTTTCTACGAATCGAAGTGTCCATGATCAGCGGGTAGCCGCAGTGAATATCCATGACCGCGGTGCGTATGGAGCAGCTTCACATCGTTTTCTCCGTCAATCTTTCGACGCAGACCCGAGATGAAGACCTCAACGACGTTGCTGAACTTCTCCCAGTTGAAGTCATACAGATGCTCGAGAAGCTCGCTCTTCGAAACCACCGTACCCATGCGAAGAAAAAGGTATTCGATGACCCGATACTCCATCGGGGTAAGGTTCAATGCTTTGCTGGAACGATGAACGGATCTTGCACTGAAATCGAGGACGAGGGTATCCAAAACCAGTCGCGAGGCTGAATGTCCTTTGCTGCGACGAATGATGGTCTTCGCCCTTGCGACGAGCTCCCCTGTATCGAAAGGTTTCGCCAGGTAGTCATCAGCCCCCGCGTTCAGCACGAACACGAGATGGTTCTTATCTTCTTTTGCAGTTAGGACGAGGACCGGGCAAGACGACCCTCTTTCACGTAACCGCTTGAGAACTTCCTCGCCAGCCAGCTTCGGCAACATCAGATCGAGCACGATGACATCATAGACGGCCGCTTCGGCGCTATAGAGGCCTTCCTCTCCGTCGAGAGCGATGTCCACAGCGAAGCCGCCTCCCTGCTGAAGACCGCGGGCGATGTTCTCCGCAAGCCGCCGTTCATCCTCAATAACAAGTGCTCTCATCCCCAGCCCAATACGTCCGACTACCGGCTAAGGGTACGCCTTCCATGGTTAACGGAGCCTGAAGAAGAAATCTGGCAGTCTGTTAGAAGAAACTTTGCGTCGCCTCGTCTGCTTCCCCTAAGGTTAGCTTCAGCCAGCTGCTGCGAAGTGTCGTGCAAAATCTGAGAAGCCCTGCAAGGATCATTCTTTACGTCAGCACACTGATTGTTGGCTCTTCTGCGGCAGCCCTCGATCTGAGGCCTCTAATGACAGGGAATGTCGGATACGCCGGTGCACCTGTCCCGCCGTCCGGCATTGGATACAAGAGAGCGGTCGGGATCTGCGTTGGGCAGAACGACGGCGGTACCCAAGTTCAAGCGCGCTGTTAGGGGGACCTATTCGTTCCAGGACTAATTGCGGAGCCGACGCATTGGTAGCATCGTTCGCAGCGCCAAAACATCAACATTTCCTAGACTTACATGTGATTTGCCCGCACGTATGGACGTCTTTTCATTTGCTCGTTTTGCTCACTATCACCCGAGTTGTTGCAATGTGTATCCCACAAAATTTCCACATTCTGTCAATCAGGAAGTCCGGTAACGCATCTTTGTATGGTCGAATTGTTGAATTGAGCCATGCTGGCTGAGCTGAGACTTGCTTACCCGCAAGATGTGCGCACAACACCTCCTTTTCAGGCCGTCAAAGCTCGAGACTTTGTCTTCTCCCGTTACGCACCTTAAGACCGAGAGTCAGGGGATGCCATACTTGCACTCTCCGTAGGCAACGGTCAGTGGAAGTCGTGTGACTGCACATCCACGTCGCTGAGGTCCAGCACGCAAACGGCTGATGCCTTCACAGAGATAACGCCGTCCTGATTTTGGAGCGTGCCTTCAACCCGCAGGATCTTTCCGCGCGTTACGGCCACTCTGTTCCGTTCGTATATAGGGGTTGCTACCCACTTTTTTTCGGATATCGGCCAGCGGAATTGTGCTGAACCCGCGGTTGGACGTCACGGCTTGACTTTAGGGATATCGCTCACGGTGGGGCAGAAGATTCGATTTAGGTCGAAAACTCGCGATGGGTTGGTCAGTAGGCTATCGAAGCTGTGACTTTGAGTCAACGAGCCGCTTTATATCGGTGACGGCGCTTTGATACGCGGTGCTCCTTGCTGCGGTGCCGCTTGTTTTAAGTGCCGCTTGCTAAGCTGCCAGGGGGGTTCCTGGTTCAACATCTTTCCGATCTATCTATAGAGATAGCTGCATTTTCTCGAATCTCCGTGTTACAGAGGTTGTTACGGTCCTCACGTAACGTCCGTTCCGATCCGTACGGAACCTAGCATCGCCACTGGCTTTCCACCAAACTCACCTTCACAGCAACATTTCAACCCAGCTTTGCAGAGAGAAGAAGCCGCCGTTCCGTAGCGGTTTCCTATGTTGTGACACTCTCGTCTGCCGGTTTCATTCCTGCCCTCGTAGTGGCGATGAGGCCTAGATGACGATTTTGCGGTCGCTTTGCACTCGTTTCTTCGATGAAGCCAAGTCACTCGGGAGGATCCATCCATATGAAGCGCATTTTTATTTCTTGTTTTCTTCTAGGTCTTGTTGTGCTGTCCGTACGGAGAGCGGTAGGACAGGCTGCTTCGGCGACGACGCTGGTGGGAACCGTGACCGACAGTTCCGGTGCTGCAGTTCCGAACGCCAGCGTTATTGCTGTGCAGGATGCGACCAAGGTCGCTTACAAAGGGCAGACGACGGACAGCGGCGACTATTCGCTTCCTTACGTTGAAGTGGGAATGTACACCATCACCGTCGAGATGCCAGGCTTTCAGAAGTTTACTCGCACCCATGTTGTTGTTGAGGTTAACCAGATCGTACGGACCAACTTTAGTCTGGTCGTGGGCGAAGTCACCAACGAAATCACGGTGTCGGGTGCCGCACCCCCGATCGCGACGGACGACGCGGCGATCATGCAGACGCTGGCGACGGAGGCGATCTCTTCGCTGCCAGTGCAGGGACATGACACATTCAAACTTTCTCTGACGACGGCTGGTGTTATCCAGTCCGGTGATCTCACAGTGGGTGACCCTCCAGGTGAGTCGTTCGCGGGTCCCGGTCAGCGCGGTGAGCAGAACGACGTCTCGCTGGATGGCGTAACCATGTTGAATACCATCCATAGAACCGTAGACTTTGCTCCTTCCCCGGATGCAGTTCAGGAGGTCAGCGTGCAGACCGGGACCTACTCCGCTCAGTACGGTACCTACTTGGGGGTGCACATCAACGCCATCTCGAAGAGTGGCGGTAACTCCTTGCATGGTGTCATCAGCGAGGCAATCCGCAATGACGCCTTCAACACACATGGACGTTTCGATGCTCCGGGATCGAAGAAACCTCCACTGCGACAGAATCAGTATGGCGCAGAACTGGATGGTCCCATCATGCTGCCGTGGCTCTACAACGGTCGAGATAAGAGCTTCTTCATGTTCGCCTATCAGGCACGTCGGCAGAAATCCTCTACTTCGCAGCTCTTTACGGTTCTAACCGCAGCTGAAAGAGCAGGCGACTTTAGAGCGCTGTCGACACATCTCTCTGATCCGGTGGATCCGACGTGCATCGTCAGCAATGTCATTCAATCGCGCTGCATCGATCCGCACTCGCTGGAGCTGCTCAACTTTATGCCGCCGCTGCCCAATTTGCCAGGTCTCTCCAACAATCTCAGACTCGCAATCGCTAGCGGGAACAACTTCGATCAGTACATTACGCGCATCGATCATATGATCAATGACAAATCGCGAGTCTACTTTCGCTATGCCTACCAGACTGGCAGTCCATTTACGGGAGCCCCTTTTGCTCCGGATTCCACCTATAGCCCGAACTGGCAGAACAACTTTGTCGCCGGGTATACCCAGGTCTTCACGCCGACTCTCATCAATCAGTTCCTTATTGGACGCAATCAGGTTGCTTTGAACAGTGCCAATGGCTACTTCGTAAATCCTGCGCTGCAGAGTCAGCTCTCTGTCCTTACAATCCCGGGTTATAAAAACCCACCGGGAAATCCGGGAGAGCCCAATGTCACCATCAGCGGATACCAGCCCCTCGGAAGCGCAGCACGCAATTCGCTCCAGACAGACGAGGTATGGACGGGCACGGACACGTTGAACTGGAGCCATGGAGCGCACACCATCATCGCCGGAATGGATATGGGGCGGAACATCACGACTCGGTTTGCTGCAAATAGCCCTCGAGGCAACTTCAATATGTCCGGCGTCATGACGGGCGATGGTGCGGCCGATTTTATGCGTGGTCTCGTCGCGAGCGATACGACGCCGGTCGTACAGTTGGAATCTGCAGGCCAACAGTGGCGTGACGACTTCTTCGTTCTCGATAAGTGGAACATCGGCCATAATCTAAGCCTGAATCTTGGTATCCGGTATGAGTTGCCAAAGGTACCCTACAGCCCGAGCGGCATCGCGAATGTTCTGAGCCCAGATGGCTCGACGCTGACTCCGCCTACAACTACGCCAAATTACAAGTTTACGAAGCCGAACCGTAACCAATGGGCGCCGCGCGTTGGAGCTGCCTATCGCTTGAAAGGAGATTGGGTGATCCGCGGAGGCGCAGGCGTCTATTACAGCCCCGCCACGATGAATGCCCTTACAATACTTTCTCTGAATCCTCCATTCAGCACGAACTTTACCTACAACGCATCCCACGCGAACCCGGTGATCTCCTTCCGCAATCCCAACCCATCGTCAGCTGTCGGTGGAACCCCAGTTCCGGACATCATTACGCTCAGCCCGGATTTCCCGTCGGCCATCATGACGCAATGGAGCTTCGACGTCGAGAAGGGGCTCTGGAAGAACGCCGGGATTGATTTTCAGGCTGTTGGCAATCACACAGACCATCTGGATACCAGTTTGCAGGTCAACGCTCCAACCCCTGGACCTGGAACCATCCAGTCACGGCGTCCGAATCCGCACTTCGGAAACATCCGCAACCTCTACAACGGATCCATATCGAACTACAACGGATTCAATATCATCTTCACGCAAAGAATGCAGCACGGCATAAGCGGGCAGGTAAGTTATACCTGGTCGCACAGCCTGGATATGGGCCTGTATTCCACAGGTGGCGGGCAGATTGTGAACCCGTATAACATTCGCGCAGACTACGGCAACTCGAGCGATGACATACGCCATCGCTTTGTTGGTCACTATGTGTGGCGCATGCCGTTCTTCGCGAACAGCACCAGCAGCTTCCTGCGCACTGCTGTTGGCGGGTGGTCGCTCAGCGGTATTGCGACAATCCAGACTGGACTGCCGGTGAACGTGACTATCAGTCAGGACCAGGCGAATACAGGGCAATCAGCCCAGAGGCCAAACCGTGTTGGACCGATTCATTCCACCTGCGGTGGCGTCATCGTGGCATGCGTCAATCGTGATGCCTTCGCCTTGCCTGCGCAGTACACGTATGGAAACGCTGCCCGCAATCCTTTCTATGGTCCCGGATTGGTGAACTTCGATACTGCTTTGGCGAAGACATTTCCGATCTACGATCGCCTTGCCTTCCAGTTCCGGGCTGATGCCTATAACACGTTTAATCATGTCAACTGGGGCGCGCCGAACGGTAACTGGTCAGCCACGACCACCTTTGGCAACATCACTTCAACGGCCACTAATATGAGAGTCTTTGAGTTTATGGGCCGACTCGTCTTCTAAATGTTCTGAAAGCATGGAAAGGAATGTGATCATGGCTAACACTGCAACGGGAACCAAGCGGCCTAGAGTGGCGGTCTTGGCAAATATTTACAAGACGCATCTGCACACACAGCACATCATTGACCGTGTCCTTGAGGGGTATGGCTATGGCGGTGAGTTTCGCAAGCCTGCGCTCGACGTTGTATCGATTTATGTGGAGCAGCGAGGCGAGGGAGACCTTGTTCCGGAGCGTGCGAAACGCCACGGAATAAAGGTCTGTGACAGTGTTGCAGAAGCCTTAACCTTTGGGACAAATAAGCTTGCCGTTGACGGCGTGATCTACATCGGAGAACAGGGCAACTACCCGAGGAATGAAAGGGGATTGATTCCATATCCGAGGTATGAGTTCTTTCAGAAAGTGGTTGAGGTTTTTCGTAAGACAGGACAGACAGTGCCCTACTATACCGACAAACATCTCTCGTGGAGATGGGATTGGGCGAAGGAGATGTACGACACTTCGCGGAAGATGGGTTTCCCGATGATGGGTGGATCGAGCCTGCCCGTAACGTGGCGTATCCCGCAGGTGGAGATGCCGCTGAATGCACCGATTCGTGAAGCGATGTGTGTCGCCTTTGGCGGTGTGGACAGTTATGACGTCCACGCGATCGAGACGGTGCAGTGCATGGTGGAGCGGCGCAGGGGCGGCGAGACCGGCCTGGAGTGGCTGCAGGCCTACAAGGGAGAGAACTTCTGGAAGGCCCATGAGCAGGGTGTATGGTCTCAGGTCGTGTTTAAGGCGGCAGTATGCCGTAGTCACACGCTGGCGCCTGGCCGCGACGGTTATACCGATGTATATCCAACGCTGGCAGAGATGAAGGCGACCGTACGCGATCCTCTGGCGTATCACTTTCGCTACAGAGACGGCACGCGTGGAACGATCATGCTGCTGAATGGTTTGGTCGAAGACTTCAACTTCGCAGCGGAGATTGAGGGACAGACAAAGCCCTTTTCGAACATGATGTATCTCTCACGCGGGCGAGAGGCTGCCACTCTGGAATCGTACTTCGATCCGCTGGTTTTTTACATTGAGCAATTCATGCTAACCGGCAAGGAGCCGTATCCGGTGGAGCGTGTTCTGCTGGCCAATGGCATTCTGTGCGCCGGCCTCGACAGCCTGAGCGAAGGACAAAAGAAGATTCAGACACCCCAGCTTGACGTTCGCTATCAACCTAGCGCATCCACACTTCGGAGGACCTAAATGCTGACGAGACGCCGCTTTCTTGGAAATTCCGCTCTGACGACAGCCATGATGGCTTATCGTCCACTCTTGGGTTCTGTAGGCGCGGAGATACCTCGTGATCCTTTACGTCCAGTTGTGCGTCTTGCGGTGCTGGGCAATACGTATCACCTTGGATCGTCGTTGCAGACGATCACCGATCGCTTTTTGGTGGGCTACCCTTTCGAGGGTGATTGGCATTTGCCAGACGTGCAGGTTGTCTCGATGTACCTGGAGACGAAGCCCGCTGAAGTTGGACCGGCGTATGGTCCAGGCCGCATCGCGCCACTGAAGCTCGAGCATGATGTTTTAAGCCAGGGCCGTGCCAAGGAGTTTGGTTTCCGCTTGTGCCGAAATATTCCGGAGGCGCTCCGCTGCGGTGGTGACAAACTCGCAGTGGATGCGGT
Source organism: Edaphobacter sp. (assembly GCA_025462645.1). Taxonomy (GTDB): domain Bacteria; phylum Acidobacteriota; class Terriglobia; order Terriglobales; family Acidobacteriaceae; genus Edaphobacter. The sequence goes on along the minus strand of JAOAPB010000085.1, from coordinate 43,981 downwards.
ATTGGTTGTTTTGGAGCAGGGAGAATATCTCCATAATCACAAGGGCCAGATCCTCTATCCGCGCTTCGACTTTTTCCAGCAGTGTGCACAGGTGTTTGAAACAGAGGGTCGCGCTGTTCCTTACTTCAACCATGAAAGCCTCTCATTCAGCTTTCAGGAGGCAAAGAGCATGGTTGGTACGGCAGAGCGACTCAAGTTTCCGCTAATGGCGGGCTCGTCTCTTCCTGTGACGTGGCGCATTCCGGATGTCGACATTCCCATGGGCGCGCAAATTGAAGAAGCTGTGATGGTCGGCATTGGAAGCATCGACGGTATGGACTTCGATGCTCTTGAAGCCATGCAATGCATGTTGGAACGGCGCAAGGGGGGAGAGACGGGCGTGAAGTCCGTGCAGTTCCTCGAGGGTGATGATGTATGGACCGCAGGTGAATCAGGCCGGTGGTCGAAGGAGTTGCTCAGTTCGGCGCAGTCTCGCAGCGATGCTTTGCAGGGTCTTACTGTGATGGATGGCCGTCCTCAAAACATGGTGGCGTCCGGCGTACTGCCACAGCTTGTGCGCGATCCCTCTGCATACTGCATCGAGTACAACGATGGCATGCGTGCAACGCTTCTGATGCTCAACGGCGCAGATGCAGACTTCACCTTTGCAGCGCGTGTTGCTGGGCATGGGACTATCGCGACACAGTTCTTCAATTCACCGACGCCTAATGTCACTTACTCTGCTAGCCTTGCTTCGAAGATCGAAGGGATGTACATGACGAAAAAGGCGCCTTACTCTGCGCACCGGACGCTGCTGACCAGCGGCATCCTGGAGGCGTGCCTCAACTCTCGCTCGCGGCAGAACCAAAAGATCGAGACGCCTCATCTGGCGGCGGTGCATTATCAGCCACCGACGGAATCGCAATACGCAAGAACCTAGTTGCTGAGTATTTCCGGGGGGATCTGATGTACACACGCCGTCGTTTTCTTGGTCACGCCTCGCTAGTATCGGCGATGCTCACTGCTCGTCCGCTGTTGCTGACGGTGTCAGCGGAGGAGGCGGTTAATCTGCCATCCCGTATGCCTGCGCCTGTTATCTCGGCGAGGGCGCGGGCAATACATAAGCGCGCCTTTATCTTTGATGGACATGTTCACGCTCTGGATCGTGAGTTCTACAAGGGCGGCAGTATGGGCACGCGCAAGGTTGACGGATATTGGGATCTGCCACGGGCGAGGGAGGGAGGCGTGGGTGCCTTCTTCCTGTCTGTCTATATTCCTGAGGAGTACTATCCCGGTCGTTTTGAGACGAAGCAGGCGCTGCGCCGGATTGACGATGCACTTGAGGAGTTGGAGAAGAATCGTGATCAGGTAGAGCTCGCCCTCAATGCCACTGACATCAAGAGAATTCGAGCCAAAGGAAAGTTGGCGGTGATCCTGGATATTGAGGGCAGCTACGATTTGGATGGTGACCTGGGAGTGATGCACGAGATGTGCCGTTTGGGAGTGCGGTCGGCGCAGCTCTCTGCGCATAACTGGAATCAACATTATGCCGATACCTGCTGCTCGAAACCACAGTGGAATGGCCTCACATCGCATGGAAGAGAGGTGATCCATGAGATGAATCTCCTGGGGATGGTTATCAACGTCTCTCATGCTTCGCCCGAAGCGACACTGCAGGCGATCGATGCCAGTTCCCATCCGGTAATTGCGACGCATAATGGAATGCGCAACATGGTCAACATCCCGAGGAACATGCCTGACGACGTTCTTAAGAAGTTGGCAGCGAAGGGTGGCGTTTTTGGATTTCAGATTGGCAATGAGTTTCATAGCGCGACCGAGTATGCTTATCAGACTGAGCATGAGAAGAGGACCTTCTTTGACACGTCGACTGTGGCAAAGAAGGTCGAGGGAAAGTCAATCTACGAAGTAGATAAGATCGTGGGGCCACAGTTTCCGCGAGTAGGTCCGGATGTACCGGACTCCGTGCGAATGACTGAGGATGAGTGGGTGGGTGTGGTGGACAAGGCAATCGAGATGGTGGGCGAAGATCACGTAGCACTCGGAACCGACTTCGATGGCGGTCCGAACCTTCCCCGCGGCATGCGCGATACGCGTGATCTTCCCATGATTACCGACGCGATGTTGCGTCGGGGCTATTCGGAGGAGAGAATAGATAAGTTCTGGGGTGGGAATCTACTTCGGCTGTTCAGCCAGGTGACGCAAAAGCACACTTAGCTGTTACATGGCCAGTTTCATTCTGATCTACCAGAAATTACTTGCTTCTAACACCGGTTCACCGGCGGCACTTCCAAAGATCTCAACGCGAAACACGAGTTGTATGTTGCGCACAGTCCAGTCTTTGGGTGCATTCTGAAGTGCCTTCCGTAGGGACACAGGATCGGTGAGGATCTTTCCTGCCACCTGAGTTCCATAGTGTGAGAGGCCTGCGGCAAGCACGATCATTCGTCCCGTCTTTGATTCAAAGATACGAGATACGAGAACGTAGTCCACTTTTGGAGACCCTTGCTCAAAAATCCACTTTTTCCCGGAGCCCGCCTCGTCGCGAATGGCTCTTCCTTCACCCGACTGCTCGAAGACAAAGCGCAAGTTATTGGCCAACTGCATCGTCCAGGAGTTAGTTCGTGCGCCAATCAAAATAACAGGCGAGTGACTTAGCTCGGAGAAAGACACATCATTGGCGAGCCGGATCTGTGGGTCTTTGTAGTGATTGGCGAAGAACGCAGCTAGTTGTGTCAATGCGAGAGTATCTCCCCATGCCACGTAATGGTTCACCTCATGAACCAGTTCTGAGGAGGGAATTGTGGCGGGGAGTGCACCTTGAGAAGCCACCGCTTCGGAACGGTCGTTCAATTTCCATACGTCGGGACTTCCTGTACAGAGCAGAGGAGCGTTCGCGTCCTGAAGGACAGGCTGCCAGAACTGTTCGACGACGCTTGGCGAGAGTTTCTCATGAACAAAGTACCAGGAGACCAGGCCGAGGATTGAAAGGACGATTCCGCCCGCTACAAGCCAAGGCCACAGACGCGAGGGAGATTGCCGTTCCTCGGGGGCTAACGGTGGCGCCGGCGCCGGGCCGTCGTCGATCTCAATCCACCGGTACTGCGGAGTATAGGAACCTTTGGGGAGATGAATCTCAAGGGCAGACTTTTCGCGGGTCTCGCTGTAAAACTGCGCGAGGCGCTTTCTTAGTTCGTTTGCCTTGACGCGGACAATCGAATGTTCACCGGTGTCGTAGTCGGGCAGGCGCTGAAAGACCTGATTGCCAATAACCCGCTCTTTAAGTTCTTCAAAGCGTCCATCAAGCGAGGTGATGACGATATATCGGAGAAATTCCTGAGAGCGCTTTGAAGTGCGGAAACCGGGACTTTGGAGGATGCGCTCAAGCTCCGCCTCTACATGAAGACGCTGGTTCGCATCCACAGCAGTGGACGAAATATCTGGCTTCATCTCAGTCATGTGTGATCGTTACGCATTGTCAAAGGTGCTGTCAACGTCATTTCATGGGCCTGACGGTTCGTAACATCATGTAACAACCAGATACCCCAAGGCATAACGGTTCCGATCTGTTCCAAACGTAGCCTTACCTCTAAGCTGGGGATAGAGTGAAGCCATCGAGTACGCTCTTCACTCCCGATTTCATCCGTCAGAAGCGGAGCAGCCAGCCTCCGCCTACATCTTTGCCGTTCGCACGACTGAACTCGCCTTTAGCGGGTCCAGCCTTTAAGGAGCAGTGTCATGAATACGAAATCTCCCGACGAGATCAACCAATCGCCCTCTCCCATTGCCAAAGCAGCGACTGCAGGTGCTCCGGCACCGGACCGCAGGGCCATTACCTCGGAAGAGTTTCCGCGAGTCCTCGGTCCTTACTCCCATGCCGTAGTGGCGGGTGGCTTTGTCTTCGTCGCTGGTCAGGCGCCGATCGACCCAGTGACACAGGAGTTTCGATTGGGAGACATCGGCTCCGAAACTCGTCTGGAACTGAGTAATATGGCATTCATTCTGGAGACTTCAGGCAGTAACCTTGCGAGCGTGGTGAAAGTAAGTATCCACCTCGCGAACCTGGACGACTTTGAGGGGATGAACGCGGTGTACAAGGAGTTCTTCCCGAGCCAGCAGCCAGTGCGCACAACAACGCAGGCCGTACTGCGAAGCGGACGAAAGATCGAGATCGACTGTATTGCACGCCTGAGAGATTAGAAGGATCGGTTCGGGCCGATGGCCGCCAATAGAGTTGCTCGTGGAGAAAGGGAAAATGTATGACAAAAGCGATTTCTGAGCTCGAGCTGGAGTCAACGGCGGAGATCACTACAGGACACCGTACCGCTCTTCTTGCGGGTTTTCTTGGTTGGATGTTGGATGCTTTCGATTTCTTTCTCGTCGTGTTCTGCCTGACGGCTATTGCTCGCGAGTTTCACCAGACGGACCGCGCCATAGCACTCTCCATTACGCTCACACTTGCCTTCCGTCCTGTTGGAGCCTTCATCTTTGGCGCTCTTGCGGATAAGTATGGCCGCCGCGGACCGCTGATGCTGGCGTTGATCTTCTACTCCGTGATAGAAGTTCTCTCCGGACTGGCTCCCAACTACATGACTTTTCTTGTGCTGAGAGCGCTGTTCGGAATTGGAATGGGAGGGGAGTGGGGCGTTGGGACATCCCTCGCCATGGAAGCGGCCCCTGCGAAGAGCCGAGGATTTCTCTCTGGCATACTGCAGCAGGGCTATCCCGCGGGATACCTGTTGGCAGCTTTGTGCTACATCTATGTTTTTCCCCGGTTCGGTTGGAGACCACTTTTCTTCCTTGGTGGCCTGCCGGCGTTACTTGCACTCTTCGTTCGCATGCGCGTTACAGAATCGGACGTATGGAAGAAGACCAGACAGGACTCGTGGAAAGACCTTATCCAGGTGCTGGCAATGCATTGGAAGCTGTTCATCTACATCGCTCTGTTTATGGCTGGCCTGCAGTTGACAACGCATGGCACGCAGGACATGTATCCAACCTTCCTTGAACGCTATTGGCACTATGGCCCGACCGAGCGCGCTTGGATCACGGCCACCTCCATGGCTGGAGCACTTATTGGTGGCATCTTCTTCGGTATGCTTTCGGATCGCTGGGGACGTCGCCGAATGATCATCGTCGCTATGTGTGTTGCTATCGGGGTGATTCCGCTATGGGCTTTCAGTTCATCCAAGGTTGGCTTGATTCTGGGAGCGGTTGCGATGCAGTTTCTGATTCAGGGAGCGATGGGTGTCGTACCCGCGCACCTATCGGAGATCTCTCCGAATTCGGTTCGAGGATTTCTTGTAGGTTTCGGATATCAATGTGGCGTGCTCATATCCAGTTCCGTCGTTTATGTGGAGGCGATTCTGGCCGTTCATATCAGTTATGCGTGGGCCATGGCAGGGACGGCTCTCATTAGTCTTCTTCTGGCGATCATCGGGACTGCCACTGGGCCAGAACGTCATGGTGCAGCTTTCAAGAGCTACGCAAAGTGATTTGTAGGATGAAGCAGAACAGTCTCGGTGAGAAATCATCGATTACAGAAAAATCGTGCGATAAGGCTTAGTTGAGAAAACTTATTGCGTTCAAGACATTGAGTCTCCCCACGTTGCTGTTTTACAGGAATGCGGCTCCGACCCGAAAGTTCGGCGGATTAGCCTTGAAGTCTAATGACTGGGGCCATGAGTTCGCAGCAGGTCCTTTCGAAGCTCTTGAACAACTCCGGCGTGGCGATCGCCGGGACAAGATGGCCGCTGATTGGATGGTGATTACCAAAAGCATTCACTTCCCTCTCCTGCAGCTGATCAGTCGTGACGCAATGAAATGCTGGAAGCGGACCTTCAGAAAGCCTCGCTGGACAATGTCCAGGCGTTCCCGGTGGAACTCCGGCTAGGGTTTGCGTTCGTAGCGCGACAGTTTCGCATCAGCGCGGAACCCCAAGGACTTCTACATAGACCTAGTCTTTTACAACTATTTGCTCAAATGCTTTGTGTTATTCGATCTCAAATCGGGCGAGTTGACCCATCAGGACATCAGGACATCGGGCAGAGGATATGTACATTCGCATGGTGGACGATCTAAAGCGAGCCTCGGACGGCAATCCCACAGTGGGAATAATTCTTTGCACTGAATAAGGACGCCTCAGTCGTGTGCTATTCCGTTTTCCACAAAAACGAGCAGATATTCGCTAGCAGATACAAACTCGTTTTTCCTTCTGAAAAGGAGTTGGGGGAAGAGCTGGAACGAGAACGTAGCCAATTCGCTGATCGAGTGAAGGTGTGACCAAGGGAACACGCGCAGAGAATACCACAAGCATCGAAGCGTATTGCCGCCGAGAACTACGGAAAGCGAGATCGTCCACTCCGCAGAATCCACGGCCAAAATCGGCTCGCGCGCTCAAAGTCCTCGAGCGCCTGGAGCAGCCTCTCTCCTAGGCAAGCTCATAATCTTCGCGGTACCGCAAATGAACCCGCGCTTCCTCCTCGGCAGGTGGAAGCGCGGTTTACACCTTCAGGTGAAGCTGTGGTGGTTAGTTCCCTGGAGCGGTTGGGCTGAGGGGAGCAGGGGTGTCAAGGCGGGGCAACATCGAGGGCCGTGTCGCCGTGTTGTAGACGAACCATGCTTCAATCGCCGCGCCCTGCATCACGTCGCCGACCTGAACGCGGTCGTAGAGGTCCATGTTGGAGTGGTGGGTACGGCTTCCATACTCAAGTGGGTCCTGCATGAAGCCGAAGCCATCGAGTCCGATCCAGGAGAAGCTGGTGGAATCGGTGCCGCCGGGCTCACGAGTGGGAGCGGCAGTGGCGCTGGCAACCGCCTGGAATTCGAGGTCGCGGATCGGCGCAGCCCACTGCTTGAAGATCGCGGCGATCTCATCGTTCCCGTCGGCGGAGATGCCGCGGAACCGCCCACTGCCGGAGTCGTCGTTGTAGTACGCGTCGAGCTTCGCATACTCTGGCGTCTGCTTCATCGTGTCGCGAGGAGCGAAGTGCTGCTGCACATAAAACTTCGAACCAAGCAGACCCTCTTCCTCACCACCCCACAACGCGATTCGCACAGTGCGTGCCATCGGCCGGTGCAGTTGGGTGAGGATAGCGTCAGAAGTAATAAGGATCAATACGTACACCCCCTGCAAGTCCTATCTCAAAACACATCTCGGGTGAGCGGGATGTTGGTGCAGGGAGAAACCAAAATTGGGTTCTCCTTGCGCGATTTTTGAGACGTAAGGAGACGAGAGGCGACAGGTTCATCGCCCCTCGAAAAGATCGAGCTTAGGCCGCTTTCTTGGCTTTGAGAACGGGCTTGGCTTCCTTCTTCGCCTTGGTCTTGGCTGCGAACTCCTGCTTGACCTTGGACGCAATGGCATCGGTATCGACTTTTTTGTACAGGGTGACTGCATCCCGAAGCACATTCGTCCCGTTAGGCGTGAGGATGCGAGAAGGATGGTCGCCTCTACCCGTGCGAACACGCGAGGTAAAACCGTCGGCCTTGGATAGCACGCAATTTCGGGTTCGTTGTTCCGCCACTTACTGTCACTCGCCAAAATAACGATCTCCCATCAGATGAAGCAGATGCGTTGGGTATCTAGTTTTCGACGGTCCCTATCTAAGCATGGTTTCATGCAACGTCTGCTGAGTCTTTTGTCTGTCATGAGTCGAATCAAAGCGCTCTGCCGATGACCTCTTCCATGCCATTTTTCGACGACCACGCAACTTATTGATTTTGAAGGCCTCCGTCGCCCCTGAAGGCCCCCAAAGACTCCCTAAGAACCGCTTATTGCTCCCACATTGCTCCCAGAAGAGCCGTTATTGCTCCTACGCACTAAGTCTTTTATTTTCAGCATATTTTCGACCCTGAAATCCGGATCCGCTAATAAATGGTAGCGGTCGTCGGCTCAGACCCTTTGAATTCTTGTGCCCCCACTGTTGGGTGAGTGCATTGGCGATAATGCGCTCATTGACAATCCGTAAGAGATCGCAAAACTGATATCTCTTGCGTAAAGCGATGCAGGAAGCGCAGAGACTCCTGCGGGCCGTACTCAAAGATGCTTGGGACCCGCAGTAGATTCGTGAGATCAACTATCAAGTCGTTGTGCTAGAAGAAACCTGCGATTCGCGATTGAGTCTCAGACTCGCGATAAGTACGTGGAAACGCTATCGGGGTAGACTGCCGCGACGAAGTTTAATCTCGCTAGAACTGTTGTCGATGGCGGCGTATAGAAGTGTCTGTCCGTCAGGATTGACGACGAAGCTAGGAGTTCCGAGAGCCAAATTCTGACTCACGTGGCCTAGCTTTCTCAGTTTGCCATTGCTGACATCGAAGGCGAGAATGTCGGCTCCTTCGGTCGACGTCGACGAGGCGAAGTAGATCGACGTGCCTACGGGGGCCCAGTCCAAGTCTGGCGTAGGACTAACCTGCGAAAGTTGTCTTGGGCTACCGCCATCTGGATCAGAGACCCAGACATGGCGCTGTTCGTTCTCTTGATAGAAAAGCTGCTTTCCGTCGGGCGACTCGATTCCAATCATGAACCCAGCTGGAGCGATCACTTGATCCTGATTGGTTTTCAGATCGCGTCTCCAAACCTCTGGTGCTCCGCCACGTGTTGTATCGAAGTAAATGTATCTGCCGTCGCGCGACCACGATGGACGCCTGACTTCAAATGGTGGTTGGTCCTCAACCAGTTCCGGCGTTCCTTGATTGACGGCCATCATAAAGATTGCAGCGTGCCCCTTGGGGCGGGCGTCGAATACGATGGAACTGCTATCAGGCGACCAGCGTATTGTCCCGAGCCACGGCCCGCCGAAATGGGTGAGTTGGCGCAATTGTTGGCCGTCGGTATCGCAAAGCCATATCTCCGGATTGCCGGAGCGATCCGAAACAAATGCAATGGTGCGTCCGTCTGGTGAAAAACTCGGGGAATGATTTTGCCCCGTTGATGCAAGAAATCTTTGTGGTGTACCGATCTCACCGCCCCTAAGAGACAATCGCCAGATGTTCCAGTTCTCGCGATTCTCGACAAAAACAACGAACTTGCCGTTCGGCGAGACAGAGGGATCGGCAGCCGACGCCGTAGCCGCAGGCAAGGGCCTCGATTCTCCAGCTTGTGCTGAGATAACCCGCAATTGATAGGCGCCTCGCTCCTTGGAAGCAAAGACCAAATGCGATCCATCAGGGGTCCAGCCGACGCCACGTAGATCTTTGACTTCTCGTGTTAACCGATTCAAATGGCTGCCGGTGACGTCGACGGTATACAGATATCCAACCGCGTGGCTGATCAAACAGACAAAAGCAATTGTTTTGCCATCAGGAGAAGCCGAGCGTAGCAATCCTGATCAGAACCGCCAGGCCTGGAAATTGTCTTCTGCTCTCCGGTAAGAGTCGATATGGATAAAAGCCCGTGTTCCCCTGAAGGATCGGTCAAAATCATCTGATCACCGTGTGGCTCCAAGATAGCGTCTCGCAGCCGGCCAACGGATTACTTGAGCCCCACATACCGAGAGAATCCTGCATTCGACGGATCAATCTCTCTCGATGCGTCACTGTGTCAAGCACGATCAGTTGAGCCTCTCCTACAGTTCCACTCAGCGGAAGCTCGGCGCCAGTTTCGCGGAGAAACGCCAACTGCTTTCCATCCGGTGACCACGCCGGATGGATGCTTGGCCGAGGATCGTGCGTGAGCCGTTGCAATTCCGATGAGCCAACCGACTTGCTATAGATATCGAATTGATCGCCACCGCCGTTCCAGACAAAGGCAATTGTCTTATTGTCCGGAGAGATAGCTGGGCTGAACTGCAGGCCCGCTTCTGAGGAGAGGGGCTCAATGTTGTACTCATCGTCCCGAGGCTCCGACCGGTAATGTAAAACGGCAAACAGGACAGATAAAAGGCTTACGGCGCCGAGGAGACAATACCAAGCTCGTTTTTCAGCCACATGTCCGCTCGGACGCTGCGGGAGAATCGGGCTGTCGGCGGTAGGTTGTCCAAGTGGATCTTCAGGCGGTGCATCGTGTGGATCGCTCTTCTAGTTATTCACGCCAATAGAAACGCGCCCCTCGCAGGTTGGTACGCCCACGTTGACAAGACCATGATTTTCATGGGATTGATGAGCGTTTATACCGGTCTCATAATTTCGCTTCGCATTTGCATAACGATTTTGAGCGCAGCGAGGCGTTATGAGCTTTCGAGTCGCAACATGGTGGCTCGCGTCGAATCCCTTCGCGGACACCTCGAATCTAAAAGCGCAAGTGATGATTTGAAACAGGAAGCTGTATGACGTACGTGTGACGTACGGAGCTTTTGGAATTTCGCTAAGTTATTGATTTTATGGTGGGCACAGCAGGATTCGAACCTACGACTTCCACCGTGTGAAGGTGGCACTCTACCGCTGAGTTATGCGCCCGGTATCGCTGCAGCAGGACTCCTAATGACCTGCCGGCAATGGTGTTTCAAGGATATCATCTGGAGCCTGTTGGAACCAGAAATGGCCCTGCCCAACACATCCTTAACTCTTTGAAGAGCCCTCATCCTATCCCGTGGGCATTACAATCGATGAGAGGATGTCCGCCACACCACCCAACCCGGGTCGTCCCCGTCCCGAGGTTTCTCCCTCCCCTGAGAGTTCCGTACAGAATCCTCCTGAATTTGGGCCCGAAGCGCAACCCGAGGGCGGAGGCGGGGTTATAGAGGATATGGCTACGCTGGCGATCAGTCCGCGCCTTCTTGAGAACCTGCAGACCGCAGAGACCCATCACGCAGTCGGTGAATTCGGCGCAATGGACGATGCTGCCATCATGCTCGAACTCCGCGCCGGCAACATGGCGGGCTTCGATTTCCTGATTCAGAAGTACCGTAAGCCGATCATTCACTTCATGTATCGAATGGTTCACAACCAGGCTGTTGCCGAGGAACTCGCCCAGGAGGTCTTTCTCCGTGTCTATCGCTCGCGTGAGACATACCGCGCCGAAGCCCGATTCAGCACCTGGCTCTATCGAATCGCCACTAATCTGGGGGTCAACCATGCGCGTGACACCCGGCACGAACGTACCGCCTCCACCATCTATCTCGACGAGACCGACTCCGAGACGGGCACTACTCCCGACGTAGCGGATTCCACCCCCACTGCTGAGTCCAACCTACTTCGCCAGGAACGTCTCAACGCTATTCGCCAGCATGTGCTTGCGCTCCCTGAGCGGCAACGCATGGCTGTTCTCATGCATAAGTACGAGGGGATGGACTACAAACAGATCGGCGATGTGCTGAAACTGAGCGAGTCCGCCACCAAATCTCTACTCTTTCGTGCTTATCAGACGTTACGCGAGAAGCTGAAGGATTTCATCTAGTCCCCTCTGGGACCGATAGACGCGCAATGCACTCACACGACGCGTCCAATTGAAGAAAGGATCACCATGAACTGCCACGACTGCCAATCCGTTCTCCCTGATCTCCTGCTCGATCAAACTGCGGCCTCCACAGATGCTCGCGCACATGTCCAGTCCTGCGCTGCCTGCCAGCAAGAGTTGGAGTCTCTCAAAGCCACCTTTGCTTTGCTGGATCGTTGGGAGGCACCAGAGCCTTCTGCTTACTTCGATCAAAGGCTGGCCGTTCTTCTTCGTGAAGAACAGGCTATGGCACCGGCTGGCTGGTTTGAGCGCCTACGGAGCCGCATCCTCTTCAATACAGGCCGTCAGTTCCGTCCTGCGCTCGCCGGAGCTATGGCACTCGTGCTTCTCATTGGCGGTGGAACCTTAGTCAATCTCTCCGCTCATAGTGACAATGTAGAGGCTTCTCCCACGGTCCAAGATCTGCAGATTTTGGACAAAAACGCGCAGGCGCTGCAGACGATGGATCAACTGCTGCAGGAAGACCTCCCAGCCGATGATGGCTCCTCGAACGCTCCCACGAGCATCTGACGGTAACGAATAGATAATATTTACCGCAGAAAGGAGACCAGCCGCAGTAATCTCTTGATACACCTGTTATCTGATCGCTGATTTACGCACATTTGCCTGACATGCTACTTCCAGCAACATTTCGGTACGGCTTCCAGCCCGCCCTTGCTGCCCTACTCCTTTCTGGATCGGTGGCGATGGCGCAACCTCTCTCCGGTCCTCCTGGATCGGCGTTTGGCATGCACCCTCCTGCGCCTCAGGGGCATTCTCCAGCGCATTCCGGCCAGCGTTCGACAAATCAGGAACATCTTGGCCAATGGATGGAACGACATGGCAACCTGCCGCTCGCCCAACAACAGCGTGAATTACAGAACGAGCCCGGATTTCACGACCTTCCACCCCAGACGCAGCAGCGTATGCTCAATCACCTCGGTCGGCTCAATAACATGTCGCCGGAGCAGCGTCACCGCCTGCTGGAGCGTAACGAGATCCTGGAACACCTCAGTCCTCCGCAGCGTCAGCAGTGGAGGAGTGCGGTGCAGCAGCTTGGTGCGCTTCCCCCCGAGCGGCGGCGTTTCGTTGCCCGTGCCTTCCGCGACCTTCGCGATACGCCTCAGTCTCAGCGCCAGACACTTCTCAACTCGGATCGTTTTCGCAGCCAGTTCTCCGATGAGGAGCGAAACACACTCTCGAATTTGCTAGCCGTCGAACCCTATCTCCCATCCCAGCGCTCCAATGACACTCCCGACCTTGGCAGGTGAGGCCCCCCTCCCCCCGGGGGGTATTTTGGACGTAAGTGCATGACTTACAATGGGATAGCGGCAGACTGTCTCGCTAAAATATTACAAACAAAAGAGTTATAGCTAAAATATAAGAAACAAATGGGTTACAAGACTAAGCAATCGGTTTTCCCTGGTGGGCATCGATTGAGAGGCACGTTTGGACTTTGGCTTACCCTCCTGCACGTCTAAGTGAAAGAGCCCCGGCGAATGGCCGGGGCTCTTTCTTTGACTCTGTTTCCAGTATAGCAAGTCGGAGGAAACTAATATGCCACGTGGATGTGGTTTGTTTTTATTAGTTTAGGCGCGTTGGGGGCTTGACAGGTTCTGGGCACCCTCAAGAGGTCTCCCCAAGCGAGATATGACATTTCAGTAATTCTCCTAAACTTGTCAGTATGCAAGGGTGCGGACCAGCAACTGTAGTAAGCCGCTTGACCGCAACCTGCCGATGGGCCTACCCTAACGCTATGCCTACGTATTTCACCCTCTGTTGTTGTCGCCGCTCTCCGCTGGCGTACACAGAGGCGCGTTGCTCACGCTGATTTAGCGTCCTTCCTGCCTAAAACATCCCCGCACATATTTAAAGAATCGAGCCCTCCATGAAGCTCCTTGCTGGATTTCTCCTGCTTGTCGCACCTGTCTTTGCCCAGAACCCCAAAGCCTCCATCACCGGTACATGGGAGGGTAGCGCTACCGTTCGCGGTCAGCAGGTTCCCCTCCTGCTCCAGATCAGCGGGCCGGTTACCGACCTGAAGGCTGCCCTGCTCAATGGGGTCGAACAGGCTCCCGCCTCCAGCGCAACATTTGCGGACGGCCATCTGCTGTTGAACTTCAACTACTTCGCCCGCACCCTCGAGGCCACACTGGAGAACGGACAGTTGAGCGGCACCTTCGGTTTAGCCTCGGCGACGACCGCAGCTCCGCGGACTCCGTTCACGCTGCACCCCGCCAAGGCTTCGGCTACCGCTTCGGCGGCTGGTGGACCTGATATCAAGGGCGACTGGGAGATTGCCGTCAAGAGCTCCAAGGGCGAATCCGCCTGGCAGCTGCGGGTGGAACAGCCTGCGGAAAAGGCCCATGACGTGAGGGCCGTTATCCAGCGAATTGATGGAGACACCGGCTCGCTCTATGGCTCGTGGACTGGGAATGAGTACATCGTCTCCCATTTCACCGCCGCAGGCCCGGCGCTCTACTCCTTCACGCCGCAGCCTGATGGAACACTGCTGGTGAGCAACCTGCTGGCCTCGGATGCCCAGAAGGCGCAGCAGCGCGATCTCGTCGCGCGCCGGCCCGCCGAGGCTCGCAAGCAAAACCTTGCTGCTCCCACGGAGTCGACGCAACAGACTTCGGTCAAAGACCCCTCTGCACGCTTCGCCTTCAGCTTTCCCAACCTGGCCGGCAAAACGGTCTCCAACACCGATCCGCAGTTCGATGGAAAGGTCGTCATCGTTGCCGTTGGCGGATCCTGGTGCCCCAACTGCCACGACGAGGCTCCCTTTCTGGAGAGCCTCTACAAACAGTTCCACAGCCGCGGGCTGGAGATCGTCAATCTCTCGTTTGAAGAGGCCGACCAGCTTCAGGACCCGACACGGCTACGGGCTTTTATCGCTCGCTACGGGCTGACGTATACGGTTTTGGTGGCGGGAACGCCCGATGAGCTTGCGGAGAAGATTCCTCAGGCGGATCACCTGAACTGCTGGCCTACTTCGTTTCTTCTTGGACGCGATGGGCGGGTGAAGGAGGTCCATGCAGGGTTTGCCGGACCGGCGAATAAAACTGCTCATGAGGCGTTGGAGCGTGAGGTTACCAGTGTCGTCGAGCACTTGCTTGACGAGCCGGTGCCGACGCAGTCCGCGGCTCGATAGCCAACTTTTGTGCGGCAGTTTTTTGCGAAAAAAATCAGGCCCCGGATTCGTCCGGGGTCTTGATGTCTTGCTGGGCTTTTAGAGAAAAGTGAGCGCAGGCTGTGGTGTTTTTGTGGTCAGAATGTGGTGAAAAATGTGGCAAACGTGGACATCGGGGGTGATGGAAAAAGTCAGTTGAGGCGCGGAGAGAGTCCCTCTGCGGCTAAAGCCGCACTCTTAGCAATCCACATACGGCACGGCTGAAGCCGTGCCCTTAACAAGACAAGACTTTTCAGCACCTTGGGCTAGGGTGTATCGAGATATTAAGACGACATGGCTTGGGTTGAGATGCGCGGGAACTAGCCTGAAGAGGTCGGCGCTCCGAGCAGACCGCAGGTCCTTCGACTGCGTTTCTCGCGAAAAAACCGCGAGAAGCTCCGTTCAGGATGACAGATTTTATATAAATCAGTTGCTTACAAGCAGCCTATATCCATATACGGATTCTATATAAATCAATTACTTACAAGCAGCCTATATGTCGATACGCCCTAGTTCTTGAAGAAGTTCTTCACGAGGAAGAGGACGTTGGCTGGGCGCTCTGCGAGGCGGCGCATGAAGTAGGGGTACCACTCCGGGCCGAAGGGGATGTAGACGCGGACGCCAAAGCCCTCGGCCACCAGTCTTCGCTGGAGGTCGCGCCTTATGCCGTAGAGCATCTGAAACTCGAAGGCGCTCTTGGGGACACGGTGCTCCCGCACGAAGGCTCGCATGGCTTCGACGATAGCCTCGTCGTGGGTGGCGATACCGCAGAAGACGCCTGTGCCGTTCTTCGAGAAGGTGACGAGGCGCTTCATCAGCTTGACGTAGTTGGCATCGACATCGGACTTCAGGGCGAAGGCGATCTCGGGGGCTTCCTTGTAGGCGCCCTTGCAGAGGCGGATGCGGATTCCCTGCCCCAGAAGACGCTCGGCGTCGCCCTCGGTGCGGAAGAGATAGGCCTGTAGCACGGTTCCCACGCGATCGGGGAAGCGCGCGGCGAGGCGCTCGGTCATGGCGATGGTCGCCTCGGTGTAGGGAGAGCCCTCCATGTCGATGCGAACGAAGGAGCCTGCCGCATCGGCGTGCTCGACCATCTCGCCGACGATGCGCTCGGCCAGCGCGGGGTCGAAGTCCATCCCCACCTGCGACAGCTTTACGCTCACGTTCGCGTTCAACCTGCGCTGCTGGATCGCATCGAGCAGTCGATGGTAGATCGCAGCCGAGGTGCGCGCCTCCGCCTCCGTCGTCACGCTCTCGCCCAGCGAGTCCAGACTGACGGCGATGCCTTCACTGTTGACGCGCTGGCAGGCAGCGAGAGCATCTTCGACCGACATGCCGGCGACGAAGCGTCCGGACAGCTTGCGGCCCATCGCGGACCGCTCGGAGAATGCACGTAACTTCCTGTTTTGAGAGAGCGCAATAAAGACAGATCGCAACAAAAGCAAATACCCCTATTCCCACCTGGAATGACGGCAAAGGGTATTGTTGCACGCAGTTTGTTCTACTGGCCCTACTGGAGTATCTCGCCGAGCTGCCCGAACTGTCGAAGATCGGAGACTCCGGGAAGGCGCAATGAAGTCTACTGCCTTGCCTCAGCACCCACTTTGGCAACCTTCGGTATCTGTTTGACCTGTGGGGTCACCATCGTGCTTGTGTCCTTCATGGCCGCGATGGCTTCGTCGTATCGTCCGGCGATGGAGTTGGCACGAATGCGCGACATGTCCTGCAGCATCTTCATGCCGTCTTTCAGATAGCTCATGCGGCTGCGCTCGTCGTGACCCCAGGTGACGGGAACCTCATGAATGATGTACTTCAGCTTGCGGGCGATGAAGAGAATCTCCGGATCGAATCCCCAGCGTTCGATGGTCTGCAGTCGAAAGATGACCTGTGCGGCTGACCGCTTGAAGGCTTTGAAGCCGCATTGGGTGTCCTTGAAGGGCAGGCCCATGACGGTGCGCGTGATCCAGTTGAAACAACGCCCGAAGAACTGCCGGTAGAGAGGCTGATGGATCGTCTGGCGGGTTCTGTCCATCCAGCGGGAGCCGATGGCCACATCCGCACCTTCCGCGATGGCGACGATGAGGCGTTCCGCCTCCTCCATCGGGGCGGAGAGGTCGGCGTCGGTAAACATGACGATCTCGCCGGCGGCCTGCAGGAGACCGTTACGAACCGAGTAGCCCTTACCCTTATTTCCCGGATTCTGAACCAGATGCAACCGTGGATTACTTCTCATCCAACGCTGGACGATTGCGGCAGTATTGTCCTTCGAGCCGTCATCGACGACCAGGACTTCGGCATCCCAGCCTCGTTCGGCTACGCAGGACATTACCCGTTGGAGTGCGTCCTCGATGCGAGCACTCTCGTTATAAGCCGGAATTACAATACTTAACTGCGGATGCGCCATACAAGAGCCCGAACCTTCGTGAAACAGATCTTTTTAACTTGAAAACCATAGGAGAGGCAGAGCGCCCGCCGTTCATCATACTGCAATCATTGGACGCTTGGGCAACCTTTTCGGTCTCACTATATTCATAATTCGCCCACATTTTTTTCCGTTTGGACCTCCTTCGGGACGCCTCAAGGACCTCTACTGAAGCATCCCTTCCCTGCTAAACTCCACAACATGCCGGAAGACTACGAACCCCAAGCGCCGCCGCCCTCGACTCCGCCACCCCCGCCTCCGCCTCGCAGCTATGGCGCGCCGCCATCCTATGGGGGGGCTTACCCTGCCTACTCGCCAACCGCGTATGGCGCGGCTCCTCCGCGCCGCCGGTCCGCATGGTTTTATATCGGCGTCATCGGTGGATCCCTGGCCGCAGTGTGCCTGCTGGTCAGCCTCATGGTATGGGTGACGATTCGATCGGTCACTGGTAACGGTTCCTCCGGCCTGGGACTGAAGACCAGCCAGATCGCCGTGATCGACATCGACGGCGTGATTCTATCGCCTGAGACGGTGAACACCCAGTTGCGAAAGTTCGGCGACGACTCCTCGGTGAAGGCGATCATCCTGCACATCAACTCGCCGGGTGGTGGAGCGGCTGCCTCACAGGAGGTCTATAACGAAGTCCTCCGGGTTCGCAAGGAGAAGCACAAGAAGATCATCGCTTCGGTGGAGTCGGTTGGAGCCTCTGGGGCGTACTACATTGCTTCGGCCTGCGACAGGATCTATGCCAACAATGCCTCCGTGGTCGGTTCGATCGGCGTGATCATGGAGTGGACCAACTATGGCGAGTTGCTACGCTGGGCGAAGCTGAAGAACGTCACGATCACCAAAGGCGAGCTGAAGTCGGCGGGCGACCCGAGCCGCGACCTGACGCCCAAAGAGCAGGCTTACTTCCAGTCGCTGGTGGACAATATGTACTCGCAGTTCGTCCACGACGTCGCCACAGGAAGGCATACGTCAGAGGACAAGATCCAGCCGCTGGCTACGGGGCAGGTGTGGACCGGCGAGCAGTCGCTTTCGCTGGGGCTGATCGACAAGATCGGCGGATTTCGTACGGCTCTGATCGATACGGCGCGGGAGGTTGGCATCTCCGGCGAGCCTACGATCGTTCGACCCTCCAAGAACAAGCGGGGCCTGCTCTCTATCCTGACGGATGATGGGGAGGACCTGTTTCCGAATCCCAGTCAGCTGTTGAACCATGCTCCGGGGTTTTACTTCATGTGGAAGTAGCTCCGGGCTCATTCGGATAGACAAAGGCCCTGTGAGAACGGGGCCCTTCTTCTTAATTGGCGTGCGCCAAAGTGGGAGCTCGATAGGGAGTAACATGCCGTCCTTCCGTGTTTACATTCATTTAGCCTGCATAGAGAGGGATCGACTCCGGAGCTTTTTTTATTTATGTGGGTACTCGCGCCTGTTTTTTTGCATCTGAATGCACTTATGTTCTTTCTTTGTTCCCTTTGCGGTTCGTTTTCCCCCAAACTTTGGCCATCCCGTCTACAATCAACAACAAGAAGGGTAGTTGATGCGGCCCTGTCGCCCTCCCAAAGCACGAAAGGATCCCACATATGACCAAAGCTGATCTTGTCGACAAAGTCACCGCCCTAGGCGACCTCACCCGCCGCGACGGGGAGGTTATCGTCGATACCCTGTTCGACTCTGTCATCGGCGCGCTGAAGTCCGGTGACAAGATTGAAATCCGCGGCTTCGGAAGCTTCCGGACCCGCCAGCGCAACGCTCGCACCGGCCGCAACCCCAAGACGGGAGCCAAGGTCGATGTGCCGGCCAAACGCGTTCCCTTCTTCAAGCCGTCCAAGGAGCTTCGCGACTCGGTCAATCCCCAGGGCTCTGCCAAGGAGAATAAAGCCGACCTGAAGTCCGTCGATCCGCATCACCCGCCTGCGATGTAGCGATACGCCGGGCGAACCCTGCCCGGCAGTTGCGCGTCCGCTTCCCGGCCTCTCTCTTCACCGGTCCGCCCCAAAAGCCCTATACTGAACCAGAGTGGAATTATTTCTCAATTCCGTGTGGCTTTCGGTGTCCGTTTTTCTGGTCATCCTGTGCCTACGGTCGTTTCGTAACGGTCATACGAAGCTGACGTGGAGTACGGTCATCGCACTCTGTCTTCTTCTTGTGCTCCTGTTCCCCGTCATCTCCATGACGGATGACCTTGTTGCCATGACGACTCCTGCGGACGCCGAACACATGTTCCGACGCTACGACGCATCCTGGATGCAGAATCACTCCCTCTGGCTGCTGGATGCATTCGCCCTTCTCTCGCTGATTGTAGCGGGGATAGCCTCTCTCCTCAGCTGTTCCACACGCTTCAGTCCAAATACATTTGTAGCGACGCTCCTGGCTGGTCTGGTCCGAGCCCTCGGTGTTCGACCGCCCCCTGCAGCATCCCCTATCGCTGCTTAGTTCTTGAGAAAACTGCGCTCTTCCATTTCATAGTATTTCCTAACACAAAATTAAAGGCAGGCATGACACAGAAAGCTCTCCGTGCACTCTGCGCCGCGATGTTGGTAATTCCGCCGGCGTTGGCCGCACAGTCGCCCCCATCCCCTCCACCCAGTACGGTCGCTCCCCTGACGCTGCAACAGGCTGTCGATCGTGCACGAACTGGCAACCCGGCCCTGATCTCGGCGCAACAACACGTCTCGGCAAATCAGGCGGCGAAGGTTACCGCCGGACTTCGCCAGAATCCGACGTTCACCGCGCTTGGTCAAACCATGACCCTGCCGGAGGTCAACAACAATGGCGGCAACCCTTACTTCTACTCCGCTGGCGTCTCTCGACTCTTCGAGCGCGGGCAGAAGCGCCGCTGGCGCATGGAGGGCGCAGCCGCAACGGCAGACCAGACGGAGAGCCAGTACCGCGACCAGGAGCGTCAGCTCGTGCTTGCCGTCCGCCAGGCCTTCACCAGTATGCTGCTCGCCAAGGCCTCTCTCGGCGTGGCCCAGGACAACCTCACCGACTACCAGAAGACGGTCGACCTGAGCAAGGCGCGGCTCGACGCAGGCGACATCACGCGGACGGACTTCGAACGCATCGACCTGCAGTTGGCGCAGTTCGAGTCCGATGCCGACAACGCCCGGTTGAACCTGCAGCAGGCCAGCGCGCAGTTGCAGCTTCTGTTCGGGGTGGATCGCCCCGACCTCACGATGGACATCGTTGGAACTTTGGAACCTCCTGCTCTGCCCCTCACGATGACCGACGCGGAGACGAAGGCCCTGGCGGCACGGCCCGACTACACCGCCGCGCGACAAGCGCTGCTGGTCTCGCAGGCCAACGCGAGGTTCGCCATCGCGAGTGGAACGGCGGACCCGACCGTATCCACCGAGTACGAGCGCAGTGGCGCAGACAACACCTTCGGCGTCAATGTCGCCATCCCCCTACGCATCTTCGACCGCAACCAGGGAGAGAAGGAGCGCACCCGGTATGAGATCGAGTCCAGCCGCTTCGCCGTCACGGCGGCGCGCAATCAAGTGGTCTCCGACGTCGACCAGGCGTGGCTTGCGCTCGACACAGCACAGAAGCAGGCGCATCGCTACAACAGCCACTATCTGGACGAGGCCTCGCATGTGCGCGACAACCTTCAGTTCAGCTATCGCAACGGCAATACGACGTTGCTCGACTACCTCGAAGCCCTTCGCGACTATCGGTCCATTCATCTGAGCAGCCTCAATGCGAACGCCCAGGTCTGGCTCGCCATCCACCAACTCAGCTTCGCCACCGCGACGGACATCCTCCCATGAAAGCACCCCTGAAGACACTCATGACACGAACTGAATCGCTTCTGCTGCTCTCGCTCCTCGTGGCTCCACTGACGGCCTGCAAGCACACACCACCGCCTTCGCCGAAAGACCAGCCAACGAACGTCGGCGTCGAGACCACGGTCGTTCACTCGCAGCAGGGCACGGACTACCTTGAGGTTCCGGCCCACGTTACCGCCGATCCTTCGCATGTCGTCCACATCTATCCTCCACTCAGCGGACGCATTCTTGGCCTTCACGTCCTGCCAGGGCAGGAGGTGAAGAAAGGAGATGCCATCGCGCAGCTCCAGAGCAACGACATCGCCGTCGCTCGCGCCGACTTCGAGAAGGCGAAGATCGAGGTTCTCCGCGCCGACCGCGCCCTGACTCGCGGCAAGATTCTGCTGCAGCACGAGGTGCTCTCGCAGGCCGACTACTACGAAATGGAGGCCACCGACCAGACCGCCCACTCTGAGCTCGAGCGCGCACGCCAGCATATCCACGAGCTTGGCTTCGCCGAAGACGGCGTCTCCGACGAGGTTGCCCTGCGCGCGCCGATCTCGGGCGTAGTGCTCGATATCGGCACAGCAAACGGGGAGATGCAGCGCTCGCTCGACAATGCGACGACGATCGCGACGATCGCGAACATCGACACCGTATGGATCGTCGGCGATGTCTTCGAGCGCGATCTCGAAACATTGAAGTCTAACCGCGAGGTTGAGATCCACGTTCCGGCCTATCCCGACCTCAAGCTCACGGGCCGCATCGCCAACGTGGGCGATGCACTCGACCCCAATACTCATACCCTGAAGCTTCGTGTTGTACTTGCGAATCCCAAGCACACGCTGAAGTCCGACATGTTCGCCACCATCCGGGTTCCCGGTGCCGTGCGGACGACCTTCATCCTTCCAGCGACAGCCGTTCTGCATGAGGGCGAGAAGACCTACGTCTTCGTTCCCAATGCCTCAGGGAAGTTCGATGAGCGCATCGTCACGGTCGGCCGCTCGTTCGATTCGGCGGGCGTGAAGAACATCGAGGTCCTGAGCGGACTCAACGACGGCGAGAAGATCGTCTCAGTCGGCGGAGCGCTGCTCCGGCCCACGAGCGGAGACTAAGCGTGCAACCACTCATCCGACTCTTCATCCGCTACCGCGCCCTCATCCTGATCCTCTTCTTCATCATGCTCGCACTCGGCGGCTTTCTCGTCACCCGCCTGGACATTGAAGCCTACCCCGACCCCTCGCCGCCGCTGGTCGAGATCATCACGCAGAACCCATCGTGGTCGGCCGAGGAGATGGAGCAGCAGGTCACGGTGCCGATCGAGACGACGCTCAATGGCACGCCGCATCTCGACCAGGTGCGATCGATCAGCATCTTCGGCCTCTCCGACGTGAAGCTGTACTTCACCTTCGACAGCGAGAACTTCCGCGATCGCCAGGAGGTGCTGAACCGTCTGCAGACGCTTAGCCTACCGAACAACCTTCAGCCGCAGCTCTCTCCGTGGTCTCCGATCGGCGAGATCTTCCGCTATCAACTGGTGGGTCCCGGCTACACGCTTAACGAGATCAAGGCCACGCAGGACTGGCTGGTGCGCCGCGAACTGAAACAGGTTCCGGGGATCATCGATATCACGACCTTCGGTGGAACCACGCGCCAGTACCAGATCGAGGCCGATCCGAACAAGCTGCTCAGCTTCGGCGTCACGCTGCCGCAGGTGCTCACCGCCGTCCAGTCGTCGAACGCGAACGCCGGGGGTAACTATCTTCAACTCGGCAACCAGAACGTCAATATACGTTCGGTAGGCCAGGTCCATACCATCGAGGACATCGGCTCCATCGTGGTCGCGGAGAAGAATGGCGCGCCCATCACGGTCCGCGATATCGGCAAGGTCACCGAAGGCTTTCAGCCCCGCCTCGGACAGATTGGCCGCGACAAAGAGAATGACGTGGTCCTGGGCATCGTCCTGCTGCAAAAGGATGAGAAGTCCATCCCCGCACTCCAGGCCCTGAAGGCCAAGATCGCCGATCTCAACAAAGGCAGCCTGCTTCCGCCCGGCATGCATATCAGCACTATCTACGACCGTACCGTGCTGATCGGCCGGACCACCCACACGGTCCGCGAGGTCATCATCACGGGGCTGGTCCTCGTGACCCTCGTTCTGCTCTCGATGCTGGGCGACCTGCGGATCACCTTCATCGCCGCAGTGACGATCCCGTTTGCGGTCCTGTTCTCGTTCGGCATGATGGTGCTGACGGGCCGCTCCGCTAACCTCATCTCCATTGGCGCGATTGACTTCGGCATCCTGGTGGATTCTTCGATTATTGTGCTCGAGAGCATCTACCGGAAGCTCTCGCGCCGCATCCCCGGTGAAGAGACAGGCGACCTCATCGTCGAAGGCGTGGCCGAGGCCGCGACTCCTGTACTCTTCTCCACCGCCATCATCCTCGTCGCCTTCATCCCTCTCTTCACCATGCAGGGAGTGGCCGGACAGATCTTCTCTCCCATGTCTGTCACGTATGGGTTTGCCCTGCTCGGCGCATTGCTGTTCGCTCTCGTCTTCGCGCCCGTCCTCGGCTACCTCACCGCTCCCAAGGAGCAGAAGGTGGGAGATGGCTACACATGGCTCAGCCGCACCTTGCGCACGCGCTACGAGCATATCCTCCATCGCGCGCTGCGCCACCCGCATCTGGTCTGGATCGGCGCGGGAGCCATGCTCGCTGCCGGAGTCCTCTGCTTCGTCCTGGTGGGCGGCGAGTTCATGCCTCCGCTGGAAGAAGGCAATCTGTGGATTCGCGCCACACTACCGCAGGACATCTCCTTCGATATGTCGGCTAAGATCGCCAATCAACTCCGCGCCGTCATCGCGGAGTCGCCGGAGGTCGTCCAGACGGTCTCGCAGATGGGCCGTCCTGACGACGGAACTGACGTCAGTACGTTCAACAACGTCGAGGTCTCCGTCAGGCTGAAGCCGCAGGAGGAGTGGCGTTCCGGTCTCACCAAGCCGGAGCTCATCGATGAGATGAACAAGCGGCTCTCCCGCTTCCCCGGTATCGAGCTGAACTTCTCGCAGAATATTCAGGACAACGTCGAAGAGGCCATGTCCGGGGTGAAGGGCGAGAACTCTCTCAAGCTCTTCGGTGACGACTTCGACACGCTTACCAGCCTCGCGAACAAGATCGAACAGACCATGAAGTCTGTCCCCGGCGTCGCGGACGTGGGCGTCTTCAAAGTCGGAGGGCAGCCGTCGCTCATTATCCAGATCGATCGCGGCAAGGCTGCGCGTTACGGCATCCTCGCCGCCGACATCAACGCCACAGTACAGGCTGCCATCGGAGGCGCCCCCGTCACGCAGGTGATTCAGGGCGACCGCCGCTTCGACCTGACGGTGCGGTATCCCGAGGCCAATCGCAGCAGCCCTGACGCGGTACGCGCCATCCTCGTCCCCACGGCCGATGGTAGCCGCATTCCGCTGGGTCAGATCGCCGAAGTCGCCATCCGCCAAGGCAGCTTCATGATCTATCGCGAGGGCGGCCGCCGCTATATCCCCATCAAATTCTCTGTGCGGGGACGCGACCTCGCTACCACCATCACCGAGCTGCAGGGCAAGCTGAAGCAGGCTGTGCCGCTCCCAACCGGCTACGACTACACGTGGGCGGGCGAGTTCGACTCGCTCAAAAAAGAGCAGGCGCGCCTCGCCGTCATCATCCCGATCTCGCTGGCGATCATCGTCGTTCTGCTGTACGTGCAGTTCAACACCTGGAAGGACGCCTTCATCATCATCGCCACGTTGCCCTTCGCCGCTGTCGGTGGAGCTGCCTCTCTCTTTCTCACACACACACCTTTCAGCATCTCCGCGGCTGTCGGGTTCACCTCGCTGATCGGTGTGGCTACGCTGGGGGCCGTCGTCTTCATGTCCGGGGTACGCCGCGCGCAACGCGAGAGCATCGACGGCACAGGCCTCGAACATGGCTGCGTCGACGAGATGCGCCCGGTCGTGATGGCCTGCATGGCCGCCGGTCTGGGACTTCTGCCCGCGGCGCTCTCGAACGGCATTGGAGCGCAGGCGCAGCAACCGCTCGCGCGCGTCGTAGTCGGTGGAATGATTACCACGATCATCGCCATCCTCTTCGTGCTGCCGCTGCTGCTGCGCCAGCCGCCACACAAGCACCATCCGGAGGCCGATAACGAGTAAGTTCTATTGGAACTCTGCGCGTTCGATTCCGATGACTTCGCAGACCGCAAAGACGCTACCGGGCGGCGGTGGATTCGCTATCCGCGCCGGTATCGTCTGCGGGTCGAGGCATCGTCCCGACAGATTCCCACGACACTCATCATCCGGCCCGCAACACCGTGTTCTCCGCGATGGGAGAAGTATCGCAATGCACCATGTTCATCGCGAGCACAGGCACTGCACTCCCCCACCACCGCGATGCAGCTCTCTTTTACTCCGGCATCCAGCAACTGGCGGCGGTTAGCCTCCCAGAGATCCACATGAAGCTGAGGAGGAACGCCTCTTTCAGCCGAACTCGCCACCTGATGGAACAACTCCTCCGCGTAGGCGAACTTCGACACAAACTCAGACCGCACCTCCTCTCCTACGGCATAGCAGCAGGCTCCGATGCTGGGTCCTACCGCAGCAAACAGGTCCTCCGGTTGCGACCCATACTCCAGCCGCATCCTCGCGATCCCATGCTCGACGATCCTCGCTACGGTTCCTCTCCAGCCCGCGTGGAAGGCCACTACAGCCCTCTTCTTTCCGTCGACGACCAACACCGGGACGCAGTCCGCTGTTCCCACTCCCAACATCACTCCCGGCACATTCGTCATCAAGCCGTCGCCTTGCAGCACCGCCTTCCCATCCGCAGTCTGCAACTTGCCCTCAAGCGCCCCATCCCCTTCCCGAACCACTTGAACGACTCCCGAGTGAATCTGCCGTACAGTCACCAGGGAAAAACCAGCTTTGCCAGTCCTTTTACCAGCCGCTGCGTCCACAAAGCGGCGGCGGTTCTCCGCCACGAGAGAGGGGTCATCCTCCTTCGTCCACCCCAGATTCAGCGAACTTCCGCCATAAACCGTAGAGACTCCGCCTATGCGTGTACTGAACCCATGCCTCAACCACCCATATCGCTCCCCTCCTCCGACCCGCACCACCTCAATCTGAGTAACCCCTTTACCTGCATCAGATTCAACCACCCGAGCCTCCCATTTGAACCTAGCCACGACAGGATAATTATGTGCCGCCAATCCATTCATTCTAAGGGCCGAAAATCGCCCACAATCATTCAGCAAAGGATGACTTTTCCCACTATCAAGCGTCTACAATCAGACTGTTGTGGCTCAGTGAGAGTAGTCGCAGGCAACGATTTTGCCAGCTGAGTTAACCTTCCTTTTGTTTCAACGAAATTTGCATCCTATCCTGCGGGTCTGTAAGATACCGCGATTGTAGACATGAGAGCGAATGTGCCTAGCGTAGCCCCCCAGTTTCTCCGTTCCCGTATTGGCAAGGTCTGTGTCGCAATTATCGGCACAACAGCTGCCGAGATGCTCGAAAAAGCCAGCGCCGTTGTAAAAGAGACGCCCTTCCTTGAGTTCCGACTCGATTATCTCGAGAAACCCCTGCTCGCCCTGCCGAAGCTGAAGCAGTTCTTCGCGGACAACACCGTCGCCACCGGTATCGCGACCTGTCGACGCGCAGCGAATGGCGGCAAGTTTGCCGGATCGCTTGCCGCGGAGGTCGAGATTCTTTCCAAAGCCTCTAGTGCAGGGTTCCACCTGATCGACCTTGAACTGGAGTCCGCCCAGGCCCTGAAGAAGGCCGAACTGCAGAAGCTCCGCGATACCGGCATCGCCCTCATCATCAGCCACCACGACTTTGCTTCGACGAAGGACCTGGACGGCATCTACGAGAGCATCGCTCCCTTCGAGCCTGACTTCGTCAAGATCGTTCCGACGGCCAAGACGCTTACCGACAATGTGACGCTTATCCGCTTCCTTGAGCGCATGAGCGATAACTCGAACATCATCGGCATCTGCATGGGCGATGCGGGCATCATCTCGCGGGTGCTGGGTGTCCGCGCCGGCAGTGCGTTTACGTTTGCGGCAGCTACGGCGGGCGAAGAGACAGGCCCTGGGCAGATTGCCGCGAGGACACTGCTCGAAACCTACCGGATCGATCAGGTCGATGCTGCCACCAAGGTCTACGGCGTGGCTGGCAACCCAATCAAGAGCTCGCTCTCGCCGATCATGATGAACACGGCGTTTCGCCGCGAGACGGTAAATGCCGTCTACCTTGCGCTGCAGACGACCAAGCTTGCCGATCTGCTGAAGCTGGTGCATGAGATTCCCGTCCAGGGGCTCAGTGTGACGATGCCGCTGAAGCAGGAGATCATGGCGCATCTGGAGAAGACGGACCCGCTCTCGGCAAAGATTGGCGCTTGCAATACCGTTTTGCGCGCGCAGGATGGCAAGCTCTACGGCTTCAATACCGACGTTGCGGGCATCACCGGGCCACTGGAGAAGCGGATGTCGCTGCGGGGGGCCAAGGCGCTGGTGCTTGGCGCTGGCGGGGCTGCACGCGCTGCTGTGTTCGGCCTGCGGGATAAGGGAGCGGATGTGTTCATCCTGAACCGCACACCGGAGACGGCGCAGAAGCTGGCCAGGCAGTCGGGATCGAAGACAATCAAGAAGGAGGCGCTGGCGAAGACTCCTTTCGACGTGATCATCAACGCTACGCCGATCGGCATGGCTGGACAGAAGGGCGCGCAACTGCTTGAGGCGAAGGACCTTAATACCAAGCTGGTGTTCGACCTGGTCTATAACCCGCTGGAGACGCCTCTTATACGGATGGCGCGGCAGCAGAGCATCCCCATCATCACGGGCGTTGAGATGTTCGTGCAGCAGGGGGCTCGTCAGTTCGAGATATGGACGGGTAAGCCGGCTCCTGAGGAGGAGATGCTTCGCGTCGTCATCCACGCCCTGCGGCAGGCTGCCGAGGCTGCGGCTGTAGAGGCTCCTGCAGCTGCTCCAAAGGTGAAATCCAAGGCTTCAAAAGCTTCCTGAGTCTGATTTTTTTGCAGAAAAAAGCTAAACCCCGGAGCGATCTGGGGTTTAGCCGTTTTACTGGACTTTTTGAGGGTGTTTTGGGGAAAACGGGTTAGTAGCTGTGGTGTTTTTGTGGTCGGAAGATGGTGAAACGTGTGGCAGGTGTGGACACTGGATGGCGCTTATCAGCGAGCTGAAAACATGCCAGTTTTTTGAAATATTTCTGTGGAAGAGAAAAGCCGCCTCGTTTGAGGCGGCTTTCGTGTTTCTGGCGATGCAAGATAGGTTAGGTGCTCTTGCCTTCGGCTGAGGCGATCTTCTCCTCGGCCTGGCGGGTGATGGCGTTGGCTTCATCGTACTTCTCGCCGTCGTCGCCGGCCTCGTGCCAGAGCTTGTCGCCCTCCTGCAGCTCCTGCCTGGCCTCGGCAACGTCAATCTCGTTGGGGTGAAGAGCAGTCTCGGCCAGGATGGTGACGCGCTCCGGGAGAACCTCGACGAAGCCCCAGGCTACGAAGAACTTCTGGTCGCCGGAGGTGCCGCCGTGGAGGCGAACTTCGCCTGCCCCTAGCTCAGCGAGCAAGGGAGCGTGGCCGTAGAGCGCCTCCAGATAGCCCGACATGGACGGCAGCTCGACTGCATCTGCCGTCGCGTCCAGGAGGACGCGGTCCGGCGTTACCAGCCTGACCGCTAACAGCCCCGTGTTGGATGTCGTCTCTGCCATGGTTATGCCGTCTGCTTCATCTTCTCTGCAGCTGCGAGAACGTCTTCGATGCCGCCCTTGAGGTAGAAGGCCTGCTCGGGGATGTCATCGTGCTTGCCTTCGATGATGGCCTTGAAGCTGCGGATGGTGTCCTCGACCTTGACGTAGGCGCCGGGGATGCCGGTGAAGATCTCGGCGACGTGGAAGGGCTGGGAGAGGAAGCGCTGCACCTTGCGGGCGCGAGCGACGGTGATCTTATCCTCTTCCGAGAGCTCGTCGATACCGAGGATGGCGATGATGTCCTGAAGGTCCTTGTAGCGCTGGAGGATCTTCTTGACGCCCTGGGCCACGTCGTAGTGCTCCTGGCCGACGATGCGCGGGGAGAGGATGCGCGAGGTGGAGGCCAGAGGATCGACGGCCGGGTAGATGCCGAGCTCCGAGAGGGGACGGGAGAGCACGGTGGTCGCGTCCAAGTGGGCGAACGTCGTGGCCGGCGCGGGGTCGGTCAAGTCGTCGGCGGGCACGTAGACGGCCTGTACGGACGTAATCGAGCCTTTCTTGGTCGAAGTGATGCGCTCCTGCAGTTCGCCCATCTCGGTGGCGAGGTTCGGCTGGTAGCCTACGGCCGACGGCATACGGCCGAGCAAGGTCGAGACCTCAGAGCCGGCCTGGGTGAAGCGGAAGATGTTGTCGATGAAGAGCAGCGTGTCCGCACCCTCTTCGTCGCGGAAGTGCTCGGCGACGGTGAGACCGGTGAGGGCGACGCGGAGACGGGCTCCTGGCGGCTCGGTCATCTGGCCGTAGACCAGGGTCGCTTTGCTCTTGGGCAGATCCTTGAGGTCGATAACGCCGGACTCCTGGAACTCCATCCAGAGGTCGTTGCCCTCACGGGTGCGCTCGCCGACTCCGGCGAAGACCGAGAAGCCGCCGTGCTGGCTGGCGACGTTGTTGATGAGCTCCTGAATGACGACGGTCTTGCCGACGCCGGCTCCGCCGAAGAGGCCGATCTTACCGCCCTTGAGGAAGGGCTGGATGAGGTCGATGACCTTGATGCCGGTCTCGAACATCTCTTCGCTGGTGGACTGCTCGTCGAACGCGGGGGCCTGCCGGTGGATGGGCATGTGCACCTTGGCGTTGACCGGGCCGAGCTCGTCTACAGGTTGACCAAGCACGTTCAGGACTCGTCCAAGGGTCTCGCGGCCGACGGGAACCGTGATTCCAGCGCCGGTGTCGATGGCCTTCATGCCGCGAACCATTCCCTCGGTGGCGACCATGGCGATGCAGCGCACGCGGCCTTCGCCGAGGTGCTGCTGGACCTCGACGACGACGTCGAGCGGGGTGGGAACGTCGAAGCCTTCGCTGACGATGCGGAGGGCCTGGAAGATGGCGGGCATCTTCGACTCTTCGAACTGAACGTCAACGGCCGGGCCGCTGATCGAAATTACTTTTCCAATATTCTCTGCCATAGGTCTCTTTCCGCAGTTGCCTGTTATTTACAGAGCGGCTGCGCCACTCACAATCTCAATAATTTCCTTCGTAATTGCCGCCTGCCGCACACGGTTCATGGTGAGCGAGAGGGCGTCGATCATGTCTCCTGCGTTGTTGGTTGCAGAGTCCATCGCGGTCATGCGGGCCGCGTGCTCGGCTGCAACTGATTCGAGCAGTGCATGGAAGATCTGCGTGGTCACATAGCGCGGCATGAGGTGGCGGAAGAGGCGTCCGGGAGCCTGATCGAAGATATAGTCGACCTCAGCAGTTCCGAACTTCTTCGCCTCGGACTCAATGACCGACTCCTCGGGCACGGTGAGGCTGATGCCGGCGGTCTTCGCTGCGTGACCGGCGGCCTCCTTCTGCTCCTCGGTCATCTCCTCGGCCACGGTAATCTCATGCGAGCCGAGCTTGCGGATAGGCAGAAGTTTTTCGACGATGACACGCTGCGAGATGACGGACTTGAACTCGTTGAAGACGATGTAGACCGAGTCGATCTCCGCACGGGTGTAACGATCGATGATGTCGCGGGCCATGTCGCTTACTTCGTCGATTCCGATCTTGAGCAGGATGGTGGGGTGATCGCCCGTGACCTCGACCGGTTCAGCACGATGGCGCAACGTCTCGAAGTGCGTCGCGAGGTCGTTGTCGTAGTGCTCTTCCTTCTTCTCATAAACGGCAGCCGGATAACGCTTACGGAAGAGGTCTCGCGCCTTGCGGCCTACCGGCTCGACGTCGACGTTCTGACCTGCAGCCCGACGGGTGTCGATGAAGGTCTGCGCCGCTTTGACGATGTTCGAGTTGAAGGCTCCAGCGAAGCCCTTGTCTCCAGCGACGACGATGACGAGAACGTTCTTCTCCTCGCGCTCGACCAGCAGAGGATGCAGGATGTCGCCGTTCTCGCCGTTGTAAAGGTCGGAGCGGCGCACCAGCGACTCAAGCACGTTCGAGATCATCTGGGCGTAAGGCCGTGCGAGCATGGCGCGCTCCTGCGCGCGACGCAGCTTGGCCGCCGAGACCATCTTCATGGCCTTCGTGATCTGCCGCGTGTTCTTGACACTGCGGATGCGACGCCGTAAATCGAGTACATTTGCCATGGTTTACTTAGCCGCAGCCGTCTCTTTCCCCGCAGCCTCTTTCTTGGCCTTACGGTCAGCGAGGAAGTTGCCCTTGTACTCGTTGATCGCAGACTTCAAACGGTTCCTGAGGTCGTCGTCGAGCGCCTTCTTGGTAGCGATGTCAGTTAGGATCGTCGGCTGCACGGTCTCGAGATAGGGATAGAGGCCGTCTT
The DNA here is from genome assembly GCA_025462645.1 of Edaphobacter sp. Lineage (GTDB taxonomy): Bacteria > Acidobacteriota > Terriglobia > Terriglobales > Acidobacteriaceae > Edaphobacter. The sequence goes on along the minus strand of JAOAPB010000085.1, from coordinate 12,720 downwards.
CGAATGCGCGGAGGTCGCTGACTTCGACATCGTCGAGCAGGCCGTTGACGCCGGCAAAGAGGATCGCCACCTGCTTCTCTGCGGTGAGCGGCTGGAACTGCGGCTGCTTCAAGAGTTCGGTGAGGCGCTGGCCGCGGCTCAACTGCTGCTGCGTCACCTTGTCGAGGTCGGAGCCGAACTGCGCGAAGGCGGCGAGTTCGCGATACTGCGCGAGGTCGAGCTTCAGCGTCGCGCCTACCTGCTTGGTCGCCTTGGTGGCCGCGGAGAATCCTACGCGCGAGACCGAGAGGCCGACGTTGACGGCGGGACGGACACCCGAGTTGAAGAGGTCGGTCTCGAGGAAGATCTGGCCGTCGGTGATCGAGATCACGTTGGTCGGAATGTAGGCCGAGACGTCGCCTGCCTGCGTCTCGATGATGGGCAGCGCGGTGAGAGAGCCGCCGCCGAGCTTGTCGGAGACCTTGGACGAACGCTCCAGCAGACGCGAGTGGAGGTAGAAGACGTCGCCGGGGTACGCTTCGCGGCCTGGCGGACGGCGGAGCAGCAGCGAGATCTCGCGGTAGCTGGCGGCGTGCTTGGAGAGGTCGTCGTAGATGACCAGGGCGTGCTTGCCGTTGTCGCGGAAGTACTCGCCGATAGCGGTGGCGGCGAAGGGCGCGAGATACTGCATCGGCGCGGGCTCGGAGGCGGTGGCGGCGACGACGATGGTGTAGGCCATCGCTCCCTGCTCCTCGAGCGTCTGCACGACCTGCGCGACGGACGAGCGCTTCTGGCCGATGGCGCAGTAGATGCAGATGAGGTTGTTCTTCGCGGAGTTGATGATGGTGTCGAGCGCGATGGCGGTCTTGCCGGTCTGGCGGTCGCCGATGAGCAGCTCGCGCTGGCCGCGGCCGATGGGAATCATCGTGTCGATGGCCTTGATGCCGGTGGCCATAGGCTCGCGGACGGACTGGCGATCGATGACGCCGGGGGCAAGACGCTCGACGGGCAGGAACTTGTCGGTGTTGATGGGGCCCTTGTCGTCGATGGGCTGGCCGAGCGCGTTGACGACGCGGCCGATCATGGCCTCGCCGACGGGGACCGACATGATCCTGCCGGTACGCTTGACCTGGTCGCCTTCCTTGAGCTCGGTGTAGTCCCCGAGGAGCACGGCGCCGACCTGATCTTCATCGAGGTTCATGGCGAGTCCGGAGATGCCGTGGGGAAACTCGATGAGCTCGCCGGCCATGACCTTGTCCAGGCCGTGGACGCGCGCGATACCGTCGCCGAGGGAGATGATGGTTCCAACCTCATCGACCTGGATGCGCTGTTCGAAGTTCTCAATCTGCTGGCGAAGCAGCTCTGTTATCTCATCTGCCTTGATCTTTGCCATGTCTTCCTTCTACTCGATTCGTATCAATCTCTGAAAAATTTGCGCCGTTAGCAGGCGTGCTACGCGTTTACGAGCTTCTGTTTCAAATGCTGCAGCTGCGCTCGAATGGAGCCGTCGTACACCGTTGAGCCGATGCGTACGACAGCGCCGCCCAATAGTGTCGCATCCTGGAGATAGGTTGCGCGAACGCGTCCACCTGCCAGCTTCGATACCTGCTGCTCAAGCTCGGCGCGGTCGGCGTCGTTCAAGGGATGCGCGCTGGTGATCTCGGCTTCGGCGAGACCGGACTGCTCGTCGGCAACCGCATGGTATTCGGCGAGGATCTCGTCGAGCTCGTGGAGCCGCTGATGGTCCATGATGACGGCGAGAAAGTTGCGAACCTGCGGGAGCATGCCGATGCGGGTCGCGATCGCGTCGAGCACCTTGAGCTTCTGCTCGGTCGCGATGGAGGGGTTCATGAGGACTTCGCGAAGCTGGCGGCTATCGGCGAGGGTTCCGCTGAAGTCGCGTAGCTGCTGCTGGGCTGCGTTTGTATCCAGATGATTGGATTCGGCGACAGAGGCGAAGGCGTGTGCGTAGCGAAGAGCGAGAACAGACATTAGTTTTGCCCTTCCTTTGCATCCTTGCCGGTGAGCCGCTCGGCGAAGCTCTTGATGAGGAGGCGGTCTGTTTCGGCGCTGACGACGAGCTTGCGCGCGGCCTGATCGATTGCGAGGTCGGCGGCGTACTGCTGAATCTGGCGGCGGGCGGTGGCGGTGGCGGCGGCGATGTCCTGCTCGGCGGCGGCGAGGATTTTCTGCTTCTCTTCCTCGACGGAGGCCTTGATACGCTGCTCGTCGGCTGCGGCGTCCTTCTCGGACTGGGCGCGCATGGCGGCGATCTGCTCGTCGAGCTTGCTCAGCCGGGCTTCAACGCTGTTGAGACGTGCACTGGCCTCTTCGGTCGCAGTGCGGGCGTCTACGAGGTGCTTCTGGATCGCGGAGTTGCGGTCTCGGAAGGTCTTCGGCAGAGTCTTCAGCAGGAACCAGCCAACGAGGAGGGCGAGGACGACGAAGTTCGCGACGGTGAAGGCTGTCGCGGCCTGGTCGGCGTTCATGCCGAGCTTGGCGCCCAGGGCACGGACCGTATCCGAGTGGCGATAGGCCTCGTTCTCGTCCTCTTCCTGCTTGTTCTTCTCGGGAGACTGAGCCTCGGGAGTGCTTGTGCCCCCAGTGCTGCTCACAGCAGCGGGAGTCGCCTCCTGTGCCCTGACATGGCAAGCGGGAGTGAAGAGGAGTGCTGCCACTACCAGGCCGGGGAGGAGTCTTCTGATCGAGGAAAGGTTCACTGGGCGACCTCCGTCGGGACAACACCGGCGGGAAGGACCACGCTGAGAATCTGCGCGCTTAGCTCGCCGCTGACGGCTTCGATCTGATTGCGAGCCTCGGCTGCGCTCTGTTCGATCTCCTGGCGGGCGATGCGGACACGCTCCTGGGTCGACTGACGCACCTGCTCGAGGGCGGCCTCGCGCTCGGCGTTCCACTGCTTCAGCTTCTGATCGCGGGCCTGAAAGATCTCAGCCTTGGCTCTGCGCAGTTTGTCTTCGTAGGCGCTAGTCTCGGCCTCGGCGGCGGCGATGGCCCCCCGGGCCTGCTCGACGGCGCCGGTGGTACGGGCGCGTCGCTCAGCCAGAACCCTCTGAAGCGGCTGGCGAACCAGGAGGCCATAGGCGGCTACCAGGAGGATAAAAAGGATCATCGTCGGCACAGAGCCGAGCACAAGTCCACCGAGTTGATCTAGTATCTGGTCCATGAAGGGGGTCGGCAGCAGCCGCTTAGAAGTCCTGTCGTCAGCTTGTTTTACACAGTTGTTTGGTTCGATCGAAGCGTGGTGTGAATAGTTTGCGGTACACCTAGTTTTAGCAAAGCGTTTGCGAGAGTGTCAAACTCTACCGATTCGATAACCGTCTTTACGGTTCGATTATCGAACGAACCGCCTGCGAGGAAATAAGCCTTTGACTTCCTATTCGAGAGGACTAAACTTATAGATACCACCCGGACCCTATTCTCTGGGTCACATAGGTCGCGTGAATGGGGACACCACCTCCGCTCCCCTTCAGGCGGCCTATGCTAATTAAGGCCTCTATGCTCGCTCCTGAAACCTCCTGAACCGGGTCAACAGGGATGTCGGTCCCTTTGCGGTGAGGTAGGCAAGGTTTCCCTCGAAGGACTTCTCTTTCACGATCGCTCCGGCCTCGAGAGCTGCGATGACTGCGCCTTCGGACTGCGGCAGGCGGAACTTCATCTCGATCAAGGGATCGGCCACCAGAGCAGCGTCAATGGCGGCAAGCAGATGGTCAAGGCCGATCTTTTCCAGGCCGGAGACAGCGATACTGCCCGGGGCTCCCATTGGGATGGGATCGTCGAGTGATATAAGGTCTATCTTGTTCAAGACTTCGATGACAGGCTTCTTTGCGACGTCCAGTTCGCTGAGGACGCGCTCTACCTGCAACTTCTGCTCGTCCATCATGGGGCTGGAGGCGTCGCGCACGTGGAGGAGGAGCTCTGCGCGCTCCACCTCTTCTAGGGTCGCCCGGAAGCTTGTGACCAGCGTGTGGGGCAGGTTGCGGATGAAGCCTACGGTATCGGAGAGCAGGACCTTTCTACGCGACGGGAGCTGCAACTGGCGCAGCTTGGGGTCGAGTGTGGCGAACATGCGCGAGGACTCGAGCACGCCAGCCTCGGTGAGGGCGTTGAAGAGGGTGCTCTTACCGGCATTGGTATAGCCGACCAGTGCCACGACCGGTACCGGCACAGCCTCGCGGCGCTGTCGCTGCTGGCGTCGAATCCGGCGGACCGACTCCAACTGCTCCTTGACGTGGTCGATTCTGAGGTTGATCTTTCTCCGGTCGGTCTCGAGCTGAGTTTCGCCAGGTCCGCGGGTACCGATGCCACCGCCGAGCTGGGACATCGTCTTGCCGCGCCCAGCTAGTCGTGGCAGCTGATACTCGAGCTGGGCGAGCTCTACCTGCAACTGGCCCTCGCGGGTTCGCGCGTGCCGGGCAAAGATATCCAGAATGAGCTGGGTCCGATCGATGACGCGGCAGGGTAGTTTGGCTTCGAGGTTGCGCAGCTGTGAGGGTGTCAGGTCGTGGTCGAAGAGAACGAGATCGGCGTTGGTTGCAGCCAGCACGCCCTCGATCTCCTCCAACTTGCCCTGGCCCACCAGCGTCGCCGGATCGGGACGGGGACGACGCTGAACGAGGGTCTCCATCACCTCAGCGCCGGCGCTGCGGACGAGCTCCTGAAACTCTGCCAGCGCGGCCTCGAAGTCCAGCCCGGCGGTCTGCGGCTCTGCCGGGATCCTACCGGCGATGTTCCCATCGAGGCCGGAAGCTGCAGAGGAGACGGCCGCTGCCTTGCGGGCCATGCGAGCCGCCGAGGTCAGCTTGCGCCGCTCGCCGGTAAACTCGACGACGACCAGCACGGCGCGTTCGGCACCCTGCCGTCCGGATTGCAGACGGTCTTCCGCTGCTGCCTGCGCCTCGACGAGGCTTCGTCTTGCCGTCTTCTCTGAAGAGATCGTTGTACCTGCCTCTTTGGTCAAGGGCTAGCGGCCTTGCGTTCCAGTGGCCTCTTGAACCGGTTGGATCGGCACACTGGCGGCCGGTGCAGGGGAACCACCCACTCGGGTCTCCGCCTTTGCTTCCACATGGGTTCCCGCCCGTCCGCTTACGACAGTCGAGATGGCATGCTTGAAGATCAGCTGCTCCTGGCTGTTGTTCTCCAACAGCACCGAGTACTTGTCGAACGAGCGAATCTTTCCCGTCAGCTTCACGCCGCTTACCAGATAGATCGTGATCGGACTCTTATCTTTTCGCACTGTATTGAGAAAAGTATCCTGAATGTTCTGTGCCGGCTTTGATTCCATGGTGCCGATCTCCTTAGTTTTGAATTCCTTCAACTACAAGGTCCCGCCTTACTCCATCAACCTCAGTCATGAAGCCAGCTCAATCTGAAGCCAAGAGGTACACAATACGAGTATCCATCACAATTTTCAACCTGTGGGTCCCGGAATACTGCGAACGCCGTAAAACGTTAGACAAACGTTAGACGGAGTCTCCCCTGGAACGACACTGAGCCCTCGCTGTCCTACAGCGATATACCATAACGATGTGCCAAGTAACCCGCAATCCGTTCAGATGCTGGATTTCTCCCGGCAGTTCGCCGGTATTCGACAAGAAATACTGGATGCCATCGAAAAAGTCTGTAACTCCCAGAGGTTCATCCTTGGCCCTCAGGTCGGAAGCTTTGAGACGGCCGCCGCGATAGCCTGCTCCGTCCCATACGCCGTGGGTTGCGCCAGCGGCACCGATGCCATCTGGCTGGCGATGGCCGCAGCCAATATCGGGCCGGGCGACGCCGTCATCACTACTCCTTTCAGCTTCTTCGCCACGGTCAGTGCCATCCTGCGCTGCAGTGCGCAGCCTCTTCTTGCCGACATCGATCCTCTCACGTTCAATCTTTCGCCCGATGCCGTAGAAGAGGTTCTGCGCACGCACACGGGCTCCCGGGTGAAGGCCATCCTGCCGGTCCATCTCTACGGCCAGTGCGCGGACTGGGACGCCTTCACGGCTCTGAAGCAGCGCCACAACCTGCTGCTGATTGAAGATGCCGCACAGGCCTTTGGAGCCACATGGAACGGAACGCCCGCCGGAGCTTTGGGAGACCTGGCCGCCTTCAGCTTCTATCCAACCAAAAACCTGAGTGCCTTTGGAGATGCGGGCCTTCTGACGACCGTCTCCGCCGAGTTCGACGAGCACGCCCGGATACTGCGAGCCCACGGGATGCGCCAGCGCTACTACCACGAGGAGATAGGCTGGAACTCCCGCCTGGATAGCCTGCAGGCCGCCGTTCTCGAGGTGAAGCTCCCATATCTTCCCCGGTGGAACCAGCAGCGACGCGACCATGCCGCCTGTTACGACCGACTCTTCGAGGATGCAGGTCTGGCCGGCTCGAGCACGGCGGAGGGGATCGTGCTTCCCTTCACGGATCCTCGGGCTGGACACGTCTTCCACCAGTACGTCATCCGGGCTCCACGCCGCGATGAGCTGCGACAATACCTCACAGATCGACAGATCGGCAGCGAGATCTACTATCCGTTGCCGCTCCATCTCCAGACGAGCCTGACGCATCTGGGATACAAAAAAGGCGACTTCCCTGTCAGCGAAGCCGCTGCCGACGAAGTGCTGGCGCTGCCGATGTATCCAGAGCTTCGCGAGGATGAGCAGGAGACAGTGGTCGAGGCAATCGCGGCGTTCTACGCCTGACTATGGGTCTGGCTTTGTTCTGAATCCGAGCCGTGAGGATTACCGCTTCTTCTTGGCCTTCGGCTTGATCGCCTTCCTGGCAGCCCTGGCGACCTTCTTCTTTTCTGCCACCGGGTTGGGATGCGCCTCTCCTGGCGCCTGCGTTGTCGGCGGCAGAAGTCGGCGTACAAGATTTCCTTCCAGGCGGTAGGTCTTCAGGATCGTCTTGCCCGGCATCACCGCTCCGGTCACAGGGTCCGGGATCACAGGTCCGGCATCGTCTGCGAGCACTCTGTAGTTGAAGGTTGGGGCAGGCACTGTCGCCGTAGGGGACTTGCCGTAAGGGTCGGTCGCCATCTTCACCTCGACCGGCAGATACCCCTGGATGTTGCGATCCCGGTAACCGGTCTCGTACCTATGCTTCTTGATGTTCCAGATAAAGACACGCACCTGGTCGAAGTCGTACGGAAGCCCCGCCTTGTATGGATTCAGGACGGTAACGTACTCGGGAATGTCCTTGTTCTCCTGCTCGGCCTCGGGATCGTGCACCGTCGTTAGAACGTAGGCACCCACCATGCGCTGGCCTTCGGAGTAGCGCGTCAGGGTATCGGGTGCATCCACGTCCATCATGCGACTGATCATCCAGCCGGTCTCGCCCTTGGAGTCCTGCACGAGCCACCAGTCCTCCATCGGCGGCGGCTCGGGGATTGCTGGAGCAGCATCTGCCTTAGGAGCGTTCGCCTTTGTCGCGACACCCTTGGGGGAGGCACCCGCTCCAGCAGCGGGCGGAGGTACAGGCGGCTTCGTGAGCCGCGTTCCGGGCGGCAGGGGCTTGGGCAGGGTCGCACGTGCGAGCAGCTTCAGCTTCTCGCCCTCAGACAGCCGGTAGAAGCGCTCCGTATCGCGCCCGGGCTTGGAGTGCAGGTATACCTCGTCACGCACAACCGCAGAGGCTACAGGAGGGTCTTTCTTGTGCTCCTGCTTCAAGGCTTCAAACTGATCGAAGATGTCCTGGGTCGCGACGACCTTCTCGTCGATCCAACCCAGCTCACCCTTCTCGGTCTTGACCCGTACAAAGCGGCGACCGCGCTCCAGAACCTCCAGTTTGTCGCCGTTCTGCACGGTACCGGTACGGTTCGACACAGCTGCCACGCGATCGCGCAGAAAGGTCTGCTTCGCTATGACATAGACATACTGCGCCTGGGGCTTGGGACGCAGCCGCGAACAGCCAATCGGTCCCATGACCAGGCACAACGACATTGCAGCCGCAAACGTGAGCCGGGAGATCATTGACCCTGAACCGATCTCCGGAGCGATTTGTCGAGAAAGGGAAAAAATAACCGTACAACTCCGACTGAAAGACACACTTATCCCATACTACCGGCGATGCCGCTAAAACCAGGAACGTTGCGCATCGCAGCGTTGCTCAGGTTGAGTCCATCTATCCCGCGGAGCATGGATAAGAGCCTTTCGGAAGTAGGCGATCTCGGGCCGCTGCGTATGTGCGCCATTATCGGTGAAGATGCAGTGCGGAAGGGTACGGCATGGCAAAGAAGGAGTCGCTCAAGGCCATGCTATTCGAATAGTTTCGCCTCTCCTGGATACCAGACCCTCCCACCCTCCACTCGTGCAAACTCCGTCATCTCATGCGCCTTCCTCGAGCTCCCTCCATGAGCTTGCACAAAGACATCCTCCACTGCAAAGCCCCGAGCCAGCACAGCGTCCCCAATCAGTGACCGGTGACACCGCCACGGCACCGCCTCCGCGCACATCACCACCGTCTGCTCTACCTCAGGCAGTCCCACCAGCCAATCGATCTCCGCCGCAAACTCCGGAGTCTGCATGTAGTCCGCATATCCTCGGAAGCTCTCATTCCTCCACCCAGTATTCAAGCTGTCCCTCTGCACCGCCCGCCTTCCACCCAAACCCTCCCGCCATATCCCGCGAATCCCCGCCTCCGCCAGCGAAGCGAACAACGCCCCCTGCCCAAAATGGGGATAGCGCCTGGACCCTGGATACCGCCTCACATCCACCAGCACCTGGCAGCCGTTCTCTCGCAGCGCCTGCAGAAAAGCCTCGATCTCCAGCGTCGAGTGTCCGATTGTCATCATCCCGCACCCCACAAAACAAAAAAGGCGGTCCGGCAAAGAGCCGAACCGCCCTATCTTTCCAAATCAGTTACACAGCAGCGTGGATAACCTCTTCCCGAACCTCTTCATCGTGAATCTTCTCACGAGGAGTCTTGGGCAGGGTCACCGCCAGCACATCCTCAATCCGGTTGGCATAGTGGATCGTAACGCCTTCAATCTGATCCGGAGTCAAGTCCTCATCCACCTGCTGCTTGCAGTCCGTCGGCAGAATTACATCCCGCACGCCGGCCCGCTTCGCCGCAAGGAACTTCTCCTTGATTCCGCCAACCGGCAGCACATTGCCGCTCAGCGTAATCTCGCCCGTCATCGCCGTCAGCGGATGCACCGGAGTATCCGTCAGCAAGCTGACCAAAGCCGTAGCCATCGTCACGCCAGCTGAAGGACCATCCTTCGGGATCGCTCCCGCCGGCACGTGGATATGCAGATCCGTATCCTTCGTGAAGTCCTCGTCCAGCCCCAGCGAAACCGCGTTCGAGCGAACCCACGTCAGCGCCGCCTGCATGCTCTCCTTCATCACATCGCCAATCTGGCCCGTGATCGTGAAGCCGCCCTTGCCCTTCATCTTGTTGGCTTCGATGAACAACACATCGCCACCCGCAGGAGTCCAGGCCAGACCAACGGCAACGCCAGCCCGCTTCGTGCGCTCTGCGATCTCCGTATCCACGCGAACCTTGATGCCGCCAAGGAACTCGTGCACGACCTCAGGAGTAATCGTCAGCTTCTCCGTCTTGCCCTCAGCGATCCGTCTCGCGACCTTGCGGCAGATCGTTCCAATCTGCTGCTCGAGCTTGCGTACACCGGCCTCACGCGTATAGTGCCGCGCAACCAGCCGCACGCTCTCGATCGGGAAATCGATCTGCTCCGGCTCGATTCCGTTCTCCTTTATCTGCCGCGGAACCAGATAGGTGACGGCAATATTCGCCTTCTCTTCCTCGGTGTAGCCCGTCAGTTCGATGATCTCCATGCGGTCCAGCAAAGGACCGGGAATCGTATCGAGCTGGTTGGCCGTGCAGATGAACAGAACCTTGCTCAGGTCGAACGGCTGATCGAGATAGTTATCGCGGAACGTGTTGTTCTGCTCCGGATCGAGCGTCTCCAGCAACGCGCTCGCCGGATCGCCCCGGAAGTCGCGTCCCAGCTTGTCGATCTCGTCCAGCATGAACACCGGGTCCTTCACCTCTACCCTCTTCAGGTGTTGAATGATCTGCCCCGGCAGCGCGCCGATGTACGTCCGCCTGTGTCCGCGAATCTCTGCCTCGTCATGCATACCGCCCAGCGAGATCCTGGAGAACTTGCGATCCAATGCCCGCGCGATCGACCGTCCCAGCGAGGTCTTACCCACGCCCGGAGGCCCGACAAAGCACAGGATCGGCCCCTTCATATCCGGCTTCAGGCGACTGACGGACAGGTAATCGAGGATGCGGTCCTTCACCTTCTGCAGACCATAGTGGTCCTCATCGAGGAAGTCGGAAGCTTCCTTGATGTCGACCTCCTTACCGCTGGACTTCGCCCACGGCAGGGCAGCGAGCCACTCGATATAGGTCCGGGCCATGCCGTAGTCCGGCTGCGCGGGATTCATGCGCTGCAGACGGTTTAACTCCTTCAGCGCTTCCTTCTTCGTATCTTCCGGCATGCCGGCGGCTTCGATCTTCTCCCGCAGTTCCGTGATGTGTTTGTTGGTGTCGTCGCCCTCGCCCAGCTCCTTGCTGATGGCCTTCATCTGCTCGCGCAGGTAGTACTCGCGCTGCGACTGCTGCACTGCGTCCTGCACCTCGTTTTGGATCTTGGAGCGCAGTTGCTGCACCTCAAGTTCCTTCACCAGGTGCTGGTTCAGGCGTTCCATACGCGCCGCCACATCCGTGGTCTCCAGCAGATCCTGCTTGTCGACCGTAGTCAGGAAAGGCAAGGACGAGCCGATAAAGTCGGCAAGCCGTCCCGGCTCTTCAATGTTGAGCGCGATGGTCTGCAGATCGTCCGACAACGTCGGCGACGCGGTCACGACCTGCTGGAATTGCGAGACGACATTGCGCTGCAACGCCTCGAGCTCCGGTGTCTTTCCCGGGTCTACGTCAGGAATGGTCTCGTAATTTGCCGTCAGGAAGGGCGTGCTCTGCTCGAACTCGCCCAGCTTGATGCGCTCTGTACCCTCCGTGAACACGAAGAGCGACTGGTTCGGCATCTTCACAACCTTGTGAATGGTCGCAAGGGTTCCGTACTGGTGCAGCTCGGTCGATTCGGGGGAATCCTGGCGGGCGTCGCGCTGCGCGACGACGAGAATCGTCTTCTCCTCGCCCAGCGACTGGATCAGTTGAATGGAGCTGTCGCGGCCAACGGTCAGCGGCAGAACGGCGTGGGGAAACAGCACGGTATCGCGCACCGGCAGAACGGGCAAAGCGCGTGTGCTGCGCTTCCGGTCCGGATCAGAGGCGGTGGGCTGGATCACGCTGACGAAGTCGTTTGGCATTTGTGAGTGTCCTTCCATCAGATATTCACACATCTGATGCATCAAGTCACGGCCGGATTCATCCTTACTTCGCGCTGAATGCATCGAACGCTTATCGGCGCGCAACGGCTCCCCATGATGGATGCCCTGCGGGATTTCCACGCCGCACGATCTACACACCATTTCCTCAACACGCATGGCGGCAGACAGGAATTCCGCTGCCAGCCGTCCCAGGAGTTATCGAATGGAACGGATGAATATCTTAGGAGCTGTGAGGGTAGGACAGGGAGTGTGCCGCATAACGGCCCAGTTCGGTCACGTGGGCACAGACAGGACGCAGCGTTTCGAGGATGCGGTCGGCCGCTGCCGGCTCCGGTAGTCGCAGGTCCACGAAGAAGATGTATTCCCATGGTTTGCCGGGAACGGGTCGCGATTCGATGCGTGTCAGGTCGGCCCCTTCCGCAGCGAGACGGCGCAGCGCCTCCACCAGCGAACCTGGGCGGTGACGCAGGTCAAAGGCGAGGCTCAGCTTGTCAATGGCGGCTCCTGCGGGACGTAGTCGGTCGGCATCTTCCGGTCTGGCCAGCAGAAAAAATCGCGTGAAGTTCAGCGGATCGTCTTCCAGGTCGCGCGCGAGGATGTCAGCGCCGTACACATGCGCGGCGTGGGGCGCGGCGATAGCGGCTGCGTCCTTCTCACGGGTAGCCATCAGGTGCTTCACCGCTCCGGCAGTGTCATAGAACGGAACGGCCTGCACGGCGGGGTGCCGTGCGAAGAAGCGCCGGCACTGCGATAAAGCCACCGGATGCGAGAGCACACGGCGAACATCCGACAGAACGATACCGGGCGCAGTCATAAGTGCGTGGCGAATGCGAAGCGATAGCTCCGCAACGATGACGACCCCATGCTGCAACACCAGATCGGAGTGGTCGGCCACGGCGCCGTGCAAGCTGTTCTCAATCGGCAGAACCGCGGCATCGGCCTCATGGGTGCGTGCCAGCTTCTCAAACACTTCCACGGATAACGCGCAGGGGACCAAGGAAACCTTGCCCAGCATCTGTTCCGTTGCCATGTGACTGTTCGATCCGGGCTCACCCTGTATAGCGATCTTCACGACGGTGATTATTCTCCTCGCGTTGCTTGCTACGGCACACTCTGCACGCTGTTTGAGCGAGCTTCGCGGGCTTTGAATGTTTTTTGAAGAAAGTACAACCTAGTAAGTTTACGCGGCAACTATGTTGGTGTGACTGTAAACGTCACACATTTGAACGCCCCGGCCGGAGGCCAGGGCATCTGGAGAGAAAACGATGCTTTGGACTATCACCGTCATCCTGCTGGTGTTGTGGCTTATCGGCCTGGTCAGTGGAACCACCCTCGGTGGCTGGATCCACATCCTGATCGTGCTGGCCATTATCTCGCTGATCTTCAACCTGATCAGCGGCCGCCGCGCGCTGTAATCGCCAGGCGA
>JAOAPB010000076.1 GCA_025462645.1 Edaphobacter sp. | reverse complement strand
TGCAGCGCTGGGTGGCGGGTTACAAGCGTGAGGGTTTGGCTGGGCTGGTCCGAAAGGGTCGCACACTCGGCGCCCTACGACAAATAATTCCACAAAAGCTACGACAAACAATTCCTCACCCTACAACCTTGCGCGCTGAATAAGAAGAAGTGGCCAATCCCCGCCGTATTTGGCCGCTTACACTCCGACTATACGTAGAGGTTATTATCGTACCGAAGTCCTTTGTTATCTGTAATATATACTGGACGAAGCGCAATGAGCGGTCAAGGCATCCGATCGCTAGATCAAGAACGGTACCCTCGACCATACAATGTTCACCCCGGAATTTTATCTATTAGCCCAAGAGTGTGACCTAGCCAAGGCATCCCTTCTTGGGGCTCTTACTGCCTTCAGCTACATGGACGTGGGCCAGACCGGCACCATGTATTCAGCCTTTTTCCAAGCTGCGATCGGACTTGAAAGGCTGATGAAGCTCGTCGTGATAGTCGACCATAATGTGAAGCACGATCTATCAAATCCCACAGATAAGCAGCTCCGGAAAGCTGGCCATGACCTGGTCGGCCTGTATGAGACATGCTCTACGCTTGCCGTGGATAATTCATTAGATACTTCGGAGTGGTTCTCCGGAGACGTTCTAGAACGTAGAATGCTCGACTTTCTATCAAAGTTCGCGATGGCTTCGCGATATTACAACCTCGATACGATCAGCGGATCTAGCAAGGCAGCTGACCCAATCGCAGTATGGGCTCAGCTCCATCAGCTCATCGGCGAAGCATACATTTCCTTCAAATCCCGAGAGAAGCTCAACGAAAAAGCCATCCAGCATGCCGACGCTCTCGGCGCTTATGGATTTCGTCGATGGATCGACGGACAGTACATCACCTTCGTTGACGCTACCTACATGCATGCGTTCTTAACCAAAGCGAACCCATATTGCGTTTGGACGCTGCTACGCATCCTGAAGCCTTTTTATAGCCTACTGGATGCTCTTTGTTCGCAGGCGCATGCGATTGAAATTGGAAAAGGAATTGATTACCCGATCATCCCCTATGCGACGGAATTCTTTCCTTTTTTCTTGGCGACATTGGATAGTGTGAAAAAGCGCAAAGACTGGACGAAAATCTTTCTGCGCTAGTTGGACGGCCTTTCAATTCTGGTCGCAATCCCTCTGTGATCGCCGTTGGTGCTTCCCGCGGCGCTGGTTTAACAGTAGTCTGATCAGAAAAAAAGGGTGGCCAATGTTCGAACGGGGCGATGCCTACGAAAAAGATCCTCGTTGCAAATTTGCAGCGAGTTGTAGATTTTTTGAAATTCGCGGAGGCCAAGAACGCGGCACTGCTGGCACTGTCGTCAGCATGGATATTGGCCACGATTGGCCTCGAATGCGGCGAACACTCGCTGCCCGGGCTTTTCAGATTTGCCGTGCCGCTCGCGCTGATCTTCGTCCTTTGCGCCGGTATTTTAACGGCCATCTCTTTCTTCCCGAAGATCAAACTGCCAATCTTCATGGGCGGAAGAAAAGCCGGCCCTCATCCCAAGAATCTACTGTTTTTTGGGGACATTGCCAGCATGACAGTAAAAACATTCGCACAGGAAATTCGGACGCGATACTACCCAGATAAGGACGAACAACGGGAGGAATATCTTCACGACCTGACCGTTCAAATAAACGTGAATAGCATGATTACGCTCAAAAAGATGGCCTTCTTCAAGTGGGGCGTCGGCTCTGTCATTGCAGCCGGCCTCTGCCTGCTGGTGGCGGCCTTGGTGATGGCCTACCAGACTGTGAAAGGGGCAGCGTGAACATAACCGAGTTCAAGGCTGAGGTTGCTGATGAAGTATCGACAATTCTGAGCTCATCGTTTTCTATTTCGCTGACCGAGACAGAGTCTGTTCCGCACTCGGCAGACGGTACAATCACTTTTCCGAATCTCGATGCAAAAACGCAGGGCGTAAAGGTCGTAAAAACAACCGTGCTGTATGTAGATATGCGCCGATCGACGCAGCTTAACCTAAAACATCATCCCCATACCGTCGCGAAGCTCTACTCCGCATTCGTTAGAGCAATGACACGTTGCGCAGATCAGTTTGGAGGAGAAGTTCGAGGTATTATCGGCGACCGTGTGATGATCCTGTTCGATCAGAGATACTGTTATAAAAACGCCGTCTACACAGCTATTTTGATCAACAGCGTCTGCCAACACGTTATCAATCGACACTTCACGCATGGTGAAGTTAGTTTCGGAATTGGGATTGATTATGGAAGGATGCTGGCAACGAAGACTGGGGTCCGCCGGCACGGATCAGCGCAGCAGAGCTATCGCTCTCTAGTCTGGCTCGGCAGGCCTGCAAACGTAGCCTCCAAGCTGACCGATGCGGCAAATAAGCCGAAAGAAAAATGGGAAATGACTTGGGTGAATGCCGCATTCAACGCCAGCCTTCTCGGTGGCCTTACATATCAAAGGATCGCGCCACATGATTTCGTAAGGCAGTTCGGACCGAGAAATGCTGCCGGAACTATGCCGCACAAAAATCCCGCCTTCCATTCCTTCACTACCATCACTGAAACGGTTGTCCTTAAGGAGGCGACGCCTCCCATTTTGATGAGCAAACGGGTTTTCGACGGGTTTAAGGCCGCACATCCATCTGCGCCGGAAATCCTGAATGGCTGGCTCAAGCTGGTTCCGCAAACATTCCCAGACGTGCCGGATCAGGTTTATGGCTGTGATGTCATTTACACAACATTCAATACCTTACCGCAAGCTTAATTGGAAGTAACATGAAGGACGTTATGTTGCATCAATCATGGGGTATTCATGCCGAGTTCTAAAAAATGATTATGGCTATGGTCGAGAGAAGCTTTGGCAGGCCGTCGAGTGTTTGGTTGGGGTCATCTCAGAACTCGGACGATAAAGTATGCTAACGATCAATAAATACTGAAAACAAACTACTTACTGTGACGCTCCGCTTGTCGTGCCGTCTGCAATGTTTTGTTCTTGTAAGTTATTGAATCTATTGACGTGCTTTTTTCTTAGCGTGTTCTGTTGTCCGAATTCTGACGGGACCCCTAGTTATCCTATTGAAAAATACAGTATGTTTGTGTAGTATTTCAACATGCAGCCGACAGACCACATTCTGACTTTCACTCTCAATGGGAAAAGATATAGCTTCACCCGAGCGCAGCTCGAAAGGGCGATCCACAACCAGAGTCCTCGGCGGATCGACAAATACCAGGTCTCAGTGGGTGGCGTCATGTACCCTCCCAAGCAAGTAGTCGAGCGCTTAGTAGGCGAGGAACCGATAAATTTCACAACTATGGATGCTCAGCGCATCCTTAAGAAATTTGGGTTTGAAGTTCAAACGGCTCCCAAAGGCTCCGCGGAATCCATCGAAGGGCAGACCTTGTCCGAGCAATATTTTGAATACTACCTCCGCAGCAATGGGTATTTTCAATTTGATTTTGAGCCCTCACTCTCCGGCACCACCCGAAAGCCGGACTACCGGCTATCGGTCGAAGGCGAGCAGGTGCTTCTTGAAGTAAAAGAGTTTTTGGTTTCGAGCCAGGACTTTGTCGGCAGCCCCTTTGGTGAGGGAGCT
Organism: Edaphobacter sp.; assembly: GCA_025462645.1. GTDB lineage: Bacteria > Acidobacteriota > Terriglobia > Terriglobales > Acidobacteriaceae > Edaphobacter. The sequence goes on along the minus strand of JAOAPB010000076.1, from coordinate 14,020 downwards.
CGCGGAGGTGCGGTTGATCCATATGCACCTATTCGCCAAAAGATTGATGATGCTCGGGAAAAGTTTCGCGGCTTGAAAAACCACGTATGCTGTCTCGTCCTTTACAACGTGAACAAGCCCCTGGTCGATCTCAATTGGCAAATGATTTATGGAGCGATGTTGGGAGATATTACCTTTCGCGTGCCGTTCGACCATGAAGCTCAGGAATTTGACGATTCTCTAACGACTACAGGCTTCGGGCGGAACGGCAAATGCCGACAGGACAGGAATACGACAATCAGTGCTGTTCTCGTGCTCGAACCTCTCATGCTGGGCGAACGTCGTTTTCAGTGTCAAATGAACAAGCTGAAACGCGAAACGGGTCATTCCAGATTGGGCTGGGAAGCAATCTTTGAGGCTAGAGACAAAGCTAGAGGAACAGAACGCGATCCCGCGATTTTCCAATGGCGCATTGTGGTCCATGAAAATCCGTGGGCGAACAGGAAGCTGAGCCGCAATCTATTTTGTGGGCGGTTCGACGAACGCTATGGAGATCAAGGAGAGGACGGTAGTATCCAGCGAATGTTCGCGGGAGAAGGAGTTCTCGACCTGGAAGCTCTGGAACAAGAGTGTCCGCCGATCGTACCCGATTTTCGCAAGCTTCCAACCGTATAACCATGAGCAACTTGGTCGAACCAGCCTAGAAACCAGGAGAGTGCCGGCAATGACAAAAACCGCGGATCCAAAATCGGAAGGCGCGGCGAGGCCAAGCAACGTGACTATCAAGCGTCTGTTCGCTCTGTCGAGCAATCGCTGCGCATTCCCACGATGTGTTGCTTTACTCATTCACGGAAAGACCGTGGTCGGGGGGGGCCTCGATACGACCCTCGGCAGACACCAACAGAACGTCACGGCTACGACAACCTGATGCTCCTGTGCGCAAATCATCACACAGTGATCTGTTGCTTTGAGAATTATCTGGCGTAAAAATTTGGGAGATAAGTGGCGTAAGAGATGACTGTCGTTTTGCTAATTATTTGGCGAAGTTCTTTGCTAATTATTTGGCACACTCGTGCATCTGTCAGGCCTCTAAGTAGTGTTGGAGCACGTTTGCTGCCCCGACACCGCTCCCGCGGTAGTGTCTAAGCCACACATTCTCAGCCGATTCCGAACCGGTGTGCCAAATAATTAGCACAGGAATAGGCCAGATAAAGTGCAAAGCAACAATCGAGTGCGTTCGCCACGGACCATTTTGCTAATTCCCCAACGTCCGCAAATGTTCGTTGTTCACCAGTCGGTTGCGTCAACTGAACGCCGGGAAGTTTCCGGCCATCGGCAGGTTGGGACGTGTGGCGAGTTGCACCGCCCAGATGCAAAGGCACCTGGCATTGCAGAAATACATCTCGCCTTCCGTTTCGGTCAGCGTATACCCGTCCGGGCGCACCTCTAGCATGTCATAGGAACAGATGCGTCGCTTTGAGGCAGCCTGGCTCATGGCAGAAGATTAGAGGTGTAGGCGCAGTCATTATCTGGGGAGGTCGCCACGCTTCTGAATACTGTCTCACAGTCCTAAATTATCGTTTACGGCAACGGCGAGGTCTTGCTCCGAGCCAAGATATCGCTCTGTTGTTTGAATGGAGCTATGCCCGAGTAAGAACTTGATCTGTTCCAGATCGCCGCCATTTTTGCGACAAAGCTTCGCACATGTCCGGCGCAGATCGTGTGCGCCGAAGTGTTCGATTCCAATCTCTTTTGCACACTGTTCGACAACCGACCAAATCGCCCAGTCGCCCAACTCATCGCCAATCAACTTGGGGGCCCTTCAGAAAACGGACCATATCGTACGTTAGGCGATCGTTGAAGCCGGAATCCACCGGTACAGGGTCGGGACAGAGACTCCGAGGTTACTGGCCACATCGCGAGGCGGTACTCCGCTCGCCGGTTGTCAGGGGTGATCGCCGATAACTCCAATTTTCGGATGCAAGATGACTCTTGCTAAGTAATTGGATGTCCCGTGCGAGACCACCTTGTCTTCTCAAAGAAGTGGAAAGCTGTGTTTAGAAAGGCCTCAAGGCGGTCCGAGATGGTGGCTGACTGTGTTTCTATTTTCGTAGTCCCTCCGTCAAACGACCAATAGTTGAAGAGGGGTCTGCCGAGGATGTTTTCGCGAGGAACAAAGCCCCAGTATCGGCTATCAGCGCTGTTATCGCGGTTGTCCCCCATCGCAAAGACCTTGCCAGGAGGAACCACTAAATCGCCCCCGGCGAGATGAGACGCTATCTCCTCCGACCAAACAGCAGTAGCACCTACCGGAGCACCAAAGGCTGGGAAGTCATCGCGAGAAGGCATATACGGGTCCTCAGGATCATTGCTCTGGGGAGGAAGAAGCGCGTGTGGCTCTTCTTGACGCACTCCGTTCAAGTAAACAATCCCGTGATCCAAATGTATGCGATCCCCTGGTAAGCCAATCAGGCGCTTAACGAGTATGAGGTCGGGCGTCTCAGGATTCGGTTTCAGGAAAACGATAATGTCGCCATGTTTGGGCTCCCGGTAATGAACAAAAGGTGCCCATCGCGTCGGAGGAGCGAATGTCATCCGATCCACCAAAACATGGTCGCCGACGAGCAGGGTCTTCTCCATTGAACCGGAAGGAATGACAAAATTCTGGGCAAGCCCACTCATCGTAAACAAGCCGATTACTAGAACAACACAGATGGAGGAGAAAGATTCTAGGGGCGTCTCAGCCCGTTTACTGGTTTGGAGTTTTCTAGGTGGGGGCGGACCTTCGTTAGATTGAGCCAAGAGTTAACCTCGTTCACAGAATACTAATTGCCTTGGACCGTTGCTAGCGATTCTAATCCGTCGCAAAGTCACCGTTGTTGTTTTCTGAAGAGACCCCTTATGCAGCTCAGCTCGGTTCTGCGATCGTCAAGCAGGATATGGAGTCGGTTCGCGCTGGATTGCTGTATGGCTTAGGTAGAGACGAAGTTCAAGCTTTTCTGACAAATCGACACGGCCAGTCCACCGATGCGAGATTCTATGCACAAGGCTTGATAGGATCTACACGAAGTCAGATAAAGAATTACTTATCTGCTCGGCAGATAGACGTGCGGAGCCGATAAATTCTGATAGGGGTAGCTTCAGAAAACGGGCCACATCGTACGCTAGGGCTGCCGAAGTGGCCTGAATCTGCTTTTACCGAGCCTTGCGGTGTTCCGCCATTGGTAGTCCCCGGTCAGATTGATGTGCTCCCAGCCGAGCGGAGATAAGTGCCTCTGGAGCGCGGGATCCCTTGAAGGCGATGTCGTTTTCAACTAATAGGTAGATTGGCTCGATTGATAGCACAGAGGTTATCCCTCTTTAGGTGATTTTTTGTTTTCATTTAATGAGTAGATTTTCAAGAAATCGGTAGAGTAATTTCGTGGCAAAGAAACACAGGCAGCAGAATCCGGCCGGCCCGGGAAATGAGCCGGAAAGTGCGACGGATACTGTCGGGGCAATGGCTGCTACCCGAGAAACTGTTATTTCCCACCTGTATTCCCTTCCCCACGGTAGGACCAGGCGAAAGTACGATTTTGTACCCATCTTTGCTGGACATGGGCTGCACGTCCCATTTGTCCAGGTACTTGATATTCACCAGCTCATTCAGCGCGAGACCCATGGTCGATTTGATCTTGGACAGATGAGGGTAGACCTGGACGTTGCGAAACGAGCCCTGACTACGGATCCACAACTGGCAGACCGGTTCGAAGCTATAGGACTGCCACCCTGGAAACAACGAATCCCTTCATCGACTGCTGACCAGCTTTCAGTCTCTTCTCCCGCTCAGAGTCCGCTCGGACCTAGTCGCTCCTGCGATGCGACGGGCCCGATTGGAGAGAACCGAAGGCATCACGGTTCGCCTGGTACGTTTGATTGAGACGCTCGCGGTCGATGCTCTCCGCAACCACACCGAAAAGATTGATGCCACCAGCCTGCATAGGCTGTCTACTCCTCCACTCCTGTCTATGACAGAATCACATTCTGCCTCTGACACATCGCCGTAGTTCTACCGATTCATTGAAATTATGTGCCCAATCTCTATCGACTAACTGAAAATTCTACTCATTTGCTAAAAACGACACCCATACCATTTAATCCCTCAAGTGGCCCCCCAACTATTTGCCGAAGCCGGGCAGATCCACACGACGGAGGACGTGGTCCTGTATCCAGTGCGCGTCCCACCACTCTTTGGGGTCGATCTGGACTCCATCCAGCTGCATGGCGAAGTGGACGTGATCTCCTCCGGCCATCCCTGTCATTCCGCTCAGTCCCATAATCTGCGAGCGTTTGACCGTGTCACCCTCGTGTACATCGATCCGACTCATGTGGCCGTAGATTGTCTGCAGGCCATATCCATGGTCCACAACAATGCAGTTGCCGTAGATCCCGAGGGGAGCAGCCCAAACGACACGGCCGTCATTCGAGGCCTCGACGCCGACATGCTGGGTGACGGCGAGATCGTAACCGAGGTGCACCTGCTGGTCGATCTTCTTGCCACGGTAGATATAGCTGCGCACGTCAGCAAAGGTGGCCTCGGCATGGGAGTGCGACTGGCGTGCGAAAGGTTGATGCCAGAGAAACCTATCGGCTGTCTTCAATCGCAGGTCGGCCAGAGTCTTGTTGTTGGCCTGGCGCATCTCGGTGTTGATTTTGACGAAGCGCTCGACGGGATCGCCACTGCCATTGGGATCAAGCTCGCCCAGGACCTTCTGCATGAATTGGTCTGTGAGCTGGATCTCGTGCTGAGTGTAGACAGGCTGTTCTTTCTTGGGGAAGACGACGGTCAGCGGCGTAGTCACGTCGCTGCCGGCGACGTTGGAAGCGTAGACCAGAGGCGTGGTACTGGGAGGCATGTTCCACGCAAAGGCGAACAGAGAAAAGAGACCGGGTTTGCCGCCGGGCATCGGCCACGCACGGAAGGTCTGGTTACCGACCCGGACGCCCGCGATGTGTAGGGACCGGTGACGTTCATGGTGGCCAAATCTGCCATGCCGAGGTACAGATAGTGCTGGTCCGAATCCGCGCTGACGACCGGTGGCTGGGCGACCACGTTGACCTCGCGCTACCAATGGGTCGTGCTGTGGAACAGGCCTTCCGACGTGGCTTCAATGATCAGGCGGGCAGAGCCATCGCGCAGCTGCGGTGTCGTCTTGACGCCCACATTGAAGTTGAATGTGGTGTCGGCGCTTTTGGAAGCGGTAGTAGTCTGCCAGGTCTGATACTGTGCACCGTTCTGCGCCAAGCTGGCGGTGAGCTTGCTGACGCCGTGGGTATCGTGGACGTGGACTGCAACGGGCGTTGCCTGTCCGATGGTGGTCAGGGGTGAAGCCACATCCAAAGAAGGCTTTCCGCAGCCGGTCAGAGCCAGAGATAGCGGCAATAAGAGGAGGTTTGCAGCAATGATAGGGATCCGCACAAGTCGATTCTAGTCCCGAAGCATGTCCGCATCATTTGTGAGCTTGCAAACCTCCAAGTTCGCCTTCTGGGCTGCTAAGCGTGAGCCGACAGGATGGACCCTTAAAACGCGCATGTGTTGACTCAACCTCTGATCAGCACATGGGCATCAAATCCTCCCTACAATAGTGGTATCCGATGTGCACCACTTACTGGCGTTGAAAATCCCTTCCTTCGCGGGATGCAATCATCCAAGTGTTCCTTCATAGTCACTACAACAGAGAGGTACGAATCACTAATTTTCTGAATAGGGTGAAGCTTCAATTGGAGGGTCGCTTTTCGCCATGTTCCATTTGGATTATCTTTCTTGTTTCCTCACCGTCCTAGCGACAATACTGCTCGCGCGAAAATCTTGGATCGGACTCCTTATCGCAATTGTCAACAGCTTGATCGTCTGTGCAATTGGATTGCGAACGTCACAGCTTGGCTTTATTCCAGCAAACCTGTTTTGCATCTGCGCATACGCGTTCAGCATGCGGTCGTGGCTCAGGGAACAAACACACACAAATCGAGATCAGGCGCGGCGCCAGGATATGAGCCCCGCTATGCAGCATCGTACCGCTGCTGGAACAGCCACAGACGGCGCCCCACGGCACCCATTTAAACCAATCGATCTCGGGCGAGAGAAAGGAGACCTCGGGAGCACAAGCGGAAAGCCAGCGGGTTCGCGGCAGAAACCGTGTTGAAGGTTGAAAGTGTCAATTTGTCGACGCCTGTGGTCAACGGGCGACGCTGTACCGCTCCTCCCGCCTGCCGTGAATCGCGCCCCTCTACAAAGGTCAATGGGTGATTACAGAACTGGAGACAGAGGCGCATTTCGAAGGGAACTCACCCGCTGTTTGGGGGACACTTCAAGAAACGGAGCGTATCGTAGGCTAAGGCCAAAACCCTGGCACGGTCGAGGGTAGGGCCCGTTCCAATTGTCACGCTGCACTCAATTCGCGGACTGACGCCCCTTATTTTTCAGCATTGTCCGCTTTTTCACTGCAGATTCATTGCACTGAAATCGCGGACATTTGTAGTCAAATCGCGGACGACGAGGCCGCCTGGGGCGTGGCGCTCGTCGAAGTCTCGCTCGCGTCAGCCGCGCTTGGCCACCCTCCCTTCGGAGGCGTCTCCCGTTAGCCCTCGCGCACACCACGCGGAGAGACGTTCTATGCTGCGATCGCTCCCATCCACTCTGTCCGCGATTTGAGTACAAACAAGCCCTGAATTCCGCGATTTGAATGCAGTTTCTATCTCAGGGCAAGTTACCGAAACCCCGTTGCGACGAGGGGATACAGAAAATGATTGCAAAGCTCGGTCGATCGGGAGTACTGTCGTTTATCGATATATCGAACATCGATCCACTATGCCAAAACGAAAACTCGACCCCCTACCCTCCGCTGCGTTTCAGATCCTACTCTCGCTCGCGGGGGAGGATCTCCACGGCTACGCCATCATGCGGCAAGTCGCCGAGCAGACCGCCGGGCGCATGCGGCTCGGCCCCGGAACCCTGTATAGCTCAATCCAGACGCTGCTCGAAGAGAAATGTATCGAAGAAGTCGACCGGAGCGAGGATGCAGCCCTCGGCCATGAACGCCGCCGATACTATCGGTTGACACCGGCCGGACGTAAGCTCGCACGTTCCGAGGCCGATCGGCTTGGCGACCTCTTGCGTGTCGCGCGCTCGAAGAAGATCTTTAGGGGGGACTATGTCTGAAAAGATATACGCTTGGCTCCTGCGGCTCTATCCTTCCAGCTTTCAAAGAGCCTATGGCGAGGAGGCGCTGCAACTCTTCCGCGACCGCGCGCGCGATGAAAGAGGATTCCTCTCCAGCCTGCGACTCTGGCTCGATCTGTTGGGCGATCTTGCCATCTCTCTCCCACGCGAGTATCGCGCGGCCTCAGCGGCGGTAGTTATCTCGCAGGCACCGTATCTTTCGGACGGCACACCCTCGTTCCATACTCTGGACGTGGAAGCACTCAGCTTTCGTTCGCTGTGTTATGGAGGAGTCGCATCGCTCGTGGTCTACGGTTCCATCTTGGTTCTCATTGGCCATGGAGGAAACCTCCTCGCCAATCCTGCTCGCGATAGCCAGCGAACCCCGAGGTCTTCCGAAACGATTCAGAAGCGACGGCCGACAATCATCCTCTCGTACGTGCCTGCCAAACCCGCCTCCGGGTCAATGGTTACGCTCACCGCGACGGTATCTGCCGTCGGCGGAGAGACACCGACCGGGAGCGTGCGCTTCTTGGACGGAATCACCGTTCTGAATATGGGCGAGCTCGACGACGGCACCGTCACTGTTAAAGGAAAGCTGCCCCACAGTGCGACGCACACCCTTAGGGCAACTTACTTAGGCGATGCCAAATACAGTCCAGTCAGCTCGACTGCGGAAAAGCAGTGAAGTCACTCACATGTCAAGGAAGGTTCGGGTTGGAAAACGGGTTTCGGCCGCGGTATTTCGCTGGCCAACGTCCTTCTCGTCGCCAGCTTCCTGTTGGTGGGCAACTCTTCCGTTACGCGCCCGAACGGCCAATGACGCGTAAGGTGCGGGTTGCCCGTCATCCGGGAATCTTGCTTCGCGAGCCCTCGCGGACGCGGACCTTTTTTACGACAACATCGTTCGGAGTGAGAAGTTTTCCATGTTGAGAACGGAGTTCGAGGGTGTGGACCGATTCCTGTGAGCTGCGGTCGACCATAACCGAATGTTCTTCGTTTTGGCTGAACAGAAAAGCTTCGCCCCACTGTCTCAATCCAACCACCACATGAAATAAGCCGCGCCCTTTTTCCGTCAACCCATATTCTTGATAAGCACTCCCGTCTGCGGACGGTTCGACTCGTAGGATACCGTTCGATACGAGAGCATGAAGACGACTGGCCAATACACTCTTCGAGAGACCGAGATCCTTCTGAAATTCCCCGAAGCGACGAATCCCATCGAATGCGTTACGAATGATAAGCAGCGACCAACGGTCGCCGACTACCTCCAGCGACCTCGCAACGGGGCATTCCTCTCTGCGAGATTTCTGACGCTTTTTCATGATGCTCCTGAACCAACTATCTAAAGATGCCGAAATCAGAACCGTATCTTTGAAGAAATCTGGTTTGATTATCGAACTAGATCGTGTCACAATCAAGTGGTTCTATTTTAGAACCTGATTGGGAATGACTCAGTATGAATTCTCAAACGGTCGCGATCGGCCCTTCCATTGGAGATACACGTTCAAGCCTCACTCGATCCACTCTGCTTCTGTTCGCCGTAGCCGCGGGCGTAAGCGTTGCGAACGTCTATTTCGCTCAGCCACTCTTGGATGAGCTATCCATACAGTATGGTTTCGATGCGTCGTCGGCCGGTTTAGCGGTAACGGTCACACAGATAGGCTATGCCCTCGGACTTTTTCTGATTGTGCCGCTCGGGGACTGGTTGGATCGTCGTCGCCTTGTGCTGAGTCAACTCGCGTTGTCGGCCGTCGCCCTGATCGTTGTGAGCTTCGCTACGACTAAGATCACGCTGCTCATCGGAATGTTCTTCGTTGGTCTGTTTGCTGTTGTGGTGCAGGTCCTTGTGGCCTCCGCAGCGGGTTTGGCTCCGCCGGAAAAGCGTGGGAGTGCTGTCGGAACCGTCACAGGCGGTGTCGTTTTAGGCATTTTGTTGGCACGTGCGATTGCAGGTGTGATGAGCGACCTAGGGGGTGGCGGTCTGTCTATCTCTGCTCTGCCGTAGTCACTTTCGTCCTAGCCTGCGCACTTTATCGCGTTTTGCCAAGTAGTGCGAACAACGACACGACCCCGTCCTATCCGCAACTCCTTCGTTCTATAGTCGAGCTTTTCCTGTCGAGCCGAATCTTGCGGATCAGGTCATGTATTGCTCTTTTGCTATTTGCCTCGTTCGGCACGTTGTGGACATCTTTGGTGCTCCCCTTGAGTGCACCTCCTCATTCTCTTTCACATACGATAATCGGACTCTTTGGCCTGGCTGGAATGGCTGGTGCTGTTGCAGCAGGGCGGGCAGGCTTCCTGGCGGATCGGGGCTGGGGAGAATGGACGACTGGCGTTGGGCTGGCTTTGCTGCTTGGATCGTGGTTGCTCATCGGATATCTGCACCAATCACTGATCGCGCTTACGGTAGGAATACTTATTCTCGATTTCGCTGTACAGGCAGTGCATGTGACGAATCAGAGCATCATCTTTGCCGCACACGCGGAAGCACGCAGCAGGGTGGTGGCGACATATATGATCTTCTATTCCCTAGGGAGCGGCATCGGAGCTATTGCTTCCACAAGGGTGTATGCCCACTTCGGCTGGACGGGAGTATGTACTTTAGGCATGTGCATTGGCGCCGTAGCATTCGTCTTTTGGGCGCTCACCGCGCTTATTTCTGAATAGTCGGCAACTCGTCAATAGCTACGATCGGACTTCGGCCCCCTCCGGATGATGTAGGTCGGCAAAAAGGGTGTAAGGTTCGGATTGCCCGTTATCCGGGAGGAACTGGGTAGTTCGAGCGCCGAACCGGCGATCACTTCCGCTATGCCGACTTATCATTACAAAGTCCGGTCCGCCTTGGAGCGGCGTTGTTATCTGATTGGCTTTGGTTTCGTGCTGAACCAAATCGCGTTCGGCGCATCAGAACGAGCAGCTACGATGTCTGTCCAGCCGTCGTTGTCGAAATCCGCAAACGCGAAACCATACACCGTGCCCTTGCCGTCATTCCAGTGGACTTCTTCGAAGCTGTGTCGGCCTTTGTTGTAGTAAACCGAACCGGGCATCTCGACATTGCCCACCACAATATCGGGGCGGCCGTCACGATTGAGATCGGCGACCGCCAGTGCGTACGGGGCGCTCGATGGACCGGGAAGACGTTCCGGTTTGCTGAACTGTCGATTTCCACGGTTGTAAATCACAAAGGTCGCTTGCTTTTGCTCATCGATGATTGCGAGGTCGAGTCGTCCATCCCCATCGAAGTCTTCGGCGGCGCCTATACGAATCCAGTCTGCGTATGTCCCGACCTTTGTAGATGTCAGGAAATGCCCCTTGCCGTCATTCCACAGGATAATGCTCTGACCGCCGTCACGATGTGGTACGAAGAGGTCGAGTGATCCATCACCATCAAGATCAGCCGCCACGATCGATGTTGCGGATTCTGTCGGAAGCACTGTGCAGGCAGGAAAGTGGCCTTTGCCATCATTAAGGCAGACGAAACTCGGTTTGGGTTCTTTGGAACCTACACCCGGCTTGTGATCTACAAGATCCGGATAGTTGCCGCGGTTGGCAGCCACAATGTCTGGATGGCCATCGCCGTTCAGGTCAGCCAGAGTCACGTAACGTGTAGGCCAATCCGGGCTGCCGAACGTACCAGCTTCCGAGAATCTTCCTTTGCCGTCATTCAAGTAGACAAGCTTGCGATCAGGCGCATCGTTGCTGACGATGATGTCCAGGTCACCGTCGCCATCTATGTCCGCTAGCGCAGCAGAATAAGTACGGTCCGGAGCAGTCCCGAGGTTACTTCCGATGAATGAGCCCTTGCCATCATTTAACAGCACACGATTGTAGAGTGGCCAATGGCGGCCCTTACCCAAGACAATGTCGGCGAGGCCGTCCCCATTGAGGTCGCCAACATTTACGCCGGCCGACGTTTCTCCCTTCTCCTCCAAAAGCAACATACGGTCAAAGGAGGGAAAAACCTCCCTCGTTGAGCGTGGCGTCTGACCACTGCTGCTCGCCGGTAGAACCAAAGCAAACGCGAAAGCTGCGAACCGCAGAACACACGTGTGGGTCGTTGAAGGCGAGAGTGGAAGAAGTGGGCTCTTCTGGAGGGGCATGCGATCAAATGTAGCAAGCTGCCGCGGCTGATGGCTACTATGTCATCGCTGCTTGAAGCTTCCACCACACCCACAAATCAGGCCATTGCACTCACTGAGCGCGGCATGCGCTTAGCTTGCGATTCCAATTACAACTGCAGGCCCGCTTCCGTACAGATTACGATCTTGGGTTTATCGCAGTAGGGGGTCACGTGAGCCCTCTGACCCGGGAAGACGTCTTGTTAAAGATACCTTCAGAACGATGCGGCTCGTAACTACCGATAAACGCCCTTCTTGTCACTTTCAGAATTATTTGTCGTAAAGTCCTTGCATGCAAGAGCTGAGCGGAATGCCGGAAGCAGCTCGAAATGTTGCGATGGCTCGGTATCGGATGATCCAGCCATATCTGGAACAAAAGAGATCTCTGGCGATGGTCGCGGACGACGCGGACGTCTGCTTTCGAACCGCTCAAAGATGGGTAAGTCAGTATCGGAAGCTTGGGCTGGTAGCTCTTGCACGCAAGTCAAGAGACGACCGAGGCGCGCGAAGGGTAGTCTCACCGAAGATCAAGGCCGCGATTGAAGGGCTAGCGCTCGAAAGACCTCCATTACCCATCCGATCTATTTGCCGCCAGATTCGACAGTTTGCAGAGGCCACAGGTGAGAGACTCCCACGCTACGGCACTGTCTATGATCTGGTTCGTGAGGTTCCTGGCAGCCTTTTGACCCTCGCGCATCGTGGCAGCAAAGCGTATAGCGAAGGCTTTGATCTTGTTCACAGGCGTGAGGCACCCAGAGCAAATGCGATCTGGCAGGCAGACCATGCACAGCTAAGTATCCTTCTGCTCCGCGGGATGGGCAGACAGCTCGACCATGGCTGACCATCGTGATCGACGATTACAGTCGTGCCATTGCGGGTTACTATCTTGGTTTTGACCCGCCTTCTTCCATGAGAACGTCTCTCGCGCTTCGGCAGGGTATCTGGCGCAAAGGACATCCGCACTGGCACATCTGTGGCATACCAGAGGTGCTCTATACAGATAATGGATCGGATTTTACGTCGAAGCACCTGGAGCAGGTCGCTGTTGATCTCAAAATCCGCCTTGTTTTCTCAACGCCAGGCAAGCCTCAAGGGCGTGGCCGGATCGAACGCTTCTTCCGGACAGTCAACACCATGTTCCTTTGCGAGCTTGATGGCTTTATCCGAAGAAAACGACATAAACCCACCCTCTCGCTCGAACGCTTTGAAGAACTCTTTCAGGCATTCTTATTGGAGACCTACCATCGTCGCATCAGCGTCAAGGGTCGGCTCGTGCCTTCAGAGCGTTGGGAGGAAGGTGGATTTCTGCCGCGCATGCCTGAGTCGCTTGAGCAGCTCGATCTCCTGCTCATGCAGGAAGTCCGCGCCCGTAAAGTGCGTCGCGATGGCATTCATTGTCATGGTCTCCGGTATCTGTCACTCACCCTGGCCGCGTACGTCGGAGAAGATGTCACCATTCGCTTCGACCCCCGCGATATGGGCGAAATCAGAGTTTTCTACAAGGATCGCTTCCTTTGCCCGGCGGTTTCAGCGGAACTGGCAGGAGAGACGATTCCCTTGAGAGACATCGTTCGCGTGCGTAACCAACGTCGACGCGAACTCAGCTCGATCCTCCAGGATCGACAACAGATAGTCGATTCACTCCTTCAACTGAAGAAGGGTGCTACTCCCAAGGAGATCCATGAAAACGCCTCTACCCCATCGGTATCCGCAGCCCGCATCAAAAGGTACCGCAACGAGTAGTCAGGCGTTTGTAGAAACCATCGAATACAGCCGATTTGTTGAATTTTGCGATGCCTGCCGCCACTTCCGGTACATCGGGTTGTGCTATGGACCGCCTGGTATCGGGAAGACACTCTCGGCTGTTAGGTATAGCCGAGCGGAAAAAATCATCGCGCACAATCGGTGGACGAGCGAAACGACGGACGACCTTCCGGTCGACACGTTGCTGTACACAACCTCGGTGGTCAACACCCCGTCCAGAATCTCGCAGGACATCAATATGGCACGGGAGAAGGTGATGAGTATCGTGCTCGATCCTCTTCGGCGTGAGGGCAGCGCTGCCTTAGATTTGATCAGGATTCGAGACGAAAAGCGACGAAAGGAACTGCTAGAAACACCGGGCTTCTCTCCACATGACTGGCCGTCAGTGGATCCAACCTACTTCGAAACCCATAAGGAATATCGAGCGAAAGAGCGAGCAGTAGCTGATCCGACCACCCTGATCTTGGTGGATGAGGCCGATCGCCTCCAGATGAACAGTCTCGAACAGATGAGATCCATCTTTGACGAAGGCACGGCCGGCATGGTGCTCATAGGCATGCCGGGCATAGAGAAGCGCGTCGCTCGTTTCCCGCACTTCTACTCGCGCATTGGGTTCGTACATGAGTTCCGTCCGCTTGACGCGTCTCAAGTCCAAGAATTGCTTGAAAAACGAAGGACCCCTGCCGTGTTGTCCTCCCGAACGAGCAAATCGTTACGGAAGTGATAGCGAGTCTCAATCGGATGAGCGGCGGAAATTTCAGGCTTTTGACTCGGCTCCTCACTCAGATCGAGCGCGTTCTCAGCGTGAAAGACCTTCATGTCATCTCGACTTCGGTCGTTGAAGCCGCCCGCGACAGCCTCGTCATCGGTCCCGGCTAAAGCCGAAATACGACAAATAAGTCTGAAACACTACGACAAATAATTCTCGAAGTTTCAGTCAAGATAGCGCCCGCAAAAG
>JAOAPB010000068.1 GCA_025462645.1 Edaphobacter sp. | reverse complement strand
GGAGGCCGTAGAGGAGAGCGGTGGCGCGTCTGGTCTCAAGCTGGCCGGTGGCCAGGGCGTTGATGACGACCGAGAGGGCGATCTGGACCGACTCGCGGTCTTCGAGGGCGGTGAGTTCGAGGTGCTGGCCGGGGAGGAGGTAGCCGCGGGTGGCGTCGGTGTGGCGGAAGCCGCGGTGACGGTGGTGGAGGCGGGTGTGGTAGAAGCACCAGGGCTGGTCGGTGAGGGAGGGGGAGCCGCACTGGACTCCGTTGGCTCTGATGTGGCGGCATAGCGGGTATTGCATGGGCGGTCTCCTGGGGGGGTACCCCCGGGGGGGTACTTGGGTTAAAAGCCGAATGGTTGCAATGAGATAGCGGGGTTGATCTCGCTAAAGTCGTGCAACCATGAGGGTTAGGGCTAAAGTCGTGCAGTAATGCGGGTTACGGGTGCCTCAACGGCAAAGCCCCGGCTTTTGGCCGGGGCTTTGTTTGAACTCTGTATCCAGTGTACGGGATGGAGGGAAACTAGTATGCCAAGTTTATTTGCTTTGCTTTCATTAGGTTAGGTGGCTTGGGGGCTTGACAGGATTTTTGGGGGAAGCGAAGCAGGGTCATCCTTCGCTTCGCGAAGGATGACAACGGCAGGGCAGTCAGGTCGCTGCGCTCCCCTCGAAGAGACAAATACGGGGGTTCTTCGCTGCGCTCAGAATGACAGCGTAAAACAGACAACGGCAAAGGCAAAGGCAAAAGCAAAAACAACTGCAAAAGCAACGGCAAGGACAGGCAACAGCAAGAGCGGGAGGGTGGTTGTTGAAAAGGGTCTGAGAGTTGTGGCCAGGAAATTTCTTCGGGGTCCTTCGCTGCGCTCAGGATGACAAGACAAAGCAAGAGTTGGCTGGGGAGAGGGATACCTTCCCACCCATCGCGGTGGAACTGCGATGGATGGGACACCCGAGCGGCTTGGGCTGGTTGGAAGAACAGCAACTGCAACGACAGAGACAACTGCAACAGCAAAAGACAACTGCAACGGCAAAGACAACTGCAACGGCGGTGGCGACGGCAACCATTACGCAATGCGACTTTTACTCATGACGGATATTTACTCATGACGGGATAATAGCCACTTCGCTGACGGCTACAGCTGCGCCTTTAATCCCGATTTTCTAGATAGGACTCTCGAATCAGATACGGTCAGCTTCTGTCTGCCAAGCTTGAAGAAGATCCAGGTAACGATCACTGTTCCTTCTCTGGACGGGAATCTTGAGCATCTCTGCTTCGACATCTGTTGAATAGCTGTTCTCGATCGCAGACGTGTAGCTCTTCATCTTGTTCCAGCTCTGCTTCGCCTAGTCGGTTTGCTACCGTTCTAAAGCAGACAGGACAGATCGAATCAAAGGTTCCGTCCGGATTGACGCGATGTGGGAAATGCTTTGCGCGCGTACTCACGTTGCCTTCCCCGCGCAGACTACGGCGCTAGTCGTCCTGCATACCAAACGAATGTTTCATCGCTTCATCGAGGTTTAGCGGCTTTCTCCGCTTCGATTCCGCACACTCAGGCTTATCATGCTCATGGTTTCATGGTCGCCATACAGCGTCAAACCTGGCTTCGTGTGGGGTTTAGCTGGAGTTAGGAGGCCCTGGGGCTTGACTGATCTTCGTTGTAAATTTCGATCTTTAAAAAGACAAGCGATTGAGGTTGCTCTCCCAATCGCTTCCTTTGGCCTGATTAGTCTTAGCCGCTAATTCCCCGTATAGGTGACGAGCCAGATCGAATTAGAGCCGTCGTCCGTAACGAGCAAGGACCCGTCGTGTGCAACGGCGACACCTACCGGCCGGCCCCAGACATCTCCGCTGGGAAGCACGAAGCCGGTGAGGAAGTCCTGGTACTCTCCCGTGGCCTTGCCGGTCTGGTGCAACGGCACGCGAACCACTTCGTAGCCGACGCGGGTCGCCTTGTTCCAGGAGCCATGCTCGGAGGCGAAGATGTCGCCAGAGTACTCCTGAGGGAACTGCTTGCCCTCGTAGAAGGTCATCTCGAGCGACGCATTGTGGGGATGCAAGAGCACATCCGGCGTGATGACCTTATCCTTCAGCTCCGGATGCTTGCCCTCGTGCCTCGGATCCTGATGCGCCCCGATGTACCACCAAGGCCAGCCGTAGAAGCCGCCTGCCTGCACATGAGTGATGTAGTCGGGAACGAGATTGTCCCCCAAGGCGTCACGCTCATTGACGGAGCACCACAACTCGCCTGTCTTCGGGCTGATGGCCAGGCCCACAGCGTTTCGGATGCCGTACGCGTAGACGCTCTTGTTGGATCCATCGGGATTGAACTGCAGGATGTCCGCGCGATCTTTCTCTGTCGGATGAGTATCCGTGTCATCCACGTTCGAAGCTGAACCAACCGAGACGAACATCTTCTTGCCGTCGGGGGAGAACTGAATGTCACGCGTCGAATGTCCTCGACCTCCCGGCACATCCGCCAGGTGCTCGGGCGCTCCGGTCGCCTTCAGGTCTCCGTCCTTATAGGGAAAGCGCACAACGGAGTCGGTGTTTCCAACGTAGACCCACTGAGGATTGGGCCCCTTGGGGTAGAAGGCGATTCCAAATGGCTTGTTGAGGCCAGTAGCGAAGACGCTGGTGAGCTTCGGTTTGCCATCCGGGGTGATTCCGCGGAATACGAGGACCTGGTTGCTTGAGGTCTCCGCGACGAAGAAGTCGCCATTGGGGGCAGTACGGATGAGCCGGGGATTTTCAAGGCCGGTCGCGTAGAGCTGCACTTTGAAACCCTTTGGGGCCTGCGGCCAGGCACTCTCCGGACGAGCAACAACCTTGGGACCGTTACCCGCCGACTGGGTTGCGAAGGGAGCGGGAAGATCCTGCACGGTGATCTTGCGTATGGTGCCCGGCTTTTCGAAGCGGAAGTCGGTGAACGGCGGCGTAGGGGCCGGCGCGTCGATTACCGCTGCATTGGGCGCCTCAGCTGGTGCCTCAGCCCGGCTGACGGGCGCCATGGGCGCAGCACTCGAAGCCTTTAAAAACTTCAGATAGCTCACGACCTGCCAGCGTTGCTGCTCGGGCAGGCTTGCCCATGACGGCATGCCGTTCGCGAGGTCGCCGCGGGTGATGTACCAGAAGATCTCGCCGGGCTTTGCTGCCTGGGTCGCTCCGGTAGCAAGGGCAGGGATGTTACCGGCACCCTGCGCGTTTTGGCCGTGACAGGCTGCACACTTTTGGGTGTATGTCTCGTGGCCCGCCTGAGCGTCGGCCTGGCTGGAGAAAGGGTTTTCCTGCGCAGCGGCAGAGGCCGGAGCGTTATGGAAGCTCGTGGTTTGAGCTGACAAGGCGGCAGCCGTCGCAAAGACAGCCATGACTAAAGTCGAAACGGATCTTCCTGATTTCAAGCGTTTCCTCTCCCACCCGAGAGGCCTTTGACCTCACGGTTCCATGCCGATGCTATCTGCTTGATTCTCCGAAGAGGAAGGGACAGTCCTTCCCCGAAGGCAAAATACTCACTATAAGCAATATCGTCCCCCATGCTTTGAGGTGTCAAATCGCGGGAGATCCATCCTCAATGTCCGGGCATGCGGGGCGCGATGTGGCTGCGAAGCGGATGCCTTTAGAAGATAAAAAACTTCACGGTTAAAAACAGCGGTGACGGAGAGTCGAATTGTGGCGGTGAAGAAGAGGGCCGGGGCTAAAGCCCTCTTTTTTAGGAGCTATTTCGCAGGGCTGAAGCCCTTGCGCTAATCCCTGAAGACAATGTTTGAGAACCAACTAGCGCTGCGCTTGAAGGGGGCTATGCAAGCGGCTTTGCATTTTTCTCGATGTAGTCGTGGAGTGACGAGTCGGGGCCGATGTAGTGAAACTCCTCGGCGTAGTCGAGCTTATATTTCGCTCCGACAGTGTGGTCGCGGGTTACGAACGACTCACGGATGAAGGCGTCGACCGCGGAGTCTCCGGTCATGGCGGGAAGACGCAGGCCACGTTTTGCGAGCGTCGCGTTCAGGTCCTTGACCATGTGGACGATCATCGTGTCGCAGGATTTGATGATGGAAACCTTTTGCTGAAGGAAGGGGCCAATATCCACGACGCGGTTCACGAGCTGGGGGCCGCGCGCGAAGTAGTACTTCTCAGAGACTCCGTGCGGCTGCAGCCCTGCCTCCATGTGCTCGGGGAGGTCGAGCCGGCCAGCGGCCATCCAGCATGCGGCTTCTACGGCTTGCGCCGTCACGTAGTGATCCGGATTCTCTTCGTAGTGCCCCCAGGGATCGTAGCTGATAACGGTATCTATCTTGAGCAGGCGGAAGAGGAAGATGAGACGGCCGCGAAGCTCCGTCTTTGCGACATCGTCCATCCGATGGTTGCGATAGCTCAGATCGAAGGACTTCTTGAGTCCGGCGGTTTTGACGAAGTTTGCCGTGTCGCGCTCATTCGCCAGAACTGTTTCGCCGAGCGTGAGGTCGTAAGAGTCTTTCTCGTCGTTGCTCGTGCGGATAAAGTACCCGGTGTAGCCTTCGCTTATAAGTTTGGCGAGGAGACCGCCGGCGAAGATCGGCCCGTCGTCGAGATGCGGGGTGATCAGGGCCAGGACTTTTCCGCGATGGGGCTGGCCGCTGGTGGGGCGGTCTACCACGACCTGCTCTGCGGAGGTGCCGGGGCTTTGGGCCTGCGCGGCTCCCGCTCCTGAAAGAACTGCTGCCGCTGCCATACCGACAAACTCTCTTCGCCGCATGATTCTCCATTCCCACAGCGGATTCAGAGCTGAAGGGTGCCGTGCCTGGCGTCCAATATACAGGAGACTTCTGGCTGGGCCGTGCAGGGGGACTGCTGTTCAAAGTCTGCGCTAGATGCCGAGTTCGGCGCGGATGGCGTTGGCTATGGTGTCGGCGTGGTGGCGCATGAGGGATTCGGATTCGGCTTCGATCATGACGCGGCAGAGGGCTTCGGTGCCGGAGTAACGGATGACGACGCGGCCTGAGTCGCTGAGGGCCTGCTCGGCTTCGGCGATGGCGGCGGCTACGGTCGGGATGCCGTCGAAGGGCTTCTTCTCGCGGACTTTGACGTTGACGATGACCTGGGGGAAGACCTTGAGGTCGGCGATGAGCTCGCTGAGGGATCTGCCGCTGCGGTGGACGATGTCGAGCAGGAGGAGCGCGGTGAGAAGGCCGTCGCCGGTGGTGCTGCGGCCGGTGAAGATGATGTGGCCGGACTGCTCGCCGCCGAGGGCTGCGCCGGTGGCGATCATCTGCTCGATGACGTACTTGTCGCCGACGGCGGCGCGAAGCATCTGGATGCCGCTGCGCTTGAGGGCGGCCTCGAGGCCCATGTTGGACATGGTGGTGGCGACTACGGTCGCATTGGCTAGAAGGCCGCGGGCTTGCAGGTCGCGGGCGGCGAGGAGGAGGACGGCGTCGCCGTTGACGACGCGGCCGTGCTCGTCGGCGAAGAGGGCGCGGTCGGCGTCGCCGTCGAAGGTGATGCCGAGGGAGGCTTTGTGGTGGGTGACGGCAGCGGCTACGATCTCGGGGTGGAGGGCTCCGCAGTGCTCGTTGATGTTGCGGCCGTCGGGGCTGGCGTGGGTGATGATGACCTCGCCGCCGCCGTTTCCGTTGAGCTCGGCGAAGAGCTGAGGGGCTACGGTGGAGGACGCACCGTTGGCGCAGTCGATGACGATGCACTTGCCGTCGAGGGAGAGGCCGGGGACGGCGGCGAGGAGGAAGCGGATGTAGTCGGCGCGGTCGGCTTCGTTGACCTCGGGGGGTATGGTCTGGGTGGGCGGTGCGGTAGAAGCGGCGAGCTGGCGGAATATCTCGGCCTCGATGGCGAGTTCGGTGGAGTCGGGGAGCTTGTAGCCGTCAGGGCCGAAGACCTTGATGCCGTTATCCTGCCAGGGATTGTGAGAGGCGGAGATGACGATGCCCGCGGAGAAGCCGTGGGTATGGGTGAGGAAGGCGATGGCGGGGGTGGTGATAACTCCTGCGCTCTCGACGGAGGCTCCGCCGGCGGTTAGACCGGCGGCGAGGGTGGCGGCGATCCAGTCGCCGGATTCTCGGGTGTCCATGCCGAGGAGGACGCGGGGGGATGCGCCGAGATGATGCGCGAGGGCGAGGCCGATGGCGTAGATGGTTGGTGCGTCGAGGGGCGACTGGCCTGCGACGGCGCGGATGCCATCGGTTCCAAAGAGCTTCTTCATGAGGTACTTTTCTCCGTGATGTTGGTCGCTGTTACCTGAGCTTCGAGGGTGCCTTTGCCGAGGCGGGCGTGAATGGTTTGGCCGGGGGTGGTCTCTGCGGCGGAGCGGAGGAGGGTTCCGGCGGCGGGGCCGTCCTGTAGATAGATGAGGGCGTAGCCTCTCGACAGGACTGCTACGGGTGAGAGGGCTTCGAGGCGGGTAGAGGCGCGGTTGAGGCGGGTCTGCCGTGTGGCTATGGTCTGGGTGGCGGTGCGGTTGAGGCGCTCCGCTGCCTGCTGGAGGCGGCGGTGCGTGGTGGCGATGCGGACGGAGACGTCCTGGCGGCGGAGGCGATCGGAGAGAAGGCTGAGTCGCTCG
The DNA here is from genome assembly GCA_025462645.1 of Edaphobacter sp. Lineage (GTDB taxonomy): Bacteria > Acidobacteriota > Terriglobia > Terriglobales > Acidobacteriaceae > Edaphobacter. Next base: position 24,876 of record JAOAPB010000068.1, on the reverse strand, counting down.
GCGGGGAGGCGGAGGCGGCGTTGAGCCGCGGCTTCGAGGCGGAGGCGGAGCTCGTCGATGCGCTGGTCGCGGCGGTTGACGGCGTCGCGGAGGCGGATGAGGACGGACTCGGACGAGAGCCTGGAGTAGCGCTGGCGAGCGTGCATCAGGTGGAAGCGACCGGCGCGGCGGACGCGAGCGTCGAGGGCCTGGATGCGCTCCTCGATGCGGTGTTGCGCGGCGGTGACGAGCTCTGCCGCTGCGGAGGGTGTAGGGGCGCGGAGGTCGGCGACGAAGTCCGCGATGGTGAAGTCGGTCTCGTGACCGATGGCGGAGACGATGGGAAGCTCGGACGCGGCGATGGTGCGGGCGAGGGCTTCGTCGTTGAATCCGGCGAGGTCTTCCATGGAGCCGCCTCCTCGGGCGAGGATGATGACGTCTACGAGCGAGGGATTCCTGTTGAACCAGCGGATGCCTGCGGCGACGGAGCCGGGGGAGGCGGCGCCCTGCATGGTCGCGGGGTAGACGAGGAGGTTCAGGTTGGCGTGACGACGGCGGACTACGGTGACGATGTCGCGGATGACGGCGCCCGTGGGCGAGGTGACGATGCCGAGGCATTTGGGGAAGGCGGGGAGTGGGCGCTTGCGGGTGGCATCGAAGAGGCCTTCGGCGAGGAGGCGGGCCTTGAGCTGCTCGAAGGCTAGCTGGAGGGCACCGGCTCCGCGTGGCTCCATGGTTTCGGCGATGAGCTGGAGCTGGCCGCGGCTCTCGTAGACGGAGATGCGGCCACGGACGAGAACGGCGAGGCCATCGGCCGGGCGGAAGCGGAGGAGCTGCGCCTGACGGCGGAAGAGGACGACGGGAAGCTGGGCTTCGCCATCTTTGAGGGTGAGGTAGATGTGTCCGGAGGGGGCGGGGCGGCAGTTGGAGATCTCGCCCTCGACCCAGATGTCGGTGTAGCCGGTCTCGACCTGCTGGCGGATGTCGGTGACGAGGGCGCGGACGGTCCAGATGCGGCGCTCGGTGGATGCTGCTGGCTTAGAAGGGAGCTGGTGTGAGGGCTTTTCCGGGCCGGTGGATTTTTTAACGGAGATGGAGGGCTCGGGCTGCGTGAAGAGCAAGCCTGCCTGGGAGGGCTCCGATGAAGGGGCGAGAGGGGCTGGCGTCTGCTTCCGAGAACGCACGTTTGCGCGGCTCGCTCGAAGGCTGGCCAGCGTCGGCGGATTCTCCTCTTTCTCGGGCATATCGCCTGAGTCTAGCATCGCGGTCCGGCATTTCAGAGCTATTGGCGGAAGCGGTTGATGGCCCAGAGGAGGAGGCTGAGGATTACGCTGAGCAGGATCGAAGTGGCGAGCGGGAAGGAGACCGACCATCCTCGCCCGCGCCAGGAGAGGTCGCCGGGAAGACGTCCGAGGGGCAGATGGAGGCGGGTGAGGGCGACGACAACCAGACCGGCTGCAACAAGGACGAGACCGAGGAAGACGAGGATGCGGCCAAGATCGGACATAAGCGGATGAGCAGCTAGGCGCTGGCCAGGATAGCGTTCGCGTGACGCAGGAGCTCCGATGGCTGGCAGGGCTTGGTGAGGATACCTACGGGCCGGGAGAGCTTGTTGGATTGCTCCCGAACATTCTTCAGGTTGGAGTAGAGACCGGTGAGGACGATGATGCGGCAGGATGGAAGCTCGCGGGTAATGTCGAGGACCAGGGACAAGCCATCTCGACCCGGCATGGTGACATCGCATAGAAGCAGATGCGGGACAAACTCACGGGCACACTGCAATGCCTGATCTGCGGAATAGGTGGCCTTTGCGTCGAAGCCGCTCTTCTTGAAGATGAGCGTAAGAGTGTCCGCGACCAGATGATCATCGTCAACGACCAGCACTCGCTGCATAGCGATCTCCACAGGCTAAAGCAAGCCTTGCACCAAAGCATATGAGGGCTATATTAGGCCCGAAATAAGTATATTTGTCGAATGAAAATCGATCTAATTTCCACAGACTTCGAAGGAGCCTCGTATCGGGAGCGAAATAGGGATACACCTCCAAGTGACGCGGCGCATGGGCGAAGGTTAGCTCTGGTAAGGTTTACGAAAGCCGCTGGCCATGCGTCCTGAAGGGATTTTACGTTGCATATCGTTGCTTTGATTGCCGGAGTTATTTGTTGCGCGGGGGTCGCGCTGGACGCGTTCCAGACGATCGTCCTGCCGCGGAGGCCGACGGGACGGCTTCGTATCACGCAGTTCTTCTTCCTATTTACGTGGGGGCCCTGGGCCGCGATGGCGCAGCGAACCAATAACACGCGAGTACGGGAGCAGATCTATAGCGTATATGGACCGCTCTCCCTGCTGCTGCTGCTGTTGCTGTGGGCGATCCTGCTCATCTTTGGCTTCAGCCTCTTCTTCTACGCGCTGGGGTCACCGTTCACGGACGTGCTGGGTGCGCAGACCGCGGCTGGGATATCGCGGTATCGGACCGACCTGTATGTCAGCGGGACGACGCTATTTACGCTGGGATTGGGCGATGTGGTGCCCCATAGCCTGGCAACCAGAGCGCTGATTATCTTAGAGTCGGGGGTGGGGCTGGGGTTCGTGGCCCTGGTGATCGGCTACCTGCCGGTGCTCTACCAGTCGTTCTCGCGACGGGAGGTCAGCATTGCGCTGCTGGACGCGCGTGCGGGGTCGCCACCCACGGCTGCCGAATTGCTGAGGAGGCATGGGTTCGAAGGCGGCGAAGAGGCCCTGGTGGCGTTGCTGGCGGAGTGGGAGCGCTGGTCGGCGGAGATCCTGGAGTCGCACATCTCCTATCCGATTCTCTGCTACTACCGATCGCAGCACGACAACCAGAGCTGGCTATCTTCGCTGGTGGCGATTCTGGACACGTGCGCTCTGCTGATCTCGGTGATCCAGGGGACGCCCTCTCGGCAGGCGCAGCTTACGTTCATGATGGCCCGCCATGCGCTGGTCGACCTGGGGCATGTCTTCCATCTGGAGAAGAACGAAGACCAAGTGCGGCGAGCGGAGGTGGACCGGCTACCATCGGCAGAGTTTGACAAACTGTGCGAGGCGCTTGGAGATATACACCTGCGGCTGTGCGCCGATCCGGCTTCGGCGAAGCGGCTACACACTATCCGAACGCTGTATGAGCCGGAGGCCATTGCGCTCTCCGACTACCTGAGGATGCCATTGCCGCTGTGGAGCTCGGAGCCGCGAAAGAAGGACCAGTGGCGGCTATTGACGAAGTTGCATAGCGAAGCAGAGGCAGGGAGCAGCGCGAGCCAGTTGAGCGACCGTGCCCGCTCCGTCTATCTGCACGAGGATGAGCACGGTCACTGAGGTTACTGGGCGTGAGGGCCGGCGGGGACGGCTGAGGGGTTAAGCTTCTGCGCGGCCAGCATTCCGGCGGGTCCCTTGGCGTCCTTGTCCTTCAGCTGCGCGTAGATCTTCTTCGCTGCATCGGGCTTGCCCTGGTTCTCATAGAGCTCGGCGAGCTGGAGCTGCGCGAGGCCGGCTGGCACAGTGGTGGCAGGCTTCGCGGTGAGCTCGTTGTAGAGATCGATGGCCTGGGGGTCGCGGCCGGTCTGGCGGTAGAGCTGGGCGAGAGCGAACTTGGCGAGTGCGGCGATGTCGGCGTTCCAGCCGCCGGCAACCTGCTTGAAGGTGCTCTCGGCGGAGGCGCTATTGCCTGCTTCCATGTAGGTGAGGCCGGAGAAGTAACGCGAGATCTTGCCGTCGGGGGTCATGCCGTACTTGTCGGCGACTGCCGTGAAGAGGGCGTTGGCGGCCTTGGCGCGGTCGGCGACGGAGGGGAAGGTCTTGATGCCGGGAGGCACGGGCTGACCGGACTGGGCGAGCGGCGTCTGGTAGGCCTGCATGGCCTCACCGAAGGCGACAGAGGCCTGCTGGGAGCGGTGATTGTAGAAGAGCACACCGGCTACGATGACCACGATTACTGCGAGCAGAATGGCGCCGGTGGTGATGACGGAGCGGCGGTTTTCCGTGGCCCACTCGAGGCCGTGCTTGGTGGTATCGACGAACTGATCGTGCTTGAGAGCTTGTTTGGTCTGCTGGTCCACGTGGTTGAGTCTTCCTTTTAGTTCGCTGCGGTGATCCGCTTTGAGAGTATCTGGTTGCGCGAGTACTCGGCGCAGAAGTTTAAGTCTATCAGTGGTGAAAAGGACTCGTATCTCTTTGCAGTGGGAGGCCTGTACCCTCCTCTGCCTTTATCCTGGCTGCGCAAAGGTTACTTTTAGCAATCATCTGATTTTAAATGAATAAGTTGCCCGACTTTCATGTTGGGCTCATTTTTGTCTCTTCCCGTCTGCACGCTGTAGCCGTGAAGTGCGGAGTGCTGATATGTTCGATGGATCCAAATAAAGGAGCCGAAGGATGCGGCGGAGAGATTTTCTTGGTTTAGCGGCGGCAGCTACGCTGGCGCACACGTCGGGTGTTGCTGGTGCCATGGCGGGAGCGCCGCCGTTTGTCGCTGGGGCTGAGCCAGGAAGGGACGCTGCGCCCCGCACTGCCAAGCCGATGGAGCTGGGTCTGCTCATCTCGCCGTTTCACGGGCCGGAGGAGACGATCCGGCGGGTGCATGAACTTGGGTTTGCAAACTGCTTTTTCTCGCTGGACGGCTACATCGACAAATTCACTCCGGAGCTGGCTAAGCAGATGCGCGGCCTGCTGGATCGGTATGGCGTGACGGCGACGACGGTGGAGGTCGTGGGGCCGCAGCCGCTTGAATGGAACTTCCTGAAGGGGCCGTCGACGATCGGGCTGGTCCCTCGGGCTACGCGTGCGGCAAGAATCGATGCGCTGAAGCAGGTCTCGGACTTCGCGAAGCTGCTGGGAGTCGGCCAGGTGCAGACGCACTGCGGCTTTATCCCTGAGGATCCGGCCGATCCGCTCTATGCGGAGGCGGTGGTTGCGATCCGCGAGGTGGCTAGGCACTGCGAGGGTAATGGACAGGACTTTTTGATGGAGACGGGGCAGGAGACGCCGACGACGATGTCGAGGACGTTGCGCGATGTGGCCCAGCCGAATCTTGGCGTGGGGCTCGATACGGCCAACCTGATTCTGTATGGGAAGGCGAACCCGGTGGATGCGGTGGATATTCTTGGGCAGCATGTGAAGAGCATTCATGCGAAGGACGGACGATGGCCGACCGATCCCAGCAATCTGGGGGAGGAGGTGCTGATCGGCAAGGGGCTGGTCGACTTCCATCAGGTGTTCGCCAAGCTGCACCGGTTGGGGTACACCGGTGTCGTGACGATCGAGCGCGAGACCTCCGGGCCGCAACAGATTGAGGATGTGCGCCAGGAGAAGCTGTATCTGGAGAAGATTCTGCGACAGGTTCTTGGCTAAATAGATGCGTATGGATGGCACGGCAAGGGGGACCGACATGGGAGAGATGGGGAAGATCGGGAATATAGACCGGCGGAAGTTTGTGAAGACGGGCGCGGCGGCGTCGGGGTTGTTGCTCCTGCGGGCGAAGACGGCCTTTGGGTATGAGGCCAACTCTGCGGTGCGCCTGGGTCTGCTGGGCTGCGGCAATCGCGGGACGGCGGTGGCGAGTTCGTTCGCCAAGAACACGAGCGCTCGGGTGGTAGCGCTGGCGGATCTCTTTCCAGACCAGCTGGCGACGGCGAAGACGCACTTCGATACGTTGAACGGAGGCCTGGGACAGGCGGCAGTCGAGGACAGGCTGACGTTCCACGGGCCTCATGCCTTTGAGGAGATCGCGCACTCGAAGGATGTGGACATGGTGCAGATTTCGACGCCTCCGTTCTTCCATGTGCAGCATCTGGAAACGGTTGTGGGCGCGGGGAAGCATGCGTACTGCGAGAAGCCGGTAGGCGTCGACGTGGCACAGGCGCGAAGGGCGATGGAGATTGCGCGGCGGGTCGAGGGGAAGGTCAGCGTCGACGTTGGATTTCAGGTACGAAACGCGCCGCCGATCGCCGCTGTGGTCGAGCGAGTGAAAGGCGGTGCGCTGGGAAAGATCGCGTCGATCTCGGCGAGCTATAACGCTCCTGCTGCGAAAGAAAAACTGGCCCCGGGCGCTTCCGCCGATGAGATGCGCCTGCGGAACTGGCTATGGTATCGAGCGCTCTCGGGGGACATTCTGGTTGAGCAGAATATTCACATCATCGACCTCTGCAACTGGATACTGGGGGCGCATCCACTTAAGGCCGTAGCGACTGGCGGGCGCAGTATCGTTACACATGCGGGCGACTGCTGGGACAACTATCAGGTGGACTATACGTATCCCGGCGACGTGCGCGTGAGCTTCTCGTCGACACAGTTCGGCGACTACGGCTCGTTTGACGCAGGACTGCGTGTCTTCGGAGCGAAGGGCAGTGCGGATGCGCCGTATGCCGGCCCAGTTCGCATCCTGGGCGAATCGGCGTGGGCCTGGCAGGAGACCTCGAGTGCGGGAGCGGCGGCACCCGCAGGAGGGTTTGCGGCGAATGGAGAGTTCAAGGACAACCTCGCACTGGCAGATCGCGAGAAGGACCGCAGCTTCATCGAGAGCATTACATCAGGCCGATTCCACAACCAGATCGCCGATGGCGTGACTACTGCGCAGAGCTGCATGTTGGGCCGCATGGCGGGGTACAAAGGGCGCGAGGTGACGTGGGAAGACCTGCTGGCTCATGGAGAGACGTATGAGCTGGGGATGGATATGAAGCAGTTCGGGTAGACGCGCGCGGAGATCATCTGGTGTCGCGGGTGTGTGTGGCCTATCGCACAGACACCCGTCGACCCCATGACACAGCATCAACCCCGGCATCTTTAGTTCTGTGGCATGAGCTCTCAGCCAACCACACATGAGTCTTCGGTAGCCGGACGAAACGCTGCCCCTGACCTGAGGAGTTGCCCACTATCTCTGAATTGCAGCGAATGCGTATGTCGGAGGCAATTATGAAATCTCGGATGAATCGAACTCTAAGCCTATTTATTCTGCTCTCGCTGATAGCCACGCTAGCTGGCGCACAATCCAACTTCACCGTCTTTGCTTCGGGGCTTGATAATCCCCGAGGCCTGAAGTTCGGCCCTGACGGTAACTTGTACCTCGCCGAAGGAGGGGTCGGAGGAACGGCCTCTACCGTTGGTCAATGCGTTCAGGTTCCAGATCCCATTGGACCCTACACCGGCGGATTCACGGCCCGTATCTCCAAGTTCAACCCGGCGGGTGTGCGGACTACCGTGGCCGATGGGTTGCCTTCCAGTGCAGCCAGTCCAGGTGCGGGTGGGTTTGTAAGCGGAGTAGCCGATGTTGCATTCCTTGGTGGTCAGCTCTATGCGCTGTTGGCTGGCGCAGGGTGCTCCCATGGTCTGGCCAACACCAGCAACGGCGTCATTCGGGTGAAGGGAGATGGGACATGGAACCTGGTTGCGGATTTAAGCGCCTTCCAGAAGGCGCATCCCGTCGCCAATCCCGAGGCTGACGACTTCGAACCCGATGGCACCTGGTACAGCATGACCGCGATCGGCGGCTTGCTCTTCGCCATGGAGCCGAATCACGGCGAGCTTGACCTGATCGCTCCCTTCGGTTTCGTGCACCGGGTCTCCGACATCTCAGCCAGCGAGGGACATATCGTGCCAACCAGCGTTGCCTTCCATAATGGCTACTTCTATTTTGGCAATCTGGACCACTTCCCTATCGTTCCGGGCAGCTCAAAGGTCTACCGGCTGAATCCATTTACAGGCAGAATCACCGTCGTCGCTTCAGGATTTACGACCATTCAGGGCATCACCTTCGATGATCGAGGAAGACTGTATGTTCTGGAGTCGATGACTGCTGCTGGCTTACCGGGTCCCGGTCAGTTGGGTACCGGCACTATCGTCCGTGTGCGCCATCATGGATCGGTCGAAACCGTCGCCACCGGTCTGAGCTTTCCAACGGCTATGACCTTTGGCCCCGACAACAAGCTGTACATCTCCAACTTCGGCTTTGCCACGCCCCCGGGGGCGGGACAGATTGTACGCATCGATGTGCCGAAGGAGGATTAGTAGAATCTCCTTGGAGAATACTTACTTCAACTGCTCGAGATAAATCACTTGATGTCCCGCCAGTTGTAGCCTATGCCTACCTCGGCGACGATGGGGATGGAGAACTCGGCTACGTGCTCCATCTCGTGTTTGACCAGCTGCTGCAGCTCTTCGGCCTCTTGGGGCACTACGTCGAAGAGGAGTTCGTCGTGGACCTGGAGGGTCATCTGCGATTTAAGTTTGCGGTCGCGGATGAGCTGGTCGATCTTCAGCATGGCTAACTTGATGAGGTCTGCGGCGGTGCCTTGCAGTGGGGTGTTGACGGCGGTACGCTCGGCGAAGCCTCGCATGTTGGGGTTGCGGGACTGGATGTCGGGGATGGGGCGAACGCGACCGAATTGGGTGCGGACAGCCTGATCGCGGCGAACGGTTTCGAGGGTCTCCTCGATGAAGCGCTGTACGCCCTTGTAGCGGTCGAAGTAGGTCTCGATGTACTGCTTGGCGGTCCTCTGATCGATGCCTAGCTGAGCGGCTAGACCAAAGGGGCTAATGCCGTAGACGATGCCGAAGTTGACAGCCTTGGCTCGGTTACGGGTTTCTTTGTCCATCGTTGCGGCGTCTACGCCGAAGACCTCCGATGCGGTGAGGGTGTGGATGTCCTTGCCGGTACGGTAGGCGTCGAGGAGCAGAGGGTCCTGGGAGAAGTGGGCCATGAGGCGGAGCTCGATCTGCGAGTAGTCGGCCGACATGAGGACGTTGCCGGGGGCGGCGATGAAGGCGGCGCGGATCTCGCGGCCTACGGCGGTGCGGACGGGGATGTTCTGGAGGTTGGGATTGGTGCTGGAGAGGCGGCCGGTGGCGGTGCCTACCTGGTTGAAGGTGGTATGGACTCTTCCCTGCTCGTCGGCGAGGTTCGGTAGCTGGTCGAGGTAGGTGGACTTTAGTTTGGAGAGCTGCCGGTACTCGAGGACGAGGGCGGGGACGGTGTGGTGTTCGGCTAGCTCTTCCAATACATCTTGTGCGGTAGAGACTACCTTGCCCTTGCCGTACTTCATCGGCTTGGGGAGGAGCATCTTGTTGAAGAGGACGTCGCCGAGCTGCTTGGGGGAGTTAATGTTGAAGCGGTGGCCGGATTCGGTCCCCATTGCGGCGCCAGCTTGCATATAGATGCGCTCGGCGAGGTTGTCGATCTCTACGGCGAGGCGGTTGGACATGTCGTTGAGGACGGTGGAGTCGATGCGGACTCCGGCCTGCTCCATGCGGAGGAGGACGGGAACTAGAGGAAGATCGATGGTCTCGTAGACATCTGTAACCTTAGAGGTTTCAATCTCGGCGTGGAGGATGGGAGCGATGCGGTGGACTGCATTGGCAGCCTCCGGAAGGAGGTCTCCGGAGACGACACCCTTCGTCACTGCCGCGAGGGCGCGATTGGTGAAGCGGGCGGTGACATCGGCCAGCGTGTGGGACCCGTGGGTGGGGTTGACGAGATAGCTGAGGAGCATCACGTCGTCGCGGACTCCTGCCAGCGTGACGCCATGTGGCTCCAGCGCGCGGTGGATGGCTTTGAGGTCGTGGACATCCTTGGGGAGGGTGGGATCGAGGAGGGCTTCCTTGATGCCTGGGTGATCGAGAGAGACCTCGATGGCGGTGGTGTTGTTTGCGGCGAGACCTAGCTTGCAGGCGGGGTCTGTGGGCGAGGAAGCGAGAGGGGGAATGATCGGAGTTGGAGCGGAGGTTCCGAACAGGGTGAGATTCTCAGCAGCCGGTGGTTCGGGCTCGCCGGATTCTTCGTTTGGTTCGGCGGCGATCTCCTCGGCTATGGCGCGGGCGTCCTCGAAGATGGCGATGGCGAGACCTTTTGGTTTGCCGGTGGACTCGTCGATAGTGCGAGCTTCGGCGAGGAGTGCGGCGACCTCTTCAGGCTTCGGCTTGGTGTTGAAGGCGATGGGAGTGTTGTCTACCGACGGAGCCAGCTCTTTGAGGAGCGTGGTGAACTCCAGTTCGGAGAAGAGCTCGCGGCTGGCAGCGTTGTCGATAGGCTGGGTGCGCATGTCATCGATGCTGAAGTCGATGGGGACACCGGTGTGGATGGTGACGAGCTCCTTCGAGAGGAGGATATTGTCGCGGTTATTTTGTAACGATTCGCGATACGTTTTGCGCTTGACCTCTTCCGCGCGATCGAGGGCGGCCTCGACGGTGCCGAACTGCTGGATGAGTTCGACGGAGCCCTTGTCGCCGATGCCGGGGGCGCCGGGGATGTTGTCGATGGCGTCGCCACGGAGGGCCATGACGTCGATGACTCGTTCGGGTGGGACGCCGAGGGCGGCTTCGACGCCTGCGGAATCGAGGATCAGGTTGTCCTTGGTGGGGTTGAGAATGACTACGCCGTCGTTGACGAGCTGCATCATGTCCTTGTCGGAGGAGACGACGAAGACCTTGTGGCCGAGGGCGGAGAGCTTGCAGGAGAGGGTGCCGATGACGTCGTCGGCCTCGAAGCCCTCATAGCTGAGGATGGGGATGCGGAAGGCCTCGAGTGCGCGGCGGATGAAGGGAAGCTGCTGGGTGAGGTCGGCGGGCATCTCGGTGCGGTTGGCCTTGTAGCCGGCGTAGTCGACCTCTTCGAACTGCTGAGTCTTGATGTTGAACTTGCGGAGGGGCTTCATCTCCTTGGCTCGCTCGTCACGGAAGACAGGGCCGGAGAGGTCGTAGACGGCAGCGAGGAACTGCGGGGAGAAGTCCTTGCGCAGCTTGTTAATCATGTTGACGAAGACATACGTCGCCGCGGTGGGGATGCCGGTGCGCGTGGACATTGGGCGCTGGCGCTGCATGGCGTGATAAGCGCGGAAGATGAATGCCATGCTGTCGAGGAGATAGATGGGGGGCTTTGCTTCGGTATTGGGTGTCTGAGCCATGGCTATCTCTGGAGTTTAGATGTTTGGGTCCGGTGGAGGAAGGCGGATCGCACTTTCGCGCGATTGCCCACCGAAGCTCACCCACCAGCAAAGCTGGCGGGACCCCGATTAGCGACAATACGACTGTCGCGAAGATGGGGCACCCAGATTTGTGGCGAGTTAGAGGAGCAGCATGCAGTCTCCGTAGGAGAAGAAGCGGTAGCGCTCGCGGACGGCGTGGGCGTAGGCGGCTAACACTGCTTCTCTTCCGGCGAAGGCGCTTACCAGCATTAATAAAGTGGATTGGGGGAGGTGGAAGTTGGTGAGGAGACCCTTGATGACGCGGAATTGATGGCCGGGGCTGATGAAGATGCTGGTGGAACCAGAATGGGGGTGGAGGCGGAGACCGGTGTGGGGCTCGAAGGGGTCGGCGTTGGCCAGGTGGGCGCAGTGTTCCAGGGTGCGGGTGGTGGTGGTCCCGGCAGCTATGATGCGGCGGCCTTCGCGGAGGGCCATGTTTATGGCTTCGGCGGTGGTTGCGGAGAGGGTGTAGTGCTCGGCGTGGAGGTGGATGTCTTCGAGTCTTTCGGCTCGGACGGGCTGGAAGGTTCCGAGGCCTACGTGGAGGGTTATGGTTTCTATCTGGATGTTATTTTGCTTGAGTTCTTTGAGGATTTCGGGGGTGAAGTGGAGGCCGGCTGTGGGGGCAGCGGCCGATCCGGGTTCGTGGGACTGCGTCTCTCGGGCATAGACGGTTTGGTAACGGTCTCGATCCTGTTCGGTGTCGTCGCGGTGGATGTAAGGGGGGAGAGGCATGTGGCCTATTTTGTTGAGGATGGAGAGGAAGTCGGGTGTGGGGGCGAAGCGGAGGGTGCGCTCTCCGAAGTCGGCGGCGGCTATAACTTCGGCTTCGAGGACGAGATTATCTTCATGGTGGAAGAGGAGGTGCTCGCCGTGTTGGATCTTGCGGCTGGGACGTACGAGGGCGATCCACTCGTCGGGGGCAAGTTGCTGGGTTAGAAGGACTTCGATGCGCCCGGCCGGGTCGGGGGAGGTTTGCTGGCTGTGGGAGCTGCGGGCTCGGGTGGCGTAGAGGCGGGCAGGAATGACGCGGCTGTCGTTGAGGATGAGTAAGTCGCCTGGTTTCAGGAGGCTGGGGAGATTGCGGAAAAAATCATCGCGGTACTCGCCTGTGGCGCGGTTGAGGGTGAGCATGCGGCTGGTTCCGCGGACCGGGGGTGGGGATTGGGCGATGAGCTCTTCGGGGAGGTCGAAATGGAAGTCGGATACGAGCACTTTTGTAATTTTAGTGGTGCTGGATGTGGTGGGAGGTGTGGTTGCGCTGGTTTTGTTGTGGTGAATTTGTGGTTGCTATTTGGATTGAGCGAGGGCTACGGAGTGGTCGAGGGCGGTCTGGACGGCGGCCTGGTCGGCGGGGACTTGAGCGGTCCAGGCTACGGTGACTCGGGAGAACGGCTTGGGGATGAGGAAGCGATCCCAGGAGCGGAGCTCCCAGGCGCGCTCGGGGTGGACGTAGAAGGCTCCGACGGTGCTGTTGACGAGTTTGGCCAACTGGACGACGCCGGGTTTGGTGACGTAGACGGGACCTCGGGGGCCGTCGGCGGTTATGGCGCAGTAGTGACCGTCGAGGTAGGCGCGCTGGAGGTTGCGGAGGCCGACGGCTCCGTCGCGGGAGCTGGAGCCACGGATGGCGACGAAGCCGAGGCGCTCGACGGTGCGGGCGATGAGCTCGCCGTCGAAGCTGCGGCTGATGAGGATGGTGACGCCGTTGTTGCGGAAGCGCCACGCACAGGCGAGGAGGCAGCGGTGCCAGAAGGCGTAGACGGCGGGGGGAGGGGTGTCATAGCCGGGGAGGGCTCCGGGGTCGCAGACGTCGCGGTAGCGGAGGGTCATGCCGAGGCAGCAGATGGCGAGGCTCGCGATGCGGGGGACGATGGCGAGGGCTATGCGCTGCTTGAGGGTGTAGGGAGACGGCACGAAGATGAGTTTACCTGTGCGGCAGGAGCAGGCATTTCGGAGACAGCCTGGAGGAGGTGCGCGAAGCTCCGCGAATCATTTACTGTGGGCAGGTTTTACTGTGGACAGGTTTTTCGACGGCGTTTGAAAGGTTGTTCTTATGCGTTCTCTATATCAACTTCTTGTTTTCTCCTCCGCACTGCTCCCCTGCTCTGTAATGTATGGCCAGACAACCGGTGCGCTACCTGCCAAGAGTGAGGTGGAGGAGCTGCGGCAGACGGTCCACGAACTAATCCTGCGAGTGAGTGCGCTGGAGTTGGAGCTGCATAAAGAGCATGGTGCGGCGAAGACGGATGCCGCTCCGATGCCATCGGCAGCGGTGACGGTGCCCGCGGCGGAGCTTTCCGCCAGCGTGACGAATGTCTCGAGTAGTGCGGTTGGTTCAAGCGGCGCGACAGTGGGAGCTGTCGCGGTGAAGAGTGCGCCAGAGGTTGCAGCAGTACCGAAGAATCCGTTGGCTTCGGTGCTGCCGACGCAGTTGCCGGGAGGGGCGACGCTGAACTATACCGTCGACAGCTACTACGGATACGATTTCAACCATCCGATTGGGCGGGTGGAGTATCTGCGTGCCTACGATGTGCTGAGCAATAGTTTCAGTATCAACCAGGCGGATGTGGTGCTCGCGCTGGACCCGGATGTAGAGGCGGGGCGGCGGTATGGGGTTCGGGTGGACCTGCAGTTTGGGCAGGCAACGGCGTCTGCCGCGGGGAACCCGGCCAATGAGGTGCGGCCCGAGATCTACAGGAATCTCTTTCAGGCTTATGGGACCTATGTTGTTCCTGTGGGCAAGGGACTTACTCTGGATTTTGGCAAGTGGGTCAGTTCACTAGGGATCGAGGGGAACTATACGAAGGACCAGATCAACTACACGCGGTCGTTCCACTTCAACTATCTGCCCTACTACCACACGGGCCTTCGCGCGAACTACAAGGTGAACGACAAGCTGGCGGTGAGCTACTGGGTGGTGAATGGGACGGGCCAGGGCGAGGCGACGAACTCGTACAAGGACGAGCTGTTTGGATTTGCAGTGCATCCGACAAAGGACATCGCGTGGAACGTGAACTACTACATCGGGCAGGACCATCCCGATGTTGCCGCCGCGACGGGCTGCACGGTGCCGCTGCAGCCGGGGCTTTGTGTGCAGGAGATCAATCCTGCGCCGGATGGAAAGCAGCATATCTTCGACAGCTACATTACGTGGAACGCGACACCGAAGCTGTCGCTGACGCTGGAGGGGGATTATCTAATCTCGCGGCAGTGGGCCAAGGCTGCTCCGGGACAGTCTTCGGCTCCATCGCATGTGATCGGCGGGGTTGGATATGCGCGGTACCAGTTGACGCCGCGGATGGCGTTGGCGGGGAGAGGCGAATATCTCTCGGACCGGGGCGGGTATTTCAGCGGGACGACGCAGGCGCTGAAGGAGGTTACCGGGACCTATGAGTACAAGTTTGGCGAAGGGTTTCTAGCGCGGGCAGAGTATCGCAGGGACTGGAGCAATAGGCCATTCTTCCTGACGAATAAGCCAGGGGTGCTCTCGCACGATCAGGGGACCGCGATCGTGGGGCTGGTGTGGTGGTATGGGGGGAAACAGGGGGCGTGGTAGTCAGGCTGTGAAGTGCGGGGAATCGGGGTTGAGCTATTCTCAAAACCTGTGGTCAACCTTCCCATTCATGCGCCGGTCGTGATTGCAGCGCTGCTTACGCTTCTGCCATTTTTGTTTGCGGCATTCTGGCCGCGCAGTGTTGAGGCAGCTCAGCGGATGCCCTTATCGGCTCGCATGGCGACGCCGGCGTTGTTGTGCGTTCCGTATGCGATGGTCGCCATCTCCTATGGGCAGTTTCGTTGGAACTGGTTTGTCCTTTATCTGCTGCTGCCGGTTTTTATCAGCCTGTTGCTCAATCGCGCGAGTCTTGCCGACCCGGAGCAGCGGGGAAGCTGGAGAGACTTTCTTATCCTTGCTGTGCTTGGGCTGGCAGTGGACCTGCGCTGGTTCGAGTCTGCGTGGCCGCTTCGGTTCGGTGTCTTTAACAAGATGCTGCTGCTGGATGCGGGCATCTATGGGTTTCTCGCGATTCGGAGGCTGTCGGGTGTCGGATTCGATCTCCGCCTTCGACTGGCTGACCTGCGGGTCGGCGGGCGCGAACTGGCGATATATGCCCCCATTGCAATCGTGCTTGGATTGGCGCTCGGTTTTTTGCACGTTCACGCCTACATACCTTCGGTGTCTCATGCTGTGCTGGGATGGATCTTTACGTTTCTCTTTATCGCTGTTCCCGAGGAGCTGTTCTTTCGCGGATGGATGCAGAATCTACTGGAGCGGCGCGTTGGGGCGCGGTGGGCGCTGGTCATAACCGCTGTTCTTTTCGGGCTCTCGCACTTCAATAAGCGAGCGTTGCACTTCAACTGGCGCTATGTGCTGCTGGCAGCTCTGGCTGGAGTTTTTTACGGACGGGCGTGGCATCAGCAGCGGCGGATTGGCGCTTCGGCGGTTACCCATGCTTCGGTGGATACGCTGTGGTCTCTCTGGCTGCGATGATGGCCGAGGAGGCGGTCGCGATGCTCACTATCTCTCGGCTGATATCTGAGATAGCCGAGACCGACCCGCATGTGGTGATGCAGCGAGTTTGGCACCGTAACGGCCACGCATAGGCCGAGGATGCCATGGGCCAGCCCGAGCGTGTAGATGTTGCGATAGCGCAGGAAGAGCAGGCACGCCGCAATTCCCCAGACCAAAGTGATGGGCGTGAGGACCGGGTTGGGCAGGTGCGCCAGCGAGAACATGCCAGCCGCAGCGATTGCCGGCAGGGCTTTTCCGGGGAGAAGACGCAGGAGCCGGATGAGGAAGTAGCTCTGCATCAGAA
Source organism: Edaphobacter sp. (assembly GCA_025462645.1). GTDB lineage: Bacteria > Acidobacteriota > Terriglobia > Terriglobales > Acidobacteriaceae > Edaphobacter. The sequence goes on along the minus strand of JAOAPB010000068.1, from coordinate 9,116 downwards.
ACTGCTGCATAACTGCCCAGACCAGGTATCCCCAGGCGTGCGAGAGGATTGGCGTGGGCCCGTGCAGGCGGTGCAGCGTATGCATCCGCGAGGCCGTGGCGACCGCCAGATACGCGGCTAGCAGCGCTGCTCCCACGATCCATAGAGAGCGGAGGAGGCCTGTCTTCGTGAGGCCCAGGGCTGTCCAGCCTTCATGGCTCGCCCATGTTGTTGCGAGGATCCAGAGGACGGCAAGCCAGTAGAGAGATCTTTGCGTGGGATTTGCGGTCCAGACTGTGGCGAGGATCAGGGCGTAGCCGACTCCGAGTTCGATCAGATCGCGCTGGGCAGAGCGGGAGTGGGTTGTTGCGGAGATTCCTGCCGCCGTCAATGCTGCTTCCGCCGCCACTGGTGCATCCTCGCTCTGGCCGAGCAATTGATCCAGTAGGTATACACCAATGCTGGTGCGGGTGGCGTTCCTATAAATAAGCGATAGTAGTCAGTTTGCGGTAGGGGTGCGAAGTTGCCGTAAACCTGACTTTTGCGAGCACTGCGGGATTAAATTCTGGATTGCCCGTCACTCGGGCACGATCGGCCCGGCGAAACCTCTCACAGTGACCAAATTGATGATAGCGGTGTGAATGGCGCAGGAAGCCTGAGACACTTCCCGGCGAAATACCTTTGTGAAACGTCCCCATTGCGTGATATCTTCCACTCATTCCGGTAATCCATCTCCGGCGGCCCCGCAGCACCCAACCCTGCAAAAACGGAGACGAACATGGCAACAGACGCCATCTTTGCGCCTGCATCCGGCCTGCAGCCCACGTACAGGCCTGTCAATCGAACTGTCGAACGCGTCTTCTACAGCGGCATGGCGATTTTGCTCTGCGTCTGCGTCTTCATCGGCTTCTCGCCAACTTACTTCCAGGCCGGTATGATGCGCGCGCCGCTTCCCAGCCCCATCCTTCACATCCACGGCGCGGTCTTCACCCTCTGGATGCTGCTATTCGTTGTGCAGGCCGCCCTCATCTCTGCTCGCCGCGTCAAATGGCATCGTTCCTTCGGCACCGTCGCCTTCTGTCTTCCGCCGATTATGATCGTGCTCGGCGTAATCGCTGCCATCGACGCGCTTCATCGTGGAGTGAAGATCGGCCCGCTCGACCCCGCAGTCTCCGCTGCCATCCCACTGATCGGCATCGTCGGCTTCACTATCGTCATCTACGCCTCCTGGCGCGCCCGGCGCAGACCAGACGCGCACAAGCGCCTCATTCTGATCGCCACCATGGGCCTCGTCGCCGCCGCCTTCGGCCGCTTTCCCTGGGCTCGCATCGGGCTTCCACCCGCCGCTGGAGCCGTCACCGGCCTCGGCATCCTGCTTCTCATTCTCATCGTCTACGAACTCGTCTCTATCCGCCGCATCCACCGCTCCACCATGTGGGCTGCGCCGTTTGTCTTCGCGGCCGTCGCCCTCGCCGTCCCCATCGGAATGAAACCCGCCTGGCACGCCTTCGCCGCATTGCTCAACCGAACTGTCGGACCGCACATCTAGCAAGCAACACGAACTGCGGAGCTTATCTAACGGCAGCGTGGAAGGTTCGACAGATGCCTGCTGGGACAGATGGAACCGCACTCAAATCAATTCTTCGTCCCTGCGACGGGATAGCCCTGCCAGATATATTCCAGAGCCTCCGGTAAGGTCTGTTGCTTCACCGTACGGTCCGTGTGGCCGGCGTTGCGGGCGAAGACAAACTGGTAATGATAGCCCTTGGCAGCCAGCACTCTGGCCATGTTCTCATTGGCGACAACCCAATCGTGCATATTGTCGCGCAAGGCATTCGAATTCAGATTGTCTCTGTCGCCAACCTCCATCCAGATTCGCAGTGGCTTGCGCGGATTATTCGGGATGAGGTGTTCATGAAACTCCCATGCGCCGTGGGGGGTCTGGGGGTTCGATGGCCACTGTTGGTTCACGTAAGTGCCCGAATAGGTAAGCACGCGATGGTATAGCTCAGGGTGATACCAGGCCATGATCAACGCGCAGGAGCCACCTGAACTGCCGCCCATCGTCGCCCGGCCTTCGGGATCTTTGGTCAATTTCACGTTGTATTGCTTCTCTACGAGAGGCAGCACTTCCTTCTCGACAAACTCCGCGTAGAGGCCCGACATGGTGTCGTATTCCAGGCCACGCTCGCTGCCCTGGGCGTCGCCCGAGCCATTGCCGATGGAGATGGCGATCATCACCGGCACACGGTGTTGGGCGATCAGATTGTCCAACGCCGTGAATAACGCCGGGTCGGGTCCGTCCGCACCGACAATAAATGGCGCGGCCGTTCCGGGGACGTATTGTTTGGGAACATAAACCGTCACTCGGCGTGTGTAGGGAGCGGGATGGCTGGTGGTGACCACCATTTTGGCAGGATCGGTGGGATCTGCGGTGCCAAACGTATTGGCCTCTCGTGCGATGCCAGGGTAGATTTTACTGTCAGACGATTGCATGGTGAAGGTAGATACCGTTCCTTGCGGCACGCCTTCCGGCGTCGTCATCTCCGGTGCGGGGTTGTGAGTAGGGCCAAGAATAAAGTCTCCGTCGGCATCCTTCGGAGCAACGGTGGCGTCGGGCAACTCCCTGGCCGTGACATAACCGGATGTGTGGGGATCACGGGTGGGCGGCGCCGGGCGCGCTGGGCGTGCCGCCGCGGGCGGGGCTGGGGCGGTGGACTGGGCCATTCCCGAACCTACGTTGCATTGTATTGATAGACAAAGAGCCCAAAGCAACCATCCACTTTTCATCGAACCATCCTAAAGCAGAGACGTCGCCCTTGGGCAAGGACTGAAATACAGTACCCTTTGCTCACCTTGCATCCATCCACTTCCCGCAAAACGCCGGTGACTACGGACTCCTCAAACCAAACTAACCCACTACCTTCGAAGCTGTAGCAACACTAGCTGTACTTGAGCCAGCGGAGGATCTCGGGTAGGTTGGGTTTCTTGCCGTACATGAGGATGCCTACGCGATAGATGCGGCTGGCTACCCAGAGGATCGCGCAGATAGTGACGAGCATCAGCACGACGGATAGGGCTATCTCCCATGCCGGCGGCATGGCCAGCGAGATGCGCAGGTACATGATGAGCGGGGTGCAGAAGGGGATGAGAGAGATGACGCGGGCGATGGGACCGCTCGGATTGCTGATGACCGGGGCGAGGGCGAACATGCAGCCAGCCAGCGGCATGACGAGAAACATGTTGAGCTGCTGGAGTTCCTGCTCGGAGTTGACCATCGCGCCCAGGGCGGCGGCGACGCTGGAGTAGAGGAGATAGCCGAGCAGGAAGTAGACGACGAAGAAGATGATCTGCATGGCGCTGAGGGAGACGTGAACGCCGCCGCCGGCCATGGACGAGATGAGCGTGGAGCTGGTGAGGAGGATGGCGGTGGCGAGCCAGACGGCAACCTGGGTGAGGCCGACGGAGCCTACGCCGATCATCTTGCCGGCCATCATCTCCTCGGGCCGGATGGTGGCGAGCAGAACCTCGAAGACGCGGGAGCTCTTCTCCTCGATGATGGAGCGGGCGACATTCATGCCGTAGAGAAGGATGACCATGTACATGAGGAAGAAGAGGACGTAGATGGCGACGAAGCTGGAGGTGGTGTCGGCGTTCTTGCCGGCCTGGGTGGTGTCGACCTTGACGGGCTGCATGAGGGAGTCGACGTCGGAGGAGACCATGCCCTGATGGGAGAGGCGCTCGCGCATGAGGACGGCGCGGAGAGCGGAGGTGATGGCTCCCTTGGTGGCGATATCGGCGGTGGAGCGCGGGGTGTAGGCAAAGGTGGGGCGGTCGTTGGGGGCGGTGGCGGGGGTGATCCAGAGGTAGCCGTCGAGCTGCTTGTCGGCGAGCATGGCATCGAGGGTCTGGCGCGTCTCGCTGTTGCCGGGCGAGATGACATCGACGGTCATGCGGCTGTCTCTGCCGTTCTGGAGCTCGGCCTGGAGGTCGGTGGCGAGCTGCTGGTCTTGCGAGATGACGGTGATGTGCGAGGTGGACTTGGCCTTGCCGCCAGCGACGATGGAGCCGATGATACCTCCACCCATGAGCAGGGGGATGAGGATGGTGGAGAGGAGGAAGGCCTTGGTGCGGACGCGCTCGAGGTACTCGCGCTTTGCGATGAGCCAGACGTTATGCATCGACTTTGTCTCCGGCAATAGTTTCTCTGGATTCTGTTGTCACTTTTTCTATAAATATCTCTTCGAGGGTGGGCTCCATGACTTCGAAGCGGGTGATGCGAGCGCGTTTGACAGCCTCGGCGAGGAGGGCCTGGCCGTTGTCGCCATCGTGAAGCTTTATCTCGGCCATGCCGTTGTAGTTCTTCGCGCTCTCGATGGAGGGGTGATTGAGGAAGGAGGCGTCGCCCTCGAAGTTCATGATGACGCGGTTGTTGGGATAGCGGGACTTGATCTCGCGCATCCCACCGGAGAGGACGACGCGGCCATTGTGGATGAGGCAGATGGCGTCGCAGAGTTTTTCGACCTGGTCCATGCGGTGGGTGGAGAAGAGGACGGAGCGCCCCTGGGTGCGGAGGTCGACGAGGGTGTCCATGAGGAGAGTGGCGTTGACGGGGTCGAGGCCGCTGAAGGGCTCGTCCATGATGATGAGCTCGGGCTCGTGCAGGAGTGCGGCGATGAACTGGATCTTCTGCTGCATGCCCTTGGAGAGCTCTTCGGTCTTCTTGGGGATGGCCTCGGTGATCTCCATCCTCTCGCACCAGACGTGGGCTCGCTTGCTGGCGGTCGCCGCATCGAGTCCGTGGAGCTGGCCGAGGAAGACGAGCTGGTCGATGACCTTCATCTTCTTGTAGAGGCCGCGCTCTTCCGGGAGGTAGCCGACGCGGTGAAGGTTCTTGCGGTCGAAGGGCTGGCCGAAGAGACTGACGCTGCCGGAGTCGGGGACGGTGATGCCGATCATCATGCGGATGCTGGAGGTCTTGCCGGAGCCGTTGGGGCCGAGGAGGCCGAACATGCTGCCGGGCTCGATCTTGAAGGAGAGATTCTCTACGGCGACCTTGGTGTCGTAGGCTTTGCGGACCTGCTGGAGTTCTACGATGGGCATGGGTACTCGAGATGGTGAGTTAAGGCCAGTTTAGCAGGGAGGTTGGACGGGTCGGAGACTTATGAGAATGGCGGCCCGCTGCGAGCAGCGGATCGTTAGCTACAAACTGAAGGTTGGCCGGTGCGAAGATCAATCCTTCGAGTAGCTGATCTCTCGCTATTTGCGACGCGGACCAGAGCGCGAGCGAGCGGTCGCAACAACGGTAATCTTTGGCATCCGCATCACACACTGGGATATCTACTTTCGCACTCGTCAAATTCTCAGTCGAATTGACTCATAGACTGGAAGGAACGAAACGAAGGCCCAGACTCACCACGGAGCAAGAATCAATGCAAACCACACGCGAAGAGACATGGAAACAAATCACCCTGTTCCTTCTCACCCTTGGCATCCTCATTGTCTGCGCTCTTCTGCTCCGTCCCTTCTTCTCCGCCATCGTTGGAGCCATCGTTCTCGCCGTAGTTACCCAGCGCCCTTACGATTGGCTGGCCACGAAGATAAAGAACCGTAGCTCCTGCGCCGCTCTCGCGCTTGCCCTCGTTATTCTCGCCGTCATCATCCCCTGCTTCTTTCTTGCGCAGGATCTCGGCCAACAGGCTTTCAACGCTGTCAATGCTCTGCGCAACGACGCCAACCAGCAGAAGATCACCGGCTTCATCGCCAACCATCCTGCCCTCGCCAACCGGATCCAGGTCGTCTCCGACTCCATCGACATCAACCGCGCCGCCCAAGCCACCGCTGCCTACCTCGGACGCAACTTCGCGGGCCTTCTCGGCAACTCCTTCGGAGTCATTACGCAGCTTGTCGTCATGCTCTTCATCCTCTTCTTCCTGTTTCGCGATCGAGAGCTCGCCCTGCGCGTCCTCCGCGCGCACCTACCGCTCCATGACCAGGAGACCGACGACCTTCTCAATCGAGTAGGCGACACGATCTATGCCACGACCTTCGGCAGACTGACCGTAGCAGGAGTCCAGGGCGTCCTCGCCGGCACCGCCTACTGGGTTCTCGGAGTTCCGGGCATTATTCTCTGGGCCTTCATGACCGCGCTCCTGGCTATGATCCCCGCCTTCGGAGCCTTTCTCGTCTGGGGTCCCATCGCCGTCTACCTCGGCCTCACCGGCCACTGGGGAAAGGCCGCGCTCCTCGCGCTATGGGGAGGCGTCATTGTCAGCACCATCGACAACTTCCTCTACCCCATCCTGGTCGGCACCCGCCTGCGCGCCCACACCGTCACGATCCTGATCTCCATCCTCGGCGGCATCGCCCTCTTCGGAATCCTCGGCGTCATCCTCGGCCCCGTCATCTTCACCACCGCCTCTTCCTTGCTGGACATCTGGCGCACCCGCACCAATCCACCCCTTCCTATATCGAACTAGCCGCCGGAATCCCGCCTGCCGTAGCACAAGGTAAACCCCAGGGTGCATACTTGCAGCTCAATGCGATCCCAGAGATCCATCCTCGTCGGCGCAATCATCCTTCTCATCACACTGTATGGAGCTGCTCAAGCCTCATCGGATTCCTGGCAACTGGGGCCCTTTACCCGCCCAAAGCAGGCTCCGGTGATATCCCCGAACAAAGGCTCCCTCTTCAACGATCCCATCCGCAAAGCTCCCGTCCATTGGGAGGCGCTCCACACCTTCAACCCGGCTGCCATCGTGCGCGACGACAAGATCGTCGTCCTCTACCGAGCAGAAGACGACACCGGAGCCATGCAGATTGGCAACCACACCTCTCGCCTGGGCCTCGCTACCAGCACCGACGGCATCAACTTCACGCGGCTTGGGGAGCCCGTCTTCTATCCCGATGAGGACGCGCAGCGATCCCGAGAATGGCCGGGCGGAGTAGAAGACCCTCGCATCGTCGAGAGCGAAGACGGCACCTACGTCCTCACCTACACACAATGGAACCGCCGGACGTACTCCATCGGCATAGCCACCTCAAAAGACCTCACTCACTGGACCAAACATGGCCCCGCCTTTCTCAGCGCATCCGGCGGCAGATACGACAGCCTGAAATACAAGTCCGGCGGCATCGTCACTCGTCTGGCTGGCGACCGTCTCATTGCCGTCAGGATTAAAGGAAGATATTGGATGTACTGGGGAGAGGGCGCCATCCGCCTCGCCACCTCTTCCGACCTGATCCACTGGACTCCCGTCGAAGACACGACCGGCAAACCCATCGAAGTACTCACCAAACGCGCAGGACACTTCGACAGCGGCTTCCCCGAGGTAGGGCCGCCACCCCTCCTCACCGCAACTGGAATCGTCGTTCTCTACAACGGGAAGAACGATCCGACTCACGGCGATCCCACCCTCGGCCCCAACGCCTACGCTGCCGGACAGGCTCTCTTCAACGCCGAAGACCCCGCGAAGCTCCTCGCCCGCACCGAGGTCCCATCCTTAAAACCCGAACAGCCCTTCGAAAAAACCGGCCAATACGCCGCCGGAACCACCTTCGCCGAAGGCCTCGTCCGCTTCCACAACCAGTGGTTTCTCTACTACGGCTGCGCAGACTCCGCAGTCGGCGTTGTCACGGCCCCCTGAACTCTGCTGCCCGTTGCACTCGTCTGGCCTTGCAGGCCGTCAAATTTATCCAGTCCGAACACCGGACGGAACGGTTGACAGCCTCTCTGCGGAGGGGGAAGACTTATGCGTGAGGAAATCACCCCCTACCTATGAAGACTGAAACCGTCGGAGCCACTAGCCTCGCCGCCCCTCCCACTACGAATAAGCACCTTATCCGTTGGGTCGAAAAGATGGCCGACCTCACCCAGCCCGATCACATCCACTGGGTCGACGGCTCCAAAGCCGAGTACGACTATCTCTGCCAGCAACTCATCGACGCCGGGACCTTTACCAGACTGAACCAGAAGCTCTGGCCCGGCTGCTTCTACGCACGCTCTGCGCCGAACGACGTCGCCCGCGTCGAAGACCGCACCTTCATCTGCTCGCTCTCGAAGGACAACGCCGGTCCCACGAACAACTGGGAAGACCCCTTCAAGATGCGTAAGAAGCTGAAGCAGCTCTTCCGCGGCTGCATGCGCGGCCGCACCATGTACGTGCTGCCCTTCAGCATGGGCCCCATCGGCTCTCCCATGTCGCAGATCGGCGTGCAGCTCACCGACTCCGCTTATGCGGTCGTGAACATGCGCATCATGGCCCGCATCGGCGCCCCTGTCTTCGCCGAGATCGACAAGGACATCAAGCGGGTCGTCCCCTGCATGCACTCCGTCGGCGCACCGCTGGCCCCCGGGGAACAGGACGTCTCATGGCCCTGCAACGACGAGAAGTACATCGTCCACTTTCCCGAGACTCGCGAGATCTGGTCCTACGGCTCCGGCTACGGCGGCAACGCCCTGCTTGGGAAGAAGTGCTTCGCCCTGCGCATCGCCTCCAACATCGCTCGCGACGAGGGCTGGATGGCCGAGCATATGCTCATCCTCGGCGTTGAATCCCCGACCAAGGAAAAGACCTACGTCACCGCCGCCTTTCCCTCCGCCTGCGGCAAGACCAACTTCGCCATGATGATCCCGCCCAAGGGCTTCGATGGCTGGAAGGTCTGGACCGTCGGCGACGACATCGCCTGGATCAAGCCCGATGCCACCGGCCAGCTCCGCGCGATCAACCCCGAGGCCGGCTTCTTCGGCGTGGCTCCCGGAACCAGCGCCAAGACAAACCCCAACGCCATGGCGACACTCGCCAGCAACACCATCTTTACCAACGTAGCGCTGACCCCTGAAGGCGGCGTCTGGTGGGAGGGCATGACCGACACTCCGCCAGCCGAGTGCATCGACTGGCGCGGCAATAAGTGGACCCCCGAGATCGGCAAGGCCACCGGAGCACCGGCAGCTCATCCCAACGGGCGCTTTACCGCACCCGCCAGCCAGTGCCCCACCATCGATCCCAACTGGGAGTCCCCCGAAGGCGTTCCCATCTCCGCCATCATCTTCGGAGGCCGCCGCCCCACCACCATGCCGCTCGTCTACCAGGCCTTCAACTGGTCTGGCGGAGTCTACGCCGGAGCCACCATGGGCT
>JAOAPB010000063.1 GCA_025462645.1 Edaphobacter sp. | reverse complement strand
GCCAGCGGACCACGGTTTCAGGAGTGACCACCAGGAGAGACTTCTTCCAGTCAGACCAGAACCGGGACGCGAGCACCCAGAAGAGTTTGTCAACCATGCCGAGTCTAGGCTTAGGATGCTTGTGCTTTAGGACAGTCAATTGCTGTCGAAGCGCCAGATTCTCAACGAGCAGCCGTCGGCGGGAACGAAGGCTGCGGTCAAGTAGGCCGAACCACAGGAGGAAGAAGCGCACCATGGGCAACAGTCATAGCAAATGGGAGGCTTGAGGAAGCTGTGCAAATTGTTGATTTCGCAGCTGGACGGGATTTTGGCGAGCGACAGGAGGTGTATCACTCGATTGTGAATGTAAGTAAGCGCGCCGCGCACAAACTTGTTGGCCTTGCATTGTGATTTATACAACTTCGTTAGGATTTCACGGTAATACTCCCAGTCTCATGTAGCTTCGCCACAAGCTTCTCAAACCGCCCCAATCCTCAACATCTTGCAAGGGGAAATCGTCGTCATTGTGGGTTCATTTATGACCTGACTCGGGGGGAAATCATAGCGCATTCCACAAAGACGGGATATGTGATGGCAAGTAGTGTCGTTGGACCGAGCGACGTAGCGAGACAATACTTTAAAGTGGAGCGCCGGTCCACTGCGTTAAGTCCGAGGTTTGCCAAGTGGAACCGTTATACCAGGACTCATGCATGTGCTGATCCGAACCGATGTACCAGACGTGATCCTCATTAACTGGATAGAGCAGACTACTCAAAGCACTTGGGGAAGAAGCGTTGGGAGCGCCTGTCCACTGCGTTAGGTCCGAGGTTTGCCAGGTTGAACCGTTATACCAGAACTCATGCACGTGCTGATCCGAGCCGACGAAGCAGACATGATCCTGATTGCCAGCGTAGAGCAAGCTGGTCAAGGGGCTAGCGGATGCCGCGTTTGGTGCGCCCGTCCACTGCGTTAAATCCGCGGTTTGCCAGATGGAGCCGTTATACCAGAATTCGTGCACATGCTGGTCGGAGCCAATGTACCAGACATGATCCTCATTGACCGGATAGAGCAGACTGCTCAACGCACTGCGGGAAGCTGCGTTGGGAGCACCTGTTTGCTGAGTCAGGTCAGTAGTGTGCCAAATCGAGCCGTTGTACCATAACTCGTGCACGTGGTTGTCAGAACCTATGTACTCCACATGGTCCTGATTGCCCGCATATAGCAGGCTAGTCAACGCACTGGGAGAGGCTGCATTGGGAGCACCCGTCTGCTGACTTAAGTCAGTAGTTTGCCAGGCGGAGCCGTCATACCACAACTCGTGCACATGCAGGTCAGAACCAATGTACTCGACGTGATCCTCATTTCCGGGATAAAGCAAGCTGGTCAAGGAACTCCCGATAGCTGCTGCGGGCGCACCTGTCCATTGAATTAAGTCCGCGTCCTGCCAGTTTGTTCCGTCCCACCAGAGTTCCCAGACGTGTTGTCGATCAAATGTTTCATTTTGATCGGAACCGATGTACCAGACATGGTCTTCATTCCCGGTATATAGCAAGCTGGTCAAAGCGTTCGCAGTCCCGTTAGAAGAGCTAGCGCTTGATACGTTTGGAGGGCAGGTCGGGTAGTGACCACTGGGAAAAGATTTGCACTGATTGGGCTGGGCTTGGCTTTCGGCGGCCCAAGTTGAAGGATTCTCGCTAACCCACGTCGTGCCGGTCCGCCGTAACTCGTTTACTTGAGGGCTGCAGTTTGAGTAATAAACGTGATCGTAGTTACCGGAAAGTAGGCTCGTAAGCGAGGGAGAGGCCGGAGGCGGAAATGATCGGATACTATCGACGAGGGCGGTCCACGAGGTTCCACCTTCCAGCGCAGTGGTTGAACATGCCAATTGGTGGGCAGTCGGGGGGGCCCCTTGGTATTGAGTATAGAGACCGCTAATGGCCGATTGAGCTTGGGTGGCCTGTACCAGCGCTTGAATGATATTGGAAACCGAGACCCCATTGCTTAGTTCTGCGCTATATGTCTGAAGCTCAGCTGCAGTAGGATTTCTTCCTAGCACCTGCATAAAAAGTTCGTCAACCGCGAACGTGACCGGGTTGGGAGGCGATAAAACAAACTGAGGAGCCTCGGTAAGTTGCAGTTGCAGGCTGCCTGTAACTGTGCTGAAGGAAAGCGCGGAACCCAGATTGGATACAACAAAGTATTCACCGTTTGGTACGTTCAGCTGGAGAGAAGCGGAACCCGATGTTGTCCACGCGGCGTATCGCGTCTCAGTTCCATTGCTGAAAGCTAGAACAATATTAGGTGACGCAATTTGATTATTGGGGTTCGCGGAATCGAAATGGAACCCCCTGAAATAGCCCGTTGTGGGACCGACTATCGCCGTCGCCGCATAGTAGGCAAGCTTCGGCGTGTAGCTATCGCCCGTTGTGAAGGGAGGATTTGATTGAAACCGTACAATGCCGTAACCCTGCTTCTGGGTTGGATCAGGATCATGCCAGTCGTACCAAATGGATAATTTTAAGCCTAACGCTGCGTTGTAAAGCCACATTCTGGAGAGATACTCGGCCTGTTGGTACTCGTTCACGTCTTGGGCCGAATTCGGCATAATAGGCTGAATTGCGCCGTATCCCCACTCGCCGGACAAAATGTCAATGTTCTTCCCGGTAGGGTTAAAAAGATTGCTCTTGATCGTAGACTCTAGAATCTGAACGTCGCAATTAGCAGCCTCGGGAGACAGGGCCCGGTAAAGGTGAACAGAAAGACCAGACCAGTACTGTAGCTCTGCTGCTGTATTGCCTTGTCCGATCAAAGAGTCCAGGGCCGTTGTGTCCACGACTTCATTGCCCGAGACGTCGGCTAGCGGGCAACCCTGGGGTAACGAGGCGGCAAGCGCTGGACCTACCAGATATTCATTAGGATAGTTCTGGTGAACATATTGACTTGTCGGAAGAGCAAGTTCGGAGTAGGCAGCATTACCGGGCCAGAATGTTGAACTGTTAGGTTCGTTCCAGATTTCCCAAATAAATCCACGTCCTGCGTATCTACCGACAGCAGCGGCCGAAAACGTCGTAAAGCCAGGGATCGTTACTGGTGGGTGCGTATCCGTTACACTGAAGCAAGTCTTCGAAAAATCTGGCGTGGTAACCCCATTTACGACAGTCACACAATGTCCACTTGCTGCTTCATAGAATGGATTGCTGTAATCGAGAATGAAGTAGGGCTTCACGCCCGAAGGGAGTGAGTTTACGAAATCGTCCACGCAGGAATCTTTGGAGGGATCGTTACAGGTCCAATCGTAGTTGTACTGTCCCGGCGTTGGACTTTCCACCGTTTGCCACTGAAGGTCCGTCCTGACCCATTTGATCCCGGTGTTGCGGAAAAATGTTTTACCACTGCCAGAGTGCAGCAGGGCTCGAAAGTCTCGGAAAGTAACGTTGACACCAACGGTATCCTCCACGTTCGGAGGTGCGGTTTGGGCATTTGAATACCTGCACGCCGCCTGTGCAGAAAACACAACTAGCCCAAGGGATAACATTTGCCTCACGATCCTGCTCGCAGAACACACGACCTGACGCGAACGACTGACTTTCAGCATCTTGTTTGCCCAACTTTCGGAAGACTTTTACTGGGGGCCGGGTAGAGCGATGGTATCTCTGTGTAAAGACACGCTATTAGAATTTGTGTGAGCGGGGCCTAGTTCCTGAGCGCAAAGTATACACCTTCGATCTATTCACGCAACTACTACCCACGCACCGCGTGGTCGCGGTGCGACGTACGTAAGGCGTGGGGTGCCCTTTCACTGCCGCTAACCCCTAACCCCATAGGTATCTGACGGGCCCCATGTGAGGATTAAAGTTAGGCGTACAAAAGCCGAAGAATACCAGAGGAGCAAACGGGACGCCCCAGTGCGACTAACACCGACACGCCCCTGACCAAAGTCACCTGAGTTGGAGGCAACGATGGCTGTCCCACAACCTAGCCGTTTCCCTTTTTGGCCGCAAGGTCATCCGTCACGTCGAAGCAAATCCCAAACAACTCTCAGCATTATCCAACTGTCCAGCTCGCCTCCCTGGTGATCAACCGTGTGATTCTTCGTCTTCGCAGTCTGATAAAGAGAAGGAAGGAATCATTTTTATGACGCCGCAAAAGTATGTCGAGTTTTCGGAAGTGGCCGGCAAGAAGGTGAAGAACGCGACGCTGTATACGACTGCGTCTTATCACGCGATCGCAATTCGCTTCGAAGACGCAAGCATCTTCAACATAGATCTAGAGACGGGCGTCACGGCAAGAGTGGTGTACCGCGCAAATATTCCGTACGATTATTAACTGAATCCGTTCCTCAACGATTTTGGGCCTTTGTCAACTGTTCAAAGCCGGGGGATTGCGTAATCCTGAACATTCAATGTGCCAGATCGCGCGCTTCCTCCACTTCCCTTGCAACCATCTTCCCTATCCTTATTATTGATACCCTCACGGACTCTTTTCGGTTTCTGCGGTCTCTGACCGCGCCTCGCGCCGTACTTGCTGCCGAGAACCTGTTTCTCCGCAAGCAATTAGCCTTTTATCAAGAACATCAGATTCGCCCTCGCCGCCTGACCGCGGCGGCTCGTTTCAGCCTGCTATTTTGGTCGCGGTTCTGCGATTGGAGGAATGCTCTGGTCATCGTCAAACCAGAAACCCTGATCGGCTGGCACCGCAAGGGATTCAAGCTCTTCTGGAGGTGGAAGTCTCGACCAGGGCGGCCACGCATTCCTGTGAAACTTCGTCAGCTGATCGCCGAAATAGTTCGGGAGAATCCGACCTGCGGACAAGCACGCATCGCCAATGAGCTGTCCTTGAAGCTCGGCATCCAGGTTTCTCCCCGCACAGTGCGAGCCTACTGGCCGAGCCAGATCCTGCCCACTCGGCCAAGGCCAGGGTCGCAATCCTGGCAGACTTTCCTCCACAATCATGCCCAAGCGATCGTGGCCTGTGATTTCACGGTCGCGGTCACCGCACGCTTTCGTGTCCTATATATATATTTCCCGGCCTGATATCCGGGAGTATTCTTGCCATTCGCCGCTCTCCGGTAGAAGAGTCCCCTCCCTACATTTCGATCGACGAACGTAGGAAGATATTGCGTGCGGCGATCTTTTCGTTGCGGTTGAACCGCAAGCCAACCTCCAGCAAAGTCGCTGTCTGCCGCCATCTTCATTTATGTGTGAAGCGACGAGTGGTTATTGCCCATACACGACTTTAAAGGACTTAAGAAGAGGCGGACGACCTCTAAGTCGTTGGAAATCCCCGGTAGCAGAAGCGGAACCGTAGCGTAATCCGTAGTGCGGTACGGCCGACATGAGTGCCGGATTGAGACACCGCGAGAGTCGGTGTATCGCGAGTTTCCGGGAGAAATTCTGGACAGTAGAGAATATGCGGCCTCCTATGAACCGGCGACATGAGATTTGACCGTGCCGGCAAGATGCAGTACGACATTCCTGGTGTCACCGAACTCGTAGGCGGGGGTTGGAGCAGTGTTTCCCAACGTCGAAGTACGCCCCTTGCACGCGTCAGCTCTTCGCCCAACGCAATGACTTCACGAAGGCCGCCCTCAGATTACACGTCACCCAATCTGCGCTCACCAGACAAATCAAGGAGATCGAAAAATAGCTTAGATTTCGAGTATTCACTCGCGATAATTTGGCGGGTTGTTCGTGTGGAACTCACCGACGCTCGGCGGGAACGCAAAGCCGTGATCGAGTGTCTGGCTCGTTAGAGGACTGGCAGACTACCATCTGCTCGTATTGGTTTCCGCGAAGGTCACGTTATGCGAAGCATATGGAAGGAACGCGAATTGTAACTGCGGCGTCAGGGTTCGAGGAGAACCTTGATAATGCGATGAGCCATTTCAAGTTGCTGCTGATTGCACTTGGTAAGCAGAGAATCAATGCGCTTCCGCATATCTCGTGGGTCTTCTTCCCTCTCCAAAAGCAACAGAGCACTGGGAGGAAGGGCAAGACCTCTGGCCATCGCGACTATCGTGTCCAGGCTCGGCACTTTGTTGCCGCGTTCCACATCTCCCCAAAAATTTCCGGTGATATTGCCTCGCTCAGCAGCGTTTTCGAGGCTCAGTTTCGCCGCCTTTCTGAGTTTCCTGACTCGTTGTGCGAACAATGTCCGATGTTTCACGGTGTAGCCTCGTCACAACCATAGCGAGGATCATAGGCTGCTAAAACGGTCTATAGAGTGCATCGGAAGGACAAATACCTGTTTATCGCGGGTAGATCCGATCGCTTCTGCCATCGAAAGCGTTGTTTCGAGAGATCCGCAATCGCCACAGAACTTAGATTGGAGGTGATGAGTGGGCAAACTAGCGAGTCACGGACCCGATTTGTAGCCGTAGATCAATTTCGAGACCTGAATCGCAAGCTGCAACTTGCGCAGGAGTGAGAAGGTCGAGCAACCTGTCTAGGTCTTCGCGGTCTTGGTGTTGCCCATCCTTGTCCTGAAGCGCCATTAGGGCGCTGGCTGTGATTCCAAGGCCCTTAGCAAGACCGAAGATCGTGTTCAGGCAAGGCTCTTTTTCGTTACGCTCAACGCTTCCCCAAAAATTAGTGGACAGCCCGCCCCGTTCACTAGCCTCCTCAAGACTGAGGCCGGCCGCACTCCTCAGACCACGGAGGCGATTTGCAAAGAATTCACGATAGTCCACATCTGCCATCTGTCCAAACGATAGGTGTAGATAATGACCAAAACCACAAGCGATGGGAGGTATTTTGCTGCGATTGCGTGCGTTTCCAAAATCCGGCGGTGGTCTGCTCCGAATAAAACGAGAACTTCTCAGCGCTTATCGATGGTCCCAATCGTGTCCTCTTTTCGGATACACTGACTCTGCTTATGACCGTAAGTCCGACTATTCCCGTTTTCTTCGTGAGCTATGCTCGCAACGATACTGACTATGAGCCCTTCCGCAAAGACATGAAGAAGTTCATAGAGGATCTGAGCGCGCGTGTGGCGGTCAAGATGGCCGTACCCCGAGCCGGGATCTACTTTTTCGATGAATCCAGCATCGAGACTGGAACAATTTGGAGAAGTGAGCTTTCGGAGGCTCTGAAGGGCACGAAGGTAGGAGTAACGCTGTATTCGCCGTCTTATTTCACCAGCAGGTGGTGCGGTAAAGAGTTCCAGGTTTTCCTGGACCGCGCAGCCGCTAACGCGATCGCACCTCAACGACCTGTTGGCATTGTTCCTGTCCTGTGGGCGAAATGCACTACGCTACCCCCCAGTGTGGAACAGATTCAATATAAACATGCCGGCTTTCCACCGGAATATGCCGAAGTCGGCGTACAACAACTGCTTTCGTTGAAGGTCTATAGCGACCAGTACGTACTCGCCGTGGAGGGCATCGCGGATGCGATAGTGGTGGCGGCCAAGAGCGGTTTGGGGCCTGCAGGTAATCTCGATCTTGAGAACATTCCTTCTGCATGGGACTGCTCGGTTGACGCTGATCCCGATTCTCACAAAGAAGGGTCGATCGCGAAGACATGCTTTGTTTTCATTTCGAGACGAGGGTGGGACTGGCAGCCATATCCGGAAAAGCGCAAGACGATCGGTGCGATGGCGCAACAGATAAGCGGTGACCTCGGTCTTCGGTACGAAGAGATCGTCTGCGACGCCACGCTCGCTAACAAACTGAGAGAAACCCGGACAAATAGTGTCCCAACGATCCTGTTCGGTGATCCCGCCAGTCTTCGAGATAAGGCATATGGTGAGCCGATGCGTGAATATGACGATCTGTATCTGCTCAATTGTGGTGCTCTGGTGCCATGGGGCGAAGAATCGAAGAGTAAGGGAAACAAGGATGATGCTTGGCTTTATCTCCAAGACAAGGTCTGTCAGCAGAAGACCAAGATCCCCCCTCCTAATCATGAGTGGCGGTCGATATTCTCGCAAGATGATCTAGAAGTCAAAACCCGAACAGCCATAGAGAACATCCGGTTGCGATTGTTGCAACAGATTCTCTCCGATGATCGATCGGAAGGAAGTGGCGCAGCTGCTGCTACCACCGTGGGCGTTCTCAAGGCCCAGGACAAGGGCCTAACGGACTCCGCCGCAAACCTGGGAATTCGAGTTGGGTCTGCGCCGCAGATCGAAGGCCCAACCAGATGACAGCGGCAACGCCCAAGTCGGGCCGGAACGGTAAGATCATTACGTTCTATTCGTACAAAGGAGGAACGGGCCGTTCCATGGCCCTTGCTAACATAGCTTGGCTGCTTGCGAACTCCGGTCTGCGAGTTCTAACAATTGATTGGGACCTTGAGGCACCGGGCCTCCACCGCTACTTCGAGCCTTATCTCGCTGACAAGACACTTGAGCACAGTACTGGACTCGTGGATTTCATGCTGAGCTTTGCGACAGCTGCAGTTTCCGGCCAGCCGAGAACCAGTGAGACGGATTGGTACCTTCCGTACAGCAACCTCCTGGCGCACGCAGTTCCGATCCAGTGGACTTTCCCGGGCGACGGTACGCTCGACTTTGTGCCTGCTGGTCGACAAGACGCCGCCTATGCAAACCGAGTGAATTCATTCAACTGGCAAAATTTTTATGAACTTCTCGGGGGCGGAGTACTGCTTGAGTCGGTCAAGACGAAGTTGCGTAAGCTGTACGATTTTGTGCTCGTCGACAGCCGCACCGGCGTTAGCGACACCTCGGGGATCTGTACTGTGCAGATGCCTGACGAGCTCGTAGTCTGCTTTACTCTAAATCGGCAGAGCATTTATGGAGCGGCAGCGGCAGCGCGATCCGCGTTGCAACAACGCAGAACGGACGAAGGGGTATCGACTCTGAAGGTGTGGCCGGTTCCCATGAGGATTGAGCCTTCCGAGAAGGACCGACTGGAGATTGCGCACACGATCGCCAGAACGACGTTTTCTGGGCTGATGCCGCATCTCGACCCCGAACAAGTGGACACCTACTGGAGCGACATCAGTGTGGCCTATGAGCCCTACTATGCTTATGAGGAAGTGCTAGCAATCTTCAAGGATCGTCCCAGGCAATCCAATTCTATTCTTTCGAGAATGCAGAGCGTCGCTCGGTATTTGAGCGGAACGCAGACTCTTTCCTTTAAGGCGATGGACGAAACGCTAAGAAGTCAGGGGTTGGCTGCGTTTATAGCAAGGTCGGCACAGGACTATATCGACGAATTCCGATTACTTGCAAAAGAGTATGAAAGGATCCGACAGACGATGAAATCGGGAGACAATCGAACGGAGCAGATGAATCTTCTGATTGGTCGCGCTCGGATTCTGCGTGGACAGCGGGACACAGGGCAAGTTGGCCAACAGTTATTTGCAGAGAAAACGGACGGATCCCGCATTGTGGGGCTCGCTCTAGCTCGCGCCGAGCCCCAGAGACGGCATATCGACATGGCTATCGATGGCATATCCCATTCGCGGTCGCCATTTGAGCAGTACCAAGCGCTCCGGCTTGTCCAGGCGTTGGTGAATTCCGTCGATCCGACCGCTCTGCAGAAAGTGCGGGCTGCCATCGAGGAACAAATTAACAAAACGATCACTAAAAGTGATCAGAGTCGCTGGCTTCCGGCAAACGAGATTTTAGAACTAACCAGTACTTCTCCCTCAAAAGAAGTCTGGACTCGGGCCAGCCTCACAACGTCGACCCTATTGGGTACGCATAAGCTGATTTTGAACGAGCGCAGGCCCTCCACGTCCTTTGTGCGATACGAGGATGTCGAGGAGAACCATGGATTGTTCGTTGAGACAAGGGGTATCCACCAGCTGCAGCTTCCTCCGATATTCCGTATAGCCAAGCACCTTGTTACCAATCAGCTCTACATGGAATTCGTAAGGGCGACTGGTTATCAGGACGAGGACCTCTGGACCGTTCCACCCACCGCGCGAAAGCGGTTTTTGACAGCGGACGGAAAGACTTTGGGACCAGCTAATTGGCCAAGCGCAACATCTTGGCCTGACGGAAAAGCTCAACACCCGGTTAGTGGAATCTCTTTTCTCGAAGCACAGGCTTTCCTCAGATGGACGAACCGGACCGCTGGAGTCGACCCGGTCTGGATCTGGTCTCTACCACCGGAGGATCTTTGGGAATTTGCCGCGCGAGGAGAAGCTGGTCTGACTTATCCCTGGGGCGATGCATTTGATGAAACCAATTGCAATTCCTCTGAGAGCGGGATAGGAGGGACCAGCGAAGTAGACCGCTTTGAGAAGGGTATCAGTTCCTCCGGCTGTTTCGACATGGCCGGCAACCTATGGGAATTCGTCTTGGCTTTGGACGCCAGAGAGGATCAGTGCGTCTTGCGCGGAGGATCATACAAGAATAGCGCCTCCGAGGTGCGTAGTTATCTGCGGCTCATTCGAGTACCTCAATCGCATCGCCCCCCTGACTTTGGATTTCGGTTAGTACAGGTCGATTCGAGCGATCGGGGTAAATCCGCGTTAGCCTTCTCTGCCTGAGTAAACATTTCCTTGCCGTGTAGACGGTGCTTGCCTGAAGGTCTTCTTCAGTATGGCTCTGACGACAGTTTAATATGAGCATCTCTGCAGATATAGCCTTTCCGTGTCCGAAATTAGTATCGCGTCGAAGCACAGCAACGGTTGCGGACATGCAATCAGCATCACAGGAATCGCTTCAGAGCTCATAAGTACTTGAACAAACGTGGGGATCTGACCGTTAATTCACGAGCTCGGTTCTGGTGAGTAGAATGAGTCTGGCTAGGGCGGACGGCCTGCTCAGTTCAGGTCGTTCCCAAGTTTGGTCATAAGTTGACAGGAGATACATGGCTTACTTGACGGAATCCGAAGTTCGGGAGCGTGCATCTCGCGTAATGCAACGGATGCAAAAGACTGCCGGTCGGGTGCTGACCGAAGACCGCGCGATCGATCATGATACGTTCGATATTTTCTTGAGCCATTCATCATCCGAGCCCGAGGAGTTCCTCCTCGGGATTAAGGCTCTGTTGGAGGACGCCGGTCTCAAGGTTTATGTCGACAAATACGGCGATCCCCAACTCTCGCCCGACAACGTGACGAAACAAACGGCCGAGATTCTTCGTGTACGGATGCGGCAATCGCACACGTTGCTGTACATTTACAGTCAGCACTCGACAAAATCGCGCTGGATGCCGTGGGAACTCGGCTTCTTCGACGGTTTTAACGGGCGGGTCGGCATCGTGCCTGTGACGCGTAATCAGGAAGAGGTCTTTAAGGGTGAAGAGTATCTTAGCCTCTATCCGTATGTGGATCGAATGGCGACGAAGCAAGGGATCGATAAGCTTTGGATTAACCGGACTCGCGATGAGTACGCCCCATTGTACGAGTGGAGTAAAGGTACCGCGGAAATCGGCACCCACATCTGAACCAACACGGAGAGCGCCTTCGTGCATTGCCGCGCGAGCCGACAATTTGAGTTGTCAAGTCTTCATTGAACAATGGGAAGAAAACCAAAAACTGTTAGTCGAGATTAGCGACGACGCAGCGGTCTGTCGCACGATGAAAGTACTATCGGGAATCCGAAGCGGAGCGACGGATAGTTTATCGGGATCGTCTGCTTTTAATCGTGCTTATTTACTGTGGCCGTTAAACAGTGCCGAACGGAGCATTCTTCCTATTCAACTGGAATCCCTCATAGTAAAGTGTGCGGACTGCCGTTTGCCATTTCAGAAAAACGCCATATAATCCATCCCTTGTCGCTGAATCCCACGGAAATGACGGCAGCCTGTGAACGAAGACATCGAGTGCTCCCGCATCGAACACCCCGCCGCCTATTTCCTGCTCCTTTAAGACAATTAGCGGGAGGCCCAAAGCGACCAAGATGCCAGACTCGAGGTGATTCCACGGTGAAGGCAGGTAAACTTCAGCAAGGTCCTCTGCGTTGGGGGTACCCACTTTGCTGGTCAGGGTTGCTGCATAATATTGTCTAAAACCGAGGACGACTCCTCCAGAGCAGTGGCGCGCGATTGCTAATACCTCGTTGACAGGGTTGGAGGTCGAGTAATCTGAGCGCCCCAGCGTTCTCGGTTCAAGTTGCAATGAATCGAGCATCTCGGTGATTTGTCTGCAGCTGGACTCCTGTTCTTGGGAGAGCGTCGTGGGACGTGACAAAAAGACAGGGATTTTCACAATGTAGAATTAGATCATGTAACGCTGAAAGTCAATTCGAAGGTGGGAGCCACTTTGACCGTTTGACTGATGTTATTCTTATGGCCGACTCACGCAAATTTAATACCATCGTGAGGCCTCTTGCATAGAAGGTCAGTATTGGTGTCGCGCCCTGTGGTTTTTCGTCTTGACACAGATCGCACCTACGGTTACAGTCCGGGCACGGTTTTGAGAGGGGGAAACCAATTATACGGAGGTAGGCGTGCCTCGCCTAAATCTTGTGTTACCCCTCGTCGCTCGCGTAACTCGTCCACTCGCCTCAGACTTGCTGGTAAGTAACTCTGCGTCAATCCACTCACTGAATGTGCTCGCTGGGATGTCGGGTTTCGCAAGGGACCCGCGCTCGCTGCTATTGCCTTCGTTGTTCGCGGTGTTTCTGCTGTCATTTACCGCCCTGGTTTCTGGTCAAACTCCGCAGCAAACTCCTAAAGTGCCCGCCGCGGGTGCAAAATCCACGCCCGAAAAAGTCCAGGCCAAAGCTGCGGCGGGAAGACCGGCGAAGTCGGGCGCAGTTAAGGCAAAGCCCGGAGCGGCTGCGCCCAAGGCTCCAGCCGCGCCGAAGGACGTGGACAAAGGGATTGCAATTACCGGCGACTTCCGCGACCTCATTGCAGATAAAACTCCTTCCGCTTGCCATCCCAGCCCCAAGCGACCTGATTGCGCGATGGATGCATGCGCGGAAGTGCTTGGTCAGGATTACACGATTGTAGGAGAAGTGGAGTGTCTTAGGCTTTCTGAGGATCAGGCTTCCATCATTTACAGCACGTCGCAAACTGCAGTTGATCCAGTTTATCTACGCTTGGGCAAGAAAAATCCTCCTGATGTCCTTTATGACTTCGCAGTCTCTAAACCGGCGGCAAAAAGCGTGACAGTGGCAATGCGGCAAGTCGTCGCGGCTGATTTCTGTCGAAGGGACAAAGACGGGCATTGTACGACCGAGTTCTTGAAGCCAGGTGCCGATCCCAAGGCTGCGATCGCGTCAGCGTATGTCCAGGCAGGGGGCGATTCTCTCTTTACATCTGCGACCGTCAATGCGGTGGGAGAGGACGCCGTCGACGTCGGATTCAAAGCTGCGGCCGATTTCAAGCCGGCATTCTTGGTACTGGTCACGCAGCACGATGCCTACCGCTTTGCCTTCAGCCCGGCATCTCCTACGGAAACCGTGGACATGATATTTACCAGTGATGACCTGGAAAGCATATGCAATCCACTGCCAGGAGGGAGCGAGCCGGACTGTGATCACACTCAGAAAGACGATGTTAGCCTTGAGAAAACTCTACCGGACGCGGCAGGCAGCATCATCATCTTTAAGGTCATACAAGACCATCTTTTGGTGACGACTTGGACAGGACCGATGGGTCAGGAGCCGTCGGCAGTCGTAATTGCAAATCTCCGCACGCACAAAAGTACCGTGGTTCGCCGCACGCTGAAGCCGGGAGGGAACAATAACCTCCTGAACGTTGATATGAGCATTATGGACCAGACCACCGCACAGCGTAATTACGGCAACCGCATGGCCAAAAGGTATATCGCGGTCACTCTAGATATAAAAAATCCAACTTCAAAGAAAGTGCAATTCAACAAAAGTGCCTTGTACTTCGACGCCGACTACGTGGAGGCAACAGAACGAAAGCAGGGTTGGTGGCCTGACTTTAAGGAGACTGTCGCCACGGGAGTTACCATGGGGCTTTATCAGCCGAGTGTGTATCAACCGCCTTTTGTGGCAAGCAATGAGAAACAACCGCGGGTAGCACGCTTTAACCTCGAACAGAACGTGAAACAGTCACCTTTGAACTATCTAGCAGTGCTCGGCTCGTTCGACTACACGACTGAAAAGACCGATGAAAAGTTAAAGGCGCTAGAATTATTTGGGTCAGTGCTGACCAATATTGCCACGGGAGGAATAGTCGCGGACGCATCGGGTGCATTTCGGGCGGGAACTTCAGTTTTTTCCGGAACTTTTCTTCCTGGCGTCCGAGGTCTCGTTCTGGATACGCCCTTCATAAATCGCTTACGGTCAAATCTAGTAGCACAGACTCTTCAAGAGACAGTCCAAGTACCAGCCGGTGGTTCCACTTCGACGATTGTGTTGCTGCCCCGCACCGGGATTCTGGCTTTCACCGACGCTGAGGTCCCAGTCATGATCAAAAGGCTGATCGATGTGCATTTGATCCCCGAAGTTGTTTCCGAGATTACGGAGACCCCGATCCAGAAAGGTATGTGCAAGGCAGGCTACACAAAGGCCCAGGCGCGTGAAGCATTTGGCGAGGAGACTGGACTGACGACGGCTGCAGACGGCAGCAGCACTTTTACCTACAACAAAGGGCCTGTTGCTTCAGCCAGCTTCGATGTCAAGGGGGACCTCCAGACCTGCAAGAATCGCACCCTTAGCGAGCAACTGGATGTGGCCGCTACGCTCGCGGAAGCGTCCAAAATTCTCAACGACCTCAGTTTGAGTTCAACCAAGATCGAGCTCACCGACGGCAGCACGGTTCTTACAGACATTCCAGGAGTGCAGCAGACCTATCATTTCGACTCAAAGGGAAATCGAGCTTCTGATTACGTATTTCTATTCAAGGATATCCAGGCGCAAGAAGGTAAAGCCGCAAAATCCGACTTCGAAACTTTCCTCGAGGACAAGGCGAAGTCGCTCTCGTCCGACCGAAGCACTCAGATCAAGAGTGTGGATGTTCCAAAGGCAAAGGGGACGACAGATAACCAATTCAAATATTCCAGTCCAGATGTCAAGAATGGTTCTTTGACAGCAACATTCGAAGATACAACCAAGAGCAAAGCAGTTGGGCCAACTAGTACGCTCAAGAGCGTGACCTTTGAAGGAGATAAGCCGAAAAACGTCCAATAGCACCAACAGCCGGGATTATGCTATGGCCACCTTTTGTCTGTGTGTCGCCGTGAGAGAGCGTCGATTGTCTTAGATTTCTGAGTTCAACATGCTCTTGGAGCGTAAACGTTAGACCGCGTGGAAGTTGCAATGCCTTTTCAGTTCATCACAGCTCTGTTCCGCGCGCTTCGAGAACTCTTGATGTTTAGGGGTAGCGATATGAATTGGGGTGATTTTCTTCACGAGTACCAGGAAGGCGGTGTCGCGCTATTTAGCGATGGATTCATGCGTCGCTGGGAAAGGGAGCCCTGGCAGCCGAATGACGATGACCGCAAGGCAGCCGCAAAGCTGCACATCCAAATAACTTCACGCATCACTACACAACGGTTGGGTTATCTAGATGGCGTGGAGAAGACAGCGCTGGACAGCGTATACGCTCTGTTCCAAAGTACGCGAGACATAGCCGACGAGTTTCCGTCAGGTCGACATTTCGAAGCCCTCGTGTGGGACGTTTTAAATTCGCAGGTTCGACCATTTACCGCGAAGTGGCACCGCCAGAGTGAACGGGGTCTGCTAGCAGCGTTGGACGCAACTGACGAATTCCGCGCCCAACTTCTTGAACTGCAGCCCGTTTTGCGCCGTTTCGATGATTGTCTCATTCATCTTCGGGATGGCCACTCTGCGCCTCGACCGACGGGAGAATTGAGCGACCAACAAGACACCATTCTGCGCGAAATGGAAGGTGAAGTTCGTTGGGGGATACCAATTCTCTATGGCGGAATCGAACCTAACATGGCCCGCGCGATCAACGAATCAGAGGAGCGCTCGATTCGTGCACGGCGGACACACTACAAACTTGCTCCGGACAAACCCCACACGATTGCGCTTGCTTTGTCGGGCGGCGGTATACGATCTGCGACGTTTTCACTTGGAGTGCTTGTTGCACTGGCAAGGCGCGGCGTTCTTGCGCAAGTCGATTATCTATCGACTGTCTCAGGAGGAGGTTATCTCGGATCATTTCTTAGCACATTCCTGAACTCTCGGGAAAATAGAAGCATCGGGCTCGAAGCGGACGACTTACCGTTCCGGCGAGAGGCAGGTGAGGCCGAAGCTCTTAGGCATATCCGACATCACAGCAAATACCTTGCAACTGGTTCGCTTTGGCAGCACGTCACAATGATCAGTGCGCAGGTTTACGGCATGGTGCTGAACAGCATCGCAGTGATACTAGTCGTAATGCTCGCAATCGTGCTCGAACATTGGCTGCGAACGCTCCCTGGACTGCAAGGGCTCTGGGGACCTGTTACAGAGATTTCCATAGGTCTTGTAGTTCTTGGAGGGTTCGTTTCACTTGTCATGGCCCGTTTGGGCAACAGGTGGCAGAGGCATGCCGACGCGGTAGTTGCTCTTCCGTGTTTGTTGCTGCTCGCGCTCCTTTGTTGGCATGAACTGGGAAATGCGCACATCTGGTATGAGCAAACCTGGTCACAACGACCACCGTGGTCTCTTTGGGGAAGAAAGACTTGGCTCGCAATTGTTGGCGCGGTTCCACTCATTACGTCAGCTTTGAGCGGGGTCATAGGTCGCTTATTGCTAAAGCGAAGTGGAATGATCCTATTGATCCTCTCAGTCCTTGCGGTGCCTTTGTTTCTATTCGGGCTCTATCTCGTGTTGTACCAATGGTCAGTGCTTGGTACGTCTTCGCTACCATGGGTGGGGATGGTACCGAACATAAACATTGCCCTGGGGTTCTTGGTAGTCGGGGCCGCTATCTATTTGTCTCTGATTGACATTAACTTTACATCTCCGCACAGATACTATCGGCAACACCTTGCTGAGGCTTATCTGATTCAGCCAAGTAGCAAAGAAAGAGATCCTGACCCATTCGACAAAGCTGTTTCTATTCGCCTCTCGGAACTTAATAAAGATGTGGTCCGTGCTCCCTATCATCTGCTCAATTGTGCCTTGAATGTGCCCAGTTCAAAGAATCCAGCAATGCAGGGAAGACTCACAGATTTTTTCCTGCTAAGTCAAGCTTTCTGTGGCAGCCCCCTCACTGGATATCGCCCAACCGCAGAGTGGGAGGCGGCGAATCCTCATCTAGACCTCGGTACAGCAATGGCGATTTCAGGGGCTGCGGCGGCGCCACAGATGGGGCTGGCTACAATACGGCGCCTCAGCTTTTGGCTCGGAATACTGAACATCAGGTTGGGTTATTGGCTGCGAAAACCGGAATCGACTGGCTGGGTTTCTGGTCCGCCAGGGCTCGTATATCTCCTGCGAGAGATGGTTGGACTAATGGACGAGGCACTGCCGCGACTCAACGTTTCTGATGGCGGACACATCGAAAACCTCGGAGTCTATGAACTTCTGCGCCGCCGCTGCAAATACATAATCGCCATCGACGGAGAGCAAGATCCAAAGATGACTTTCCACGGGTTGACCACGCTCCAAAGGCTTGCCGCAATCGACCTTGGGGTGCACATTGACATAGATCTCGACGACCTTCGTTTAAACACTCAAGGCCTCAGTCGATCGCATTTTCGTTTTTGTCGGATTCTTTATCCGACAAGAGGACGTGGTTCCCGAGATCTTGTTGGCTACCTGCTTTACGTCAAGCTCTCCCTCACCGGCAACGAAGGTGAATTTATTCGCCGCTATCGCCTGGACCAACCGATATTTCCGCATCACTCCACCGCTGATCAGCTTTTCACTGAGACGCAGTTCGAAGCCTATCGCAGTCTTGGTGAGCATGTCGGAGACAAGCTTTTTCTCCGAACCATCGTAGGTGATCTTGAGGAAGGCAAATCGGTTGACGTCGAGGAGTGGTTCTCTAAGCTTGGAACAGCTCTGCTGGATCCTATAAAGACATAGACTGTTTGATTTTGATGACCTGGCTGATTTCACAAATAGAAGAACCCCCGGAGGTCTTAAATGGGTAATCCACACAACACGCCAGCACGGTCTCTCGCGCATTCCCTGGTGTCCGATAGCACTTCGAAATTGACCATCTTTCTCAGTTACGTCCATGAAGATTTAGAGATTGCTACCGCGCTCAACAATACGATTGTCGACGCCTTTGGTAACGATGTGGCCGTGTTTATTGATAAGGTCAGGATTCAACAGGGCGACAATGTGCGCACCACCATCAACGAGAACCTGGAGAAGGCGGACATACTCGCCGTCGTTAGTACAGGTGTGGACGGGCCTCGATACTGGGCAGGCTATGAGATCGGCTACTTCGGAGGGGTTCACCAGGGGCAGGCACCGCCGAATCACCCATTGTGGGGGACTGTTGTCAACTTCTGTTCAGGGAAACCGCCGGATCCAGTCGATGCATATAAATATCTTCCGCTCGGCTTCGACGATAGTGAATTGGAGAAGAGTCCGGAAGAATTTGGCAAACAGCTCACGATCGGTGAGGATGAGCCTCTTCTCCTATGGTTTGGTGAGCTTTTTACCGTTACCACAGGTGACCAACTGGAAGCTAAGAAAGCAAGACAGGATAATTTTAAGGAAATCATCAAAGGCTTCTGGAAAAAGGTGTTTGCTGCATTTAAGGACCGACCGAAATCTGAAGTCAAACCTCAAAAGCAATTGAAGATTCGCTTTAATCTAGTACCCGAGCGCCAGTTTCAAATCAAAGACGACGCAGAGATAACCTTGCTAGGAAATGCTCAATCGATTTTTGGGATCCCGAATCAATCACTCCAAAAACTTAGTTGGAAACTGTTTTGCGCAGAGTTAATCAAAGCTGAAGGATCGCTAGCGCCGTTCTGGATCGCGACCCTGAGTCGCATTCTGGCTCGAGCGGGAAGATACGAGGTAAATGGAAATGTAATCTGGTCGCACAACGAGCAAAGATTGTTTCAACTCTTCCTGACGACATACACGACTTACCACAATGGAACTGTCGAGGCAAGTCTTTACATCGTGGAGATCTTGAGAAGGCCAGACCGGGGGGATGCAGAAACGACGCTGTTGGCAAAGGGCTTGCAGTCGGCGTTGCGTTTCAGGTCGCTATTCCTGGAGGAGGATGGCCTCTTTAATTATCTAAACGTTAAGTTTCCACACAATGCTCTGTCGCAAGTCGCGGCAGATATAGTCGCTGAACTTGACCTGCTTAATTCCGACTTGCTCGACGCTGATATTGCAAGACCGACCAGGTACCGCGGCATTCTCGAATTGTCTGACATCGAGAATATGGCGGGTACTTGGATGCCGCTCAGAGGAAGGTTACTCGAAGATTGTAAACAGGCAATCGACGCCAGCGATCCTAAGGAAATCGAGGTGGCTAGATTAGGACTAGCTGCAACCCTGCAGCAGATCGAATCCACCGTGGGGCCTCTCAATGAAGAGTTCCTGAGGGCAATCGCGAAAAGACTCATGACGATTGCAGATGAAGCTAAGACAAAACGAGATACTCATAATGGTCACCCGGAAGAATGAGGTGTCTGTTTGTGAGGTGAAGGAGTGAGCAATGGCCGACGAGATCAAGAACGTGTTCATAAGTCATCTTCACGAGGACGACGCCGGACTTGCCGATCTAAAGAAGTTGGTCGAAAAAGGCGGTTTGACCGTCCGCGATGCTTCGATCAATTCATCCAACCCGAATGACGCGAAGGACCAGACTACATTAAGTCACAAATTCTGGCCCCACAGATCCAGTGGGCAAGCACGCTTCTCGTGTACATCACTCCGCAAACCAAAGAAAGCGAGTGGGTCAATTGGGAGATTGAGTATGCGGCAAAAGAAGGAAAGAGGATCGTTGGGATTTACGCGCATGGCGCCAATGAGTGCGACGTCCCGGAGGCGTTAGAGAGGTATGCGGACGATGTCCGAGGATGGCAGAGCGAAGGCATCGTTGACGCGATTTTAGGAAAGACCGACGAATGGCACCGCCCTACGGGTGAACTCCGGGACCCACGTCCTATGAAACGATATGGGTGCGGAGGGTGAAGCTTCATTCATACGTCGTGGCCCGAGACTACGGAGAAGCACAGACCTGAGCAGGTATCGAGTGAGCGTGCTTCTTTTACTCATGATGCTTCCAGCGTGAGTACCACGAATAGCAATTGTCGCTTGGAGCTAATCCGCTGCTGTCGGGGAATTACAACTCAGGTCAGCTTGTGTCAACATCCGGTCACTTGCAATGCCGCTTCCGATTCCTACCAACGTAAGAGTCTCCAACTCACTGATTTTGATAAATGAGGTCGAACATCTGGCGCACGCAAAACATCACAATAATGGTATCAGGCATGCATAGTCTTTTATCCGACTGGGTGATCCAGTACCTCGGTCGTTTGCTGCGGCAACGTGCTCGTCGTCGAACGGATGACCAGTAGCCAGCTTCATTTCCGCTCGGGCCTGATACTGCCTGATGCAGTCCGAGCCTCCACTGCGACTTGCAAGACCAAGTGCACCGATCTCTTGGTTCCACTTTCACGCTGCAAAGACGATCAGCAACCTGCACTCCCGCATCGAAATCCCATAGATCTCACCGCGCCCGCCGCAAACGCTAGTGGCTCAGTTCAAACGACCCTATCGAAACTGCCCCGGCTACACCGACCTGTCATCCCACACTTCTGCTTCGGGGCAGTCCCGATAGGGATCTATCGTTTGTGAGGACTAATCGGGCGCTCAGCTACCCATTGAAGGGTTAGGGAGGCTCGGGGTCACGCAAACTTCCAGAATTCGAGACAGAATGGAACGACGACGGACGAGGCCTACACGCGGCGGCGTGCATATTGGATATTTACGCCGCTCGTGTGCATCCGGTAGTTCAGCATTTTGGAACTCACCGAGTAATGTTCGCACGCCAATTCATTCGACCAACCTAGTCGCCTAATATGCAGAAGGGCCGCTCTCGGTAAGAGTAAGCAACCTGATAACCAATTGGCTTGCTCTTCTTGATCCGCATCAAAATGTCTCAGGGCAAGTCTACTTTTGGGATCGATATAAATGGTTCCGGGGACATGCTCCATTAAGAGATGGGCGATCTCGTGCATCAAGTCGCTATTTTGTCGACCTTCTGAATGCGCGGGGTTGTAAACGATCAACGGAGGTCTAGTGGAGATCGTAATTGCCGACCAGATATTTTCATGCTCAGACAGCAATCGCCGGCACACATCGGAGGGTAATGCTGGTAAATCCTCCGGGGTGACAATGGTCGCCTTCAGGCTCTCAGCTAGTGTGCGAGCTCTCACAGCTTCCCAAGGCTGCATGCCGCGCTGCCGTCGTATCGCTTCGGCAGTTTGCTCACACCAGGTTTTGAATCCCCTCTTGAACATTTAGCTTTTCGAGCTTGCGAACGCCTGTGCCGCCAGAATCAGAGCGGCGAGATCGTGTGCAGCCTGAAGACTGTAATGGGCGTCTGCCTTGAAATGGACTGCTGCGACTGCTGTTGGGGAGGTGGCGGCCGGTTTGATCTCGATATTCTCAATTTCGAGAATATCGGCTGGGTCAAGTTTCAGCATAGAACACAGCTTCCCGAACGTTTCAATATCGGGGAGTTTGCCACGTTCAATTCTTGAGAGTGTTGCGGCGCTAATACCGATTTCGCGGGCAAATTCGCGCACTCCGCGCTCACCGCGTTTCTCGACTAGCAACTTGCTGAGTTTGAGAATATTCACTGCGTTTCTCCCAAGAAACGCGTTGCAGCTATTGACACCCAGCTGGATTTAGGTCTATCTTCCGGATTGGGCCTGAGAGATACATGTTTCATACCTAAAACATACCATCTGGCCCGCTGTCTGTGAAAGTACACACAGAGATTCTGCAATGACTGCCAGCTGCCCTGAAACGGTCGGTCGGCACGAAAAGGAATCGTTGCAAATAAATAACAAGGAGATGAAATCATGGCAACAGTCTACGTTGAAGCCCGGCCTAAAGGTCGCCCTGAAGGATCGCGCATCGATGATTATGTGGTCGAGACCCAAGGCGACGAAGTGCTTGGCACTTTTGGTACTCAGAAAGCGGCAATCGATTGGGCGAAAGAAAATGGCCACTCTCCTCATGTTGCTCGTGTGCGGCACCTGAACGACAAAAAAAAGCCTGATCACTGGCGGGCGGTCTAACGACATTACACTAGTTCGCAAATTGTAGGCACCCTGAATGCGGTGAACATCGCGGCGCGCTCTAAAGTTGGCCGGCGGAAACACAAGCATGCGGGAGGCATTATTAGTGATTGCAATCGTATTGGCAATCACACTCCACTGGCTGGCGAAAGATGAGAACAAGGCAGCATATCGACCATGGCTTTTTCGGTTAAGAACCACGCCTGAGGTGGAGCGCGGGTAGTGGCAGCACAGATCGAGATCTGCCCGCTGATCGCACCCGATTATTGTCTAGCGAGAAGCGACAGGAGGAAATCAAATGAAAGAGCCAGGATTGGATCAGCGCCACCGCGACAAGACTCCGCCAAAGGCGGGTGAGATTCAACAGAAACGAAGCGACACGTTGAATCGGAACTTGAGCAGGTCGATTCCACAGTTCCGTTCAGATGCTACTCTCGGAAAAATGCGCGAAGAAACTGGCAAGGTGAGTGAAGACGCGGTTCGAAGAGCTGCCCGAATCTTGCGGCCCGATAAGGGCTGAAGTTTTCGGCCGTTGCGCAGGAGGCGCTCCCGGTGCGTGCGCGACAGGTCGCGCGCCCGGATCGCCATCTCAACCCAGAGATTCCCATAAGACGAAGGAATTATGCTATGGCGAACAGGACGAGACCGCTGACCGATCAAGCAGGCAGTGGCAGTTCCATTTGCGTGGCCGGCAAGACCTGACGTGCGAATCTGCGAAGGAAAGCTCGAGCGAACTCATTGGCCAGTCGGGAAGTATCATCGGCTCTCATGACCAGACAAGTCTCAAACCAGAGGGCCGAATCCGAAAGGGGCTTTATCACCACACCTTCCTCATGAAAACGAAGACCTGCCGGCTTAAAAAGAATGGCCACGCC
The DNA here is from genome assembly GCA_025462645.1 of Edaphobacter sp. GTDB lineage: Bacteria > Acidobacteriota > Terriglobia > Terriglobales > Acidobacteriaceae > Edaphobacter. The sequence goes on along the minus strand of JAOAPB010000063.1, from coordinate 28,029 downwards.
TGCGTGTTCTGATACGAGATGAACTGATTGGTGTGCGGTCATAACTTCATGACCATTTTTTGAAGCAACCCCCTCGACTTGCGCAATCTGAAGGATGGCGTTGCGAATGGTCGGATGAACGTTCTTGGCGGGAAGAATCCAATCGTCTGCTGCTAAGTCCCGGAGTGCAATGCTTTCCTTGTGTGCAGCTGGATGACTCCGTAGAAGAGCGACGTAAAGTGGGGCGCGCGCGAACGGCACCTTCGTGATTTGAGAATCCTCGAGCGGCGCGGTCACGAATGCAAGGTTCAATTCGCCTGCTAACAGGCTGCGAACGAGATCCGTCGCCGAACGAGTCACGAGGCGAACTCTGAGCTTAGGATAGAGCGGCAGGCGTATTGCAAATAGAGCCGAAATCCAAGCGCGATCAGCATCGTGGGAATGACCAATCATCAAGACGTTCTCCGCACCTTCGTGAGCAGCATGGGCAAGGTGAATAGCTCTTTCGGCATGAAAGAGTGCAGCGCGGGCTTCTTCAACGAACGCCCGCCCAGCATCGGTGAGCTCCACGATACGTCCTTTTTCTCGAGTGAAGAGATGAAGGCGATGCTGTTCTTCGACTTCAGTGATCTGCTTGCTGAGTGCGGATTGGCTGATGCGCAGTATCTGAGCGGCGCGTGTGAAGTTCAACTCTTCAGCCAGAATCACAACTGCGTGCAGATGACGTACATCAATATTGGGAAACACTGCTCAAGCTCCCGATCGCACTAGGATCAGGCCTCCACCGATTTCGCGCCTGCGGGTTTTAATTCATGAAGTCTTACATTCATCGCTTAGGGATTCCCGAATCTTCTGAGCTAGATCTTCGGGATCAAATGGTTTCTGGATCAAAATCGTGTTTTTCGTCGACAGCAATTGGTTTTCCAGCAATGCATCCTCAGAGTAACCCGACATGAAGATCACGCAGATCTGGGGATGAAGTTCGGTAACGCGGTTTGCTAACTCGAGCCCACGGATTCCGGGCATGATCACGTCTGTGACCAACACATGGATGGACGCAGGATAGTGCTTCGCGAGGTCCAGTGCCTGACCGCCGTTCTCTGCTTGCAATACTTTGTAACCACTGGATTCAAGGAACTCGCACAACACATTCCTGATCGACGGCTGATCCTCAACCACCAGCACAGTTTCCGCACCATGCGTTATTGGACTTGAGGCCTTGGGGCTTCGTCGTGGACTTATGTTCTCCTCAGCGATAGGAAAGTAGACTCTAAACGTAGTGCCCTCACCAAGCACGCTTTCCACCTCGATCAAACCACCACTCTGTTTCACAATTCCGTATACGGTAGAGAGTCCGAGTCCCGTGCCCTTGCCTATGGGCTTGGTCGTAAAGAACGGCTCGAAGAGATGAGCTCTGGTTTCTGCGTCGATACCGATTCCTGTGTCGGTTATTTCCACCATCGCGAAAGCGCCGAAACGGTTCCTCCCAGGTGTTGCGGGAACCCCTTTCGATACTCGCGACGTCTTGATCTTTAGTATTCCCCCCGATGGCATCGCATCGCAGGCGTTTACGGCCAGGTTCATGATCACTTGCTCTATCTTGCCCGGATCGACCTTGACGGGAAGTGGTTGCGCAGTGGGTGTCACCACCAACTGGATTTGCTCGGACGGAAGAGTAGAAAGCATCGCCCTCACGTCCCCGAGCAATTCATTCAAGTCCAGCACTTGAAGCACTAAAACCTGTTTGCGGCCAAACGCCAGCAACTGCTTCGTAAGCACCGCCGCCTTTTCGGCAGCGGTGCAAACCGTGTCGGCATACTGCTGAAGTTGTGGCCGATTGGGCGAACTCTGTATTTTCCTCGTTTGCGTGAGAATCACCATCAGGAGATTGTTAAAGTCGTGAGCGACCCCGCCAGCCAGGCGACCGACCACTTCCATTTTCTGGGCTTGACGCACTTCCTCTTCAAGCCGCTTACGCGTGGTGATGTCCCGAAAAATACCCTGAACTATCTTCTTCCCTTCGAACTCCGTTAGGCTCGCGTTGAGTTCGACTGTGATAGCCTCTCCGTCAGAATCAACTAGGTGTAGTTCTTTACCTGCAACTGCAGAACCGTTGCGGGTGTCGTCCAAAATTCGTTTATATTCTGTCCGGTCACGCTCAAGAACGAATCGCTCGCCGCGGATGCCCACAATTTCTCGTAGCGGCCGCCCGAGTAGCTTACTGCTTTGTTGATTAGCCTGCAGGATCATCCCGGTTTCGGCATCCAGCACGAGAATAGCGTCGTTGGCGGTATCAATAAGATGCTTATATCGTTCTTCCGTCTGGCGAATGTGCCGCAACAAAAAAAACGTGAACAACAGTCCCGTGATGACGGACGTAACAGTCGCGCTGAACGTGACGAAAAGGAATGAACCTTTTGCCTGGCGTGCTCCTGCTCCCAAGGCATAGGAGAATCTATCTTCGAGTGGGGCAAGCTGATTGCCGACTACGTCCACGTCCCGCGCAGTCTCTGCGAGACTAAGAGGATCGGGTCTTCCTGAAGAGATCTCAGCGTGCAACTTATCGCCGAGCCTTTGTAGGTCTTCGATGAGAGTGTCGCCCCGTGCCCAAATATCTACGGCTTCGGACATGTATCTCGAATGACGAAAGCGTCGAAATAAACTGGCCATTGGCTCGACATCTTGCGGACTATTGCGGCCCTGGATGAGAGCCCGGCGGACAATTTCCATGTCAGGAACACGCTTCTCGAGTTCTATTCGTGCCTGCCTGTCTCCTAGAGGTACTAAAAGAGCCTCGCGATAATTTTGATAGTCCTTGTCAGAATGCGAAATCGAATACCTCAGCAAGTCGTAAACGGCTTGCTTCTGCGCCTTGGACCAAAGTCCTTCCCCCCCAACATAAGCCCTTGCGGCGGAAAGATTCTCAATCGTTAGGTAGCTGAGACCAAGCAGGCTTATTACGATCACAAGAAAAAGCCACAGAATTGCGACTAGTTTCTTTGAGACCGGCAAGTCCAGAAACAGCTTGCGAGAAATCGAAAGGACTTCCGCTCCGATCATTGAACTCTACCCGGAAGCCTTGCTTGTAGGATTGCAACCGCGACTCCAACTTTCATGAAGAAAACCTCTGCCGAGAGGGTGTCGGTATTCATGGGGATAGTTGCGCGATAAGCTCGCAGCTTTGTCCAACTCTCGAGTATCCGATTTTTCGCCACCGGTACAGTTGCCATGTAAGTATCGAGCTGATCTGTCAGGTCTTCGAGTGGCAGAGCTACGACGCGTTCATAGATGAGCCGATGACACGCAAGCATTGCCCGGTCAGCGAGTTCTATCGAAAACCTGCGAGCGACCTCCGGATGGTAGTAGTGGCCAGAGTTGTTGTCGCGTAGGGTCGCTAAGAATATCAACCGTGATAGATCATTGGGCAGAGACAGTCCGAGTGCCCGCAGAATGTCTTCCTTCACTCCGGACTGGCTGGACTCGTCACTAAAAAAGGAGCTGGAGGTTTTACAGCGGATTCCTTCATCTCTCAGACCGTTGGAGGTTGCTTGGCGATGGTGCTGCATATCGTTCAGCAGATCTCGTATATTTGCCAGAATGGTCGCCGATGCCAAAATCTGGACCCGCTGGGGAATCCCAACGCTCAACCCTTGTAGCACGCGAAGCCCGGCCCTTCCGAATGTGCAGATACCCAAGAGAAACGCGCTCTTCAACTTCGACATGGAAGCGCGGCAAGAGAGTGGAAAACCATCCACGAAATCACCGTCGTGAGCCAATCGTCGCACCAGCATGGCGCTCGTGATCCGTAATGACAACCGGGCCAGACGTTGTTGCTGGGTTCTGTACGAATTGACGATGTCGGCGGGGGCGTTCGCTGCAACGAAACCAAGACTCTTCGTATTTGAGACATCACGACAGACCTCTCGGAACCCAAACACCGACTCGGTCTTAGTGAAATCCGGACGCAGGTAGTAATCGAGTGGCCACGGTTCTTGCTCGCCGCATTTTGAACGTGATGTCAATGCTAATAACGCAAGAACTGCGCCCACTACTAGAATCACGCTCAACATTGCCACCTCACGTTGGGCATCTGCGGCCAGCGATTATGACACCAATTCAGTGCAGCCATTCGGTTTTTGTGCGGCAGTGAAGTCGGATCACTGAGACGCCTTATGATGCCGAAATTTCGGCGCTTTCCGTTGTTCCGCTCGTCCCCAATACGGGTTGAGACCTTATTGAGGGCACTCTGTCTTGACACTCCCAAATTCGCTGGTATGCCTGGCAGCGAAGGATCATTTCATCATGCTTTCCAGAATCGGCAATCGCCCCATTGGCGACGACCAAAATTCTGTTCGCCCACAAAATGGTCGCCGGACGGTGCGAAATCACCACGAGTGTGCGAGCTTGGCAAAAGAGTTCCAGCCCCTGAAGTAATCCCGCGGCGGCAGGACCGTCCAAGGCACTGGTGATCTCGTCGACAATCAGAATTCTTGGCTGTTGCAGGAGACTGCGTGCCAGTGCTAATCGCTTCTTCTCTCCGCCTGAAAGTCGACCGCCAGACGGTCCTAGCGGCTCATCCAAACCCTTCGGAAGTTTTAGGAGTACCCGATCCAACTGAGTGAGAGCGGAAACGGTTTCCAAATCTTTCTCAGTCGCTCTTGGATTGCCGTAGAGAAGATTCTCACGAACTGTTCCGTCAAAAAGAATTGGCTCCTGTGGAACCAAAGTTAAAAGGGCACGAAGACTTCGGCGGCCCACCCGCTGGATATCCTGTCCGCCCACCAGAATCTTGCCTGCATCTGAGTCGAACAGTCGAGTCGCCAGGAGGCCAATCGTACTCTTTCCAGACCCATTCAGACCCACAACTGCAACGGTTTCGCCAGCGTCAACACGAAAGCTCATATCACGTAATACTGGTTTCTCGGCACTGTAGCAAAACCAAACCGAACGGAATTCCAATTCTGGTTTGGTATCGCACCGCAGCGGTCTCATGCACTCGCGTCTCACAATTTGTGGGTTGTCTTTCGCAATTTCTTGGATACGCCGGATGCTGGCGCCGACCCGTTGTAGGCGCGCCTGGAGGTCGATGGCAACGCTTACGGGCACGAACAGCCGGAAGACGTAGCCGTAAAAAGCTACCAGCCCACCCACGGTCAAAGTGCTCCGAGTTACTTCGTAGCCTCCATACCCGAGGATCGCCCCCATTCCAAGAACGATCACCGAAATGGAAGCGACGCTAAAAGACATTTCGGTGGCTCGCTGGTTGATCTGGAATCTTGCTCCCTCGGCCGCGAGGCGGGCGAACTTTCTGCCCCGTGTGTTTGTCCGATTCAGCAGCTGCAACTGCAGCATGCTGGCCAAGTGTTCTTGTAAGAACGAGCTGATCTTTCCAGACTGATTCTGGACGTTGTCGGCTGCATCTTTTAAACTAATCGCACATCTGTGTTGCAATACGTAAAAGAGGGGGAGTAATGGAGCGACTACCAGAGTCAAATGCCAATTCAGAACTCCCATGGTCACAAGGACCATTAGCCCCATGATCACCATCTGAATGGCTAGAGGAAGAATGTCTCCGCCTAACTCCGCCACGCGGTCAACATCTTGCTCGATCCGGTAGAGCATTTCCCCCACCTTGGAGTTACCGTGATATTTCGCTCCGAGAGTTTGGATTCGACGCAGCAGTGATATCCGGATCTGAAAGATGAGCTTTTGGCTCACCACGCAACTGATGAATGAGGCGAGATAGCTCACGATCACACTTACCAAATACACGGCGCAAAAAACTAGTGTGCCTAAGAGGACGAGGCGGAGATCGCGTTCCGGAAGGGCAACATCGATTAACCACCTGATAACCAAGGGGTCCAGCAGAGTCAGTGCACTGCCTACAACAATGAAGACCAAATTTAGGATAAGGAGCGGCAACACGGGGCGTGTCTGGCGGGCCAGCCATTTCCACTCAGAAGACATAAATTTCCCCCTTTGCTCGATATGTTCACTACTAACGTTATTTGGTAGAGAGTGAACGAATATTTTTTCAGTGCTGCATTTCCATCCTGTAGTCGGTACGATTTCCAGCCCTCACTTCCCTGCCAGAGCTTATAACGTATTGAATTGCAGAGACTAACCAGAGCGGCGCTTCGGCTAGGTTGGTCGAATTACAAAGCGCGATTCACCATTGAGGCCGGAGGTCGTGCACGAATTCCTGCACAAATTTCGAGCGCTTGGCGTGCAGCATGGGATGGTGTGACGCTGCGCGAATCAATCTCCAACACATATCGTTAGAACAAGTCGTAATCCGCGCAAGCCCTTGGACTTAATAATTGAAACTTTTGTGGATTAATAAGCCTTTTGCGCCACGGAATCCCGCTGCGCCAATTCTTGCAGCCGGAATTTTTGTTCCGGAGGGACAAAGAAAGGCATATTCTCTCCGATGCTTGATCCGCGCAACGTTCAAAAGTGCATTGATCGGAGGAGCAGTATGGAGCATCCAATTACCACGCAAGACTTCCTTATCGCACCGAGCGTGCGAGAAACTACTTCTGAGGATGGTGCCGTGCTATTGGACATCGAGCAGGGGATCTGTTTCAGTCTGAATGCGATCGGTCTGAGAATTTGGGAACTCTTGAAGAAGCTACATTCGGTTGATGAGATTGCAGACGCGCTAGCTCAAGACTTCTCTGTTCCCCGATCGCAGCTTCTTTCAGATGTTACTGAATTCCTTCAATCGCTCGAAGCCAAACGACTGATTCATCAACCAGGTTCCACGCTGCCCAGGCAAGCGTGGTTCAGCAGGATCTTTCCGTGGATCAAGCAGCGCGCGACAGCGCACTAACTCATACTCGAATGGCCGCCTGATGCGGGACTCTTGGAAAGGATCATGGGCGGCCACACATGAACAATGCGACCGATGATGGTCGCGGCGCGGGGCATCTTGAAAATCATTACCGGGTGTCGCGAAGTGGGATGAGGCACAATAAACAACGTGTCACGCACGAGATGACACCAAGAACAACTGTAGCCTTTCTCGTGCCATACAAAGTAAATGGGCCGCTCTTGGATAGTTTTCCAATCACCCGTCTCTACGGTGTTGTGTGATTTGTCGATCACCACCACTGAGCCGCCAGGAACGAGATCGTCCATGGTGTCATCATCCAAGCCGACGATCCCCAACCGAAACTGGCCCGCATCTAGGCGCTGACGTACAACCGCAGGCACCCCCAGGTCTTCCGCGCTTTCGGTTACAAGACGAGTTGTATCGAAGCTGATCTTGCTCTGGAATGTCAGGGAAAACGGGCGATCCGTGTCAGTGAACGACCACCGTTTTGAGGCATCGTGGGATTCGGTTGACCCCTGCGGCGCGTCGTGGGACGCTCCCAATCTCATGCCGAAGGCGTGCAACACGGCCTCATAGGTCACCTTGTAACACTCGCAGAGACTTTCCACTTCAAAAATGTCGGGCACAGCCTTTCCCTCTTCAATCTCCGTGAGCCGTCCCCGCCGAATTCGATAGCGCTCATTATTGGCTTTGGCTGCGGCCTCGCTTGTAAGGCGTTCGACAGCCATGCGCGTGAGATGAAGATCTTCCCGAAGTCCTCGAAGCCACTCCCCTGGATTCGTCATGACTACTCCGGCGGTAGAACAAACGCGGCGTCACCTGTTTGCACTACGCTAGTCGATAGAACTGCGTTTCCCTGGGAAATGTGGCAGAGGGCTGCTCTTGATCCTTTCCGCATCAGCCATCTGTATGCGTATCAGATTTCGTAAGTCTAGATCCTGACTTCCTGTGCTCGCTTTCTCACCTTTCATACTTAGAACATGGCTCGCAGCGAATTTTCCATTTTCTCCCTCTTCACTCGAGCGAGTGCGGCGAGCGATGCACAAATGGGTACAACAATCCCATTTTGCGTGAGTGTAGAAGCCTGCTCGACGAGGCGGAGAAGAATCATGGTTTTGTTCTGAAAATGGAACAAGGTCGGACAACCTTAGAGGTTGGATTGTTTAACGGCCACCGGTCAACGGCAAGGCTCCCATTCTAGCTTACTTCTGCATGGTTTCGCGCAGCCAGAGCGTCTTCCCAACATGACATCAGATAACCAGAATTCCATGTCCGGCTTTTATCAGCTAGCGAATTACATCAGAGTCGCTTGTCAAGTTCATAGCCCCAAACACATTCCTTCCTTGCGATAGGAGAGAACGTGTCGGAACGAAAAGCGAACGGCGCAAATGGCGCTGCGTGATTCCATGCACAAAAAAAGTTCTTGACGGGAGGTCTGAGCGTGGATGTACGGTGCATCCATCGCTTAACCGTGATGTGGGGACTGGATCTAGTTCCTGAACTACCGTGTCACTCGACCATACGTTCTGGAAGGTACACCATGCCAAGTGTAATAGTTGCACCCCCGTTCACACCGGTGGATCCCGTAACCGAGACCCTACACGGTGTGGAGATTACCGATCCCTATCGCTGGTTAGAAGATCAAAACTCGCCGCAAACACGAGCGTGGCTCGAAGAGCAGATAGCGTACACGCATTCACGTTTTGATGCAGCCCCGGGTCGAGAGGAGCTAAGAGAACGGGTGAGAGATCTACTAACTTTCAAAGAGACCATGTTTGAACCGTGGAATGTGGGCGACCGCTACTTCTACCTGAAGCAGTACAAAGATAGAGAGCAGCCTGTGATCGTGATGAGGGATGGGTCTGCCGGGGAAGAATCAATTCTTGTCGATCCCGCAACGAGGACGACTTGCTCCGGAGCAGTAAGCATTGCTGCCATTTCTCACGATGGACGTTTTCTCGCATATTGCGTCCGGGAGGGCGGGACGGATCACGCTGCCTTGGAGATCTTGACGACTGATCAGATGGCGATTTTGCCGGACCGTCTTCCTGACGGTTTTTGCACCGGACTTGCCTTTTCACTCGACGGTTCCGGATTTTACTATTCCCATCGAGAACTTCAGGGTGCAAGGCAAGATCATAAAGCAGTGCGCTTCCATCTGTTTGGCACAGACCGAAATCAAGACCAAGACGTTTTCGTTGTCGACGATGCGAAGACCCTATCCTTAGCAGTCATTCACTCGCTCCAAACAGGCGTGCTGGGATATGTCGTCTCTTCGTTGGGCAAACACCGTCGAACCTCAGTTTACTTGCATGAACTCCGAACGGGAGATGTACCCAAACTCCTTCTGAATAATATCCCCGGTATTTTTGTGCCATTTTTCGCGCAAGGTCGATTGCTCGCGTATACGGACATGGCTGCTCCTAATTTTCGCGTCATAATAATTGATCCTGAAGCTCCAGACCCGGCGCATTGGCACGAGATCGTGCCCGAGACAAGTCGACGAATTCAGCAATTTGCCATTGCTGGCGATCGGATTATCGTCAACCGCATCGACCGATTCTCTACAAGTGTCGAAATGTTCAGCCTTAATGGCATTAGGCAGCAAGATCTTCATTTTCCTTCTTACGTCACAGTGGACCTCCTGAATCAGACCACCGCCACCGAGAAGCTCTTCTGCAGCTACACCTCTGTGTCGTGCCCTCCCACCGTTGTTTGCTACGACCCGCACCTCGAATCCATGTTTAACTGGGAGCCGTCCGGCGCTCCGCTCGATTCGTCCCTAATTGCTGTTGAGGAGGTTGTGTACCCTTCGAAAGATGGCACGTCTATTCCTCTATTCCTCGCCGCGCGCAGCGATCTGTTGCATTCTGGCGATTTGCCCACATTCCTCACAGGTTACGGTGGCTTCGGCAGTTGTGTCACGCCACGCTTCTCAGTTCTGGGCACGATTCTCATCGAACAGGGTTTCCTGTTTGCCGTGCCGGCTTTACGTGGCGGCTCAGAGCTTGGTGAGCAGTGGCATCTAGCTGCTAAGCGGGAACAACGCCAGAAATCCTTTGATGACTTTATAGCTGCTGCTGAGTGGCTCTTAACAACCGGGCGTTCTGCCCCGGAACGCATAGCTATTGGCGGTGGTTCGAATGCTGGTCTCCTGGTCGGTGCCGCAATTACTCAGCGGCCAGACCTCTTCCGCGCAGCTGTCTGCCTTGGACCTCTCCTCGACATGATCAGATATCACCTTTTCGATTCAGCAGGTGATTGGGCCGATGAATATGGGTCGGCTGCCGATCCGCGGGATTTTATATCTCTGCTTTCGTACTCGCCCTATCACTGTGTCACACCTGGTGTCGAGTATCCCGCCGTGTTATTCATCTCGGGTGATTCGGACACTCGGTGCAATCCGATGCACGTGCGAAAGATGGCCGCACGACTGCAAGCGGCTAGCAGTTCCGGCCGTTCTGTCCTGCTGGACTACAAACCAACTTGGGGTCACTCCCCGGTTCAACCTCGTTCAATCAAAATTGAAGCTTTGATCGACAGATTGGCCTTTATCTGCGGAGAACTAGGAGTTCGTATCCAGTCGAAGAGGTGCGCCTAATGCTATTCCTTCAAGCTTTGCTGATGCTTTTGTTGTACGACATTCTCAAGGTCTGTTGCCCATTTGAGACGATGTATACCGTCGTGAAGGGTTGGAGAGTAGTTGGCGGAATCCCACGATCAGAGATCACTCACCGAGTGTGCACAGTCGTTAACTACAGTTGCGTATGGTACCCCAAGCGAGCCCTTTGCCTGCAGCGCTCCTTCGTCATCACTTACCTGCTCAGGAAGCGTGGCGTTGATGCACGAATGGTGCTCGGTGCGCAGAAACTTCCCTTCAAGGCGCACGCTTGGGTTGAAATCGAAGGACAAGCTATCAACGAGAGATCGAACGTTCAGGCTATCTACGCCGTTTGGGATCGTTGTTAGTGGAGGGAATAAAATGAGCGTCCAGGCTGGCATTTGGAATTTCGACGGAAAGCCGGTGAATCCTGCCCTGATTGCAGAGTTCCACAAGGCATTGAGTTTCCAAGGTCCGGACGGTAGGTCCTTCTATCTTGGGGACTCGATTGCTCTGCTCTATCGTCCTTTCCACACTACTGCAGAATCACGCAAGGAGCAGCAGCCATATGTCTCGCGTCGAGGCTTCATTCTCACTTGGGACGGCCGCCTGGACAATCGGGACGAACTGATCAGCGACCTCCACAGCCGTCTCGAAGATTATCCCACCGATATCGCCATCGTCGCTGCAGCATTCGATCGATGGGAAATCAACTGTTTTTCCCACATCATTGGCGATTGGGGTATTTCGATCTGGAAGCCAAAAGAGTGCGAACTGATCTTCGCTGTCGATTACATGGCCATTCGGCACATTTTCTACCATCTGGAGAAAGATCACATTCGATGGTGTACGGACCTCGACACGCTCGTACTGCTCGCAAGCGACAAATTCCACATTCAAGATCTCTACGTCGCCGGTTTTTTCGCTCGTGACCCAGAATCGCACTTGACACCCTACCGTGAGATTCATGAGACCCCGCCGGGACAGATTGTCCGCGTCCGCGGTGGTGTCGCCAACCTACAGCGCTACTGGCGCTTCAATTCTGAGACGCGCATTCGCTACAAGACAGACTCCGAATACGAAGAACACTTTCGTCACATGTTCCGGCAATCGGTGCGCCGGAGGCTGCGTTCTGACTCACCCATTATCGCAGAACTGAGTGGTGGGTTAGATTCGTCGTCAATTGTTTGCGTCGGAGACGACATTCTCGCAAAAGAGGGAGCTGCAACGTCTCGCTTGGACACACTTTCCTTTTACGATAAGACCGAGCCTGACGGCGAAGACTGGATCTATTTCCCAAAAGTGGAAGCGCAACGTGGCAGAGTAGGTCATCACATCGACGCTAGCACCCTGGGCAGTTCCCCAGCGTCTCTCGGCTATCCTGAATTCTCGGCACTGCCTGGTTATCTTGGTGCTGGACGCCAACTCGAGGCGCAGCGCGCATATGTCATTCAGCAAGGTGACTACCGTGTAGTCCTCTCCGGAATCGGCGGCGACGAGTTCATGGGGGGCATTCCAGACCCTACGCCCCAGTTATCCGACCTCGTCGTGCAGTTCAAGCTGATTAAGTTGGCGAAGCAACTAATTGCGTGGAGCTTGATTAAGCAACAGCCTTGGATTCAACTTCTGTGGAGGTCTCTCATCGATTTGCTGCCAACATCGTTAGGTCAATATGCGGCCACGCAGGTCAAAGTCGAGTCCTGGATCGCAAAGGATTTTGCCAGACGAACAGGGCTTTTTCGACAACTGTTAGATGTCAACGAACACTTCGGTTTTCGCTTGCCCAGCCGACGCTACTATGCCGGTGGAGTAGTCGCAATGGGCAATAAATTGGCAAAGATGAGCTGTTCGAAACTGGCAATCGAGGAGATTCGATACCCCTACCTCGACCAGAATCTAATCGAATTCATTTTTTCCATTCCAGCCGACCAGTTGCTTCGCCCCGGAGAAAGGCGTTCGCTGATGCGTCGGTCTCTGATGGGGATGGTACCCCGAGACATTCTATGTCGCAAGACTAAACAATTTGGAGCTCGCACTCCGGTCGTTGCACTCGAGAAGCACTGGGAGCAACTGCAATCAGTTTTCGAGTTATCGCTTACATCCGCTCTCGGATACATCAATGATGCGCGCTTGTTGGAAACACTTGATGCTGCAAGAAACGGAGAAAGGGTTCATATTGTTTGCCTATTGAAGACTGTTGCGCTCGAGTTTTGGCTACGCGACATGGCTTCGCGTCATTTGATTGATGCTGTACTTCCGTGGCAACAATCAAGTCATGGCGCGGTCGACCATGGTAAACGCATGGCCAGAGCCTAGATCTCTACCACTCCCGCTAGCAGAGTGCTGGGAACATCCTAAGAAAGGAGGACAAAACGATGAACTATACGAAGCCGCAGGTTATAGTACTTGGCGACGCATTCCGCAGAATCGAGCATGCGCCCCCGGCCAAGATTGCTCCGAAATCGGACAGCAATCTAGTCGTTAGCACTACGAATCCAGCGTACGACCTCGACGAGTAGCATGGGTCCGACCCACTGTTCTGGGAGATACCTGAACTTGTCCCTCCTCGGTCGCGACCGAGGAGGGACGCCTTGTCACGGCTTCCGATCACGTAGTGTGCGAGATTCGATTGTGCTGTTTGTGCAATAAGCCGTCCCATTCCTTCAGCGGGTATCACCCGCGACTCCGGGATTTGTTTCGATATCGCTCGGTTGTTTCCGGAACATACGCCAGCGTGCGTATTGTTCAGCTTTGTTAGCGTCGGGATCCTCGTGACCATTTAGCCAGAAATCGAACCAGTCGACATCTCCTTGTTCAGATGCGAGGCGTTCCAGTGGCTTGGTCACTTCATGCACGGCGTCGGGCAACTGGATCAGATCCACGGGCTTCGCCTGCAGCCGCAACCCTGCGTACAGTTCCCAATCGTGCAGCAATGTGCGCATGTCGTGCACTTCAATGCGGACCGGGGTAATAACCTTGTCAAGGTTAAACGCTGGAGCTTTTTGCACCCATGTCTTCAGACCTTCTCCGAAGGGTTGTGATCCGTAGATTGCTACCCCTTCCTTTTTGTAAGAGTCGTCTGGGCCGGCGTCCACATCCAACAATCGCTGCATGTAGCCTAGAAAATCGGAGTCGGCGATTGTAGCGGCAGCGAACCGGTGACGATTCTTAGTCAGTGCTTCAAGTACATAGTAGCCCGTTCGACTGAAACCAATCAGCCCCACGCGAGCCGGATCCACTAACCCATCAGCAGATAGATGTTCAATAGCGGAGTCATAACCTCCCGCGTTTACCTCTGCCTCCTGCGGTGTTAGATCAACGTCACGCTGCTCCTCAAGTTGTAGGACCATGATGCCAATTCCTGCGAGAGGACGCGCGGCGAATGCCGTCATAAACGGTCCTATGGTCATGAATTCGTGCTGATTGAATCCGTGTGTTTGGATGACAAGAGGGTATCGTTTACCCGGAATATAGTCAGGAGGTTTGACCAGGCCACCGGCCCAATTGCGGCCCGAGCTGTCGCGCCACTTGTAAACGGATGTTTCTCCTAGTCTCAAACCCTTCAACTGCGGATTGGGATCCCATAGCTTTCGGGCGTTGCTACTCGCCCAATTCGCAACGAATAGGGCAGGTGGTTCATTGAGGTCCTGACGTATGCCCGTCCAAAAAGGCGGTCGATCTAGTGCTGCAGAATGCTTAACACGCGCCCAACCAGTTCCTTCGGAACGAAATGCTTCCGGCGCGTGCTCTACATGAGTAGCGCGGTTTTCATTGCCATATGTCGTATAGCTGATAACCACTTCTCCTACAGACTCGTTCCACATCAAGTCAGTAGCCCGAAAGGCGGTTCCATCTTTTGAAAACCATTCTCCCTGACTTTGGTGAATTCCGGCGACGCAGGTTGTATTGCCGGATGCTGTGTCAAGGAGAGCTACACACGGCTGTTTCGCACGACGAAGCCGATCGACCTCGCTGAGACCGTCCATGGGAAGGAACGTATTTAGGAGCAGTACTTGATTACCATCGTGACCCCAAACTGCTTTCTTAGGACTAAAGTAGTTGAGGGTTTCTCCGATCGGAGCGGCTATTGGAGAGATGTCGCCGCTATGAAGGTCGATGAGAGCGTACTGCTCTGGCATTCCTAATCTATATAGGAGACCTTCTGTCCCTATCGCGGCAGGCGACGCTTTCAGTCGGATAAAATTCGAGAGAGGACCCGGGAACGGCTCGTACGCTTCCCAAGCTAACGGGATGTGATCGGCATGTTGGGTCACCGCTACATAACTACCTGAAGGCGAAAGCGACAGCATTTCAGTTACCAGCTTGATTGGTTTGCCTGTCGAACGGTCTCTCACCGGGGATGTCTCGCGATCGCGTATTATCCACAATTCTGCTGGCTTGCTCAGAACGGTGAAGTCGTCGGGAGATTCGGAATCCAGCAGTGGAAGGATGGATTGTCCTGTGAGTACAACTTCAGGCGCTCTTTGCACCTTCGGTTCACGAATTGCACTCGTGTAAGCCACCGTGTCGTTGACAATGTCGAACTGTGTCACGTCTTGCCAATCGGGCGTAACTCCCTTTAGAACCCTAGTCTTCACGTCTATGGTGAACAACCGATTCTTTGAGCTCTTGTGGCGCCCCAAGAACGCGAGCTTCTGATTACTGATCCATCGCAGTTGAGTAATGGTGAGATCGTTCGTCACCGCTGCTGCCTTCGCGACTCTTGTCGGTACAGGAGGAGCAACCTTTAGCGAATTGCTGAGGAAACGGCCAACATCGTTTACGTCGAATACCCATATCGTTGACTCGAGTTCATTCGTGGCTACCAAACCGCGTTGGGTAACTACTGCGAAAAACCGATTGTCCGGTGAAAATTTTGCATCTTCCCGCTGTATGGAATACGGGTGGAACGGATATGGATCGACGAATTTCTGCATCCCAATTGCGTCTTTTACCGTGAAGGTTGACGCCCCGGCCGACGAGGAGGTAGCTAAGACCAGGATGCACAACACACCGATCCGTGCGGTGGTTCGTAGGCTAAAGAATGAAGTATTGGGCATCCTCTGAGCCAGCCTATTGTCAGAATGTGACTTTCAGAGCCAACTGAATCGACCGTGGTCCGCCGATCTGATACAAGGAGCTAAAGCTTCCTCCCCCCCCGTTTTGATCTGAACTCGATCCCAACATCTGGAGGGACTGGCCGAATTGCGAATAACCAAGCTGATTGAAAGGTGGGCCGAAGTTGGGATGATTCAAAAGGTTGAAGATCTCTGCTCGAAACTGCACCTTAAGTAACTCGTGAATTGGGAATTCCCGATGAGCCGCAAAATCCCATTGCCATACCCCGAAACCCCTCAACGAGTTTCGTGCAAAATCTCCTTGCCGAAGGGCTATCAAAGTTGTAGGGTCAGACGGTGGTCCGACGAAGGCGTTGGGATTGAGCGCCTTTCCACCTGGATACTGCGATCCATAGAGATACTGCGACACTCCTGCTACGACGTCCGGTCGGGCATACGCCGAGTAGGCGGCGTCCAGAAAAACTGAAGGATTCACTACACCAGCCGGCGAGGCCGACCTTGCTTGAAATACATTCTCCACAGACCAGTTCCGAAGAATCGCGGAACCGGACATGTTGACTCTAGGAGCTGGGATGTCATAGGTAAGTCCGGCGGAAGCTGCGTGACGAACATCAAAGTCGGAGGGTCCGCGGTTTGTGTTCAGGGCGTAGCCGTTTACCGTCACTGAGTTAGGACCCGAGAAACCGTCCGATGCCGTATCAATCGAGTGCGCCCATGTATAGGACGCCAATGCCTGCAGTCCACGTGAAAGTCTGCGCTTAAATTGCACCTGCAAAGCATCGTAGTCTGAGGTTCCCTGATTGCTGACTAACATTGCACTTGAGATATTCGGATTTGGATTTGCGTCGATTGTGGTCTGTATGAGTCGCCTTCCAATTGACCCGATGTATGAAGCAGTGACACTTTGCTTAGAGCCTAATGATTGCTCCACTGCCAGGTTCCACTGCATGGTGTACGGCAGCTTAAGAGTGGGATCAAATGCAGGCAGAGTCGCCCCTGGAAGACCTAACCCTGAAATCGACACCGGAGGTGGGCTCGCTGTTGCAGGATCCAACGGATATGAAATGCCAAAAACGGTCGTGGCTGCCCCAAAGGGATAGTTGTAGCCATTCAGCAAATTCCCAAGTTGTTGAGTGGCGAGATCATAGAAGAGTCCCCACCCTCCGCGAACGACAGTTTCCCAGTCAGGGCGGTGAGAGAACTGGTACGCCAAGCCAATACGGGGCGCGAAACTCGTGAATGACGTGTGGAATACCGGGGTGCCAGACGGTGCCACAGCCAATTGCGACAAGTTGTTGAAATTTGTTACAGCTGAAAAATTCGGTCCGCCGGTTGTTGTAGGGGAGAAGTCAACATCCCATCGCAAACCGTAGGTGACGGTTAACCGAGGACCGACACGCCACGTGTCTTGCGCGAACAGACCAAGGTTTCGGAGCAGAGGGGATGTATCGACAGCTCCTCGTACGGTAGCCTCATCAAGAGTTCCTGAGATTAAGTTGCTGAACGCAAATGACAGGTCACTCTGAAAATATGCTGGTGGCCGGAATAGAGGGTTCAATCGGCGGTAGTCGATGCCAAACTTCAGCCCGTGTGTGCCGCTCTGCATCGCGATGTTGTCAACTAGATTAATCTGCCTCTGCAAGTTTTGGGCGCTGTTGCCTCGCTGCAAAACGCCGCCTTGCATACCAAAGATGTTAAGCCCGAATTCCGAATTCTGGGCAGTGAATGGGTTTGGTAGGTGCAGATCTCCATTTGTGAGCGGTACGGCTCCGGCGAAATTATCCAGCACATAGCTACCCGTGCCGCTATTTCGGCTGTAGTTCACACGTAGGTCATTAACGATCCAAGGAGTTAAGATCCATGTCGCACCTACAGTAGCGGTCTGTGTGACGATCCGAGATTTCGATATACTGCTCAGGGCAAGACCCGGGTAACGAGCGCTCAGGTCCGATGGAGAATAACTGTATCTCGCAAACACGGAGAGCCTGTCATTCAGATGATGATCGACTCGAAGACTTGTCGCAGTTAGCGAAGAGGCGTTGGAGTAGCTCGCGTTGAACGGCGAGATGCCATTCACGTCTGATGCATTAGAAGCAGGTAATGGAAAGGCATCTAATAGCGTCTTGACGGCCGGGATTGCACTTTGCCTTGCGCTCAGAGCGGGGACTTGGTTCTGCGCTACCTCTGGGAGTCGCAGCCGCAGTCCCTCGAAAGAGAAAAAGAAAAATGTATGGTCTTTCAGAATCGGGCCGCTAAAGGTGTCCCCGAAATCATTTTGGCGTTCTTCGGGCTTTCTCAACCCCGACCTATCAGCAAACCAATCATTGGCGTCAAAGACATCGTTGCGGAAATAGTCAAACACGGTTCCATGAAATTGGTTTGTGCCGGAGCGCGTAACAATTGAGATCTGTCCTCCCGGTGTACGACCAAATTCGGGGGCATAGGTCGAGGTTTGAATGCGAAATTCCTGCAGCGCGTCAACGGAAACAAGGCTGTTCGTGCCTCCTTGTACGCTAAGGCCCGGCGAGGCTCCTGCAGCGGAAGTCCCACCAATAGGACTGACAGGATTCGAGTTCACTCCGACATTGGCGCTGACCCCATCAATCATCCAGTAGTTGGAAGCAGTCCTCTGCCCATTCACGCTGAATTGTCCTTCATTGCCTACAGTGCTGGCGGTCAAGACGACTCCTGGCGTCAGCTGGATTAGAGTCTGAAAGCTCCGGCCGTTCATCGGAAGGTTCTCTGCAAAATTTCGTTCGACCACGGTACTAACAGTTGCAGATTCCGTGTTCACGGGAGATGTCTGCCCCTCCACGGTAACGGACTCGGATACAGATCCGACAGAAAGTCGGAAGTTCTGCTCAAGGTGATCCTGAACATTCACTGTCAAGCCCGTCACATTGACAACTCTGAATCCGGCGACAGAAACTTCCATCCGGTAGCGTCCGGGTCTTATGCTCACAAACGTGTACAAGCCGCTCTTTTTCGTAGTTACGCCAATGCTGGTGGCACGATCAACGTCTACCAACTTGACTTGAGCGTCCGCTATATTCAACCCAGACGTATCTACTACCTGCCCAGAAACCGTTGCCGTCTCGGATTGTGCCGAAGCCAAGGCGGCAATCAGCGAGATGAGTACCAGCGTGAAATAACATTTGCACACGACCTCAAAGGAGAGATGTAGCATCGATTTACGCATTCCTCTAAAGATGTATGCCGACCGCTCGCAGCTTTTTGCCCAGCGAAAAATTATTTATTGTGATGATGCTCGAGCAATGAGAGGGTTGGCCTAAGGCGAGTAGTCCAGTAGGGACAGTGGGTTTAGGGATGGTTAGGCTTATCGCCCAGGAACGCGAACAGTATTCTTCGTCCTTTTGGTTCCTTAATGGACCTCTTCGAAGATTCGACAGTCACAAAAACTGAATCGATTTGAGCCAAAATGTGGGGCTCGTCAAAGGTGAGCACCCAGCGTCCGTCCTTTACATCATCGCTGTGAAAGACTCCCAGACTTCTGACCGGTTTCTCGACACCTAACCGCTCGCCCCATACGTAAAAATCAACCTTCGCGTCCAACCTCCGTTGATCAGCAAGATCGTACGCATAAAAGATCAGGGACTTCCCTTCTGTGTAGAAAATGCGTCCAAATGCGCGCTGGTTCTTGCCGTCGCTATCTCGGTCGTGCACATCGATGATGTGGAGATTGCGCGCGACTACAAGCTCCCGGACGTCACCCGCTTTCGTCGCGAACGCTTGTTGCTGTCCCAGTGCTTCTGACTGATTGGCGATCTTTTTTCGGAGCTCGCGAATTTCGTTTTCTTGCAGAACCAAAGCAACGTCGCTTGCGTTCCTTTCCGAGCCTGACTTTTCTAGTTCTGCTTGAAGTTGAGTGTTGCGAGCCTCTTGCTTAGTTCTCTCAAAGCGAAAAATGGAATTCTCTTGTTCGGCGCTGGCAAGGCGCGAATTCAGAGCATCCTCATGGCTCCTCAATGATGCGAGTTCGCTGGCCTGTGCCTTGATCTTCGCGTCAAAGGAACTCAATTCCGCTCGGGCTGATGCAATCTGCAGCGGTAGGCGTGCATCTGGAACTTGGGCCGGTTGGGAATTCGTCCCTGAAGCAGCAACGGAGGCCTGACCGGCGCTGCTGTGGTCTCCTAGGCGTGAAAAAGGCTTCGGCTTGGCAAACGTAAGGAAACTTGCGATCAACGCTGCTGCAGCGACACCACCTGCAGCGGCAAAAACCGCAAACCGATTTCGATTTGGCATTCTCGAGGCCGGCTCCCGCTTTATCTCTATTTGTTCCGAGCTTGCGCGCGCAATAAATCTCTGGGTCATCCCTGAGGGAATTCGCCAGCGCTGCCGCTCCGCCGCGAGGACCGAGAGTCCCTGGGCGCCGATCTCTGTAAAGTCGTATGCGATCCCGCGGCAACTAGCGCAGGTATCGAGGTGAGACTTAAGATCCGTCAATTCATCCTCTGACGCTTGCCCGCTAGCGGCTATAGCGCACAGCTCTTCATAATGTTCGTGGGTATTCAACTAACATCCCCTTTGGGCTTGGGTTGCGCTCGGAAGCGGCGTTCGACCTAGCCCTCTTCGTCTCGAGCAGGGTGTCCCGCACTTTCTTCATCCCTCGATACAAATGGTGACGGACAGATGAGGCAGAGTCGCCTGTTTTCTCGGCGATCTCCATCGCCGTCAAACCTTCAAAATAAGTAAGTTCAATCACCTTACGCTGGTGAGACTCAAGTATTGCGAGCGCCTGCTTGACAAGGCAGACCACTTCCTGCCGAGGTAAGCATAGTAAACGTCCCGCTCCGTAGAACAGCTCGGTCGGCGCCAAATCGTCAAGGTCATACAGATCGTAAAAATGATTTGCCTGGAGATGTGCACGACGATTGAAGCTTCTGTGGTAGGCATACTGAAGGAGCCAGATTGTGAAAGTTCCGCGCTCGCGATTGAATTGACTCCTCGATCGATAGATATCCAGGAAGACTCGCTGCACTGTCTCTTCAGCTTCTCCATCATCCCTCAGTGTTGCCCGAGCTATGCGAAATGCCAGAGCACTATGCCGTTCGAAGAGGACCGCCAGCGCGTCGTTATAATTCGCGCACAACGCTACCATTAGATCTTCGTCTGAAAGTGTTCGAAGTCGCGAGAGGGAATACGGCAAGCTCGCCATTTCTTGATCAATTAGAGACATCGGCTCTCCCTAGCACAGAAAAACGAACCCTTGCACAGTCCTTGCTGTCAAGCGAAGTCGATCGTTCGTAATCTTTTGGGTGAGCCCTGGGGGGAAGCTCATCAACAGCAAACAGCACTTGGACGACTGACTTTGAACCTGCGATACCTTCAGTACATCCAAACAACTACTTACCGGTAACGGCTTTGCAAAACGATCCGTGGCAAACTGATGCTTTGGGCCCATGCGGTTGTTGCAAAAACCGAACATAAACCGCACGAATCCGGAAGTTATCGGGTCTCGTCACGGCAAACTATCTCGAATATGTTGACGACTAGCAACCTCAAACAGCTCACGGTTGTAGCCGACTGCACTCTACCCGCCGCCGGCTTCGAATTGCAAGACAATTTTTGTTTTACGAACGATTCCTAAAATTCCTCTCGCAATCCGAATATCTGTCATATACTCAATAGTTTGTTCGTTCTGGTATTTATCCTCCCGCTCACTCTGCTGCTTTCCGCCGCTGCATCTACAAAACTCGGTGTCGGTTCGCGTTCGATTCTTTCAGTCGAGCGATCTGAAACAGGCAGATTTCAATCAAGGACTATAGTACCTGAATGATTGCGCGTCAATAGCCCACGATGTTCTCGTGGCAAAACCGATTGGTGCCGACAAAAGTCGAGAGGCGAACACCCTCGCAAAGGCAATTGGGGCCGAGATTACGGAGCTTCGGAAATCAAAGGGATGGTCTCAGGCGGAAATGGCCCATCTCGTCGGCTACTCGGAAAAATGGATTCGGAGTACTGAAATGGGCGCCAACACAACGGTAGAATTGCTTGCGGCAGTCGCCTATCTTTTCTCCACGCGGTTGTCAGATATCGCCCTAGCTGCCGAGCTCAGGATCGAACGGAGCGGCGAAGTAAAGCTCTGATCAGTTCTTCGGTGCCGTTCGGCGACGCTCCAGGATTCGTTCCGCTCTACCCAACAGTACCGAAACCCTCAAAGAATAGACTTCTGCGAAATGAGTCAGCGTGCGTAGGGTGGGACTCTTGGTTCCTTTTTCCAACTGGCGAATGTAACTGACATCGTAGCCTAACCTCTCAGATATTCCTTGCTGGGTCCACCCTTTTACAACCCGAAGTCTTGTTAACTCGGCACCGAGAGCTTCCCCGAGATTTCTGGCTTCTCGCTTCTTGTCCGCACCGACGGGCTTTGCCACACAGGCATCATTAGCCCTCGGGTCGCTTTTGTATCAGGGACTATAGTCTTGTACTCGACATTTCTTGCAGTGACACCAAAACGATACGTTCAGGAGCGGCACGATCTGGGCCTGTAACGCTTCCTTTTGCTGGTTCAGGCTGGCCTCGACCTCCTTCATACCCTCGTCCCATCCTGCGCGAACAGCAGCCCAACCGTGATCGAAAAGATCACGGAACAGAATATCAACACTGCGAAACACCTCCAGCTTCACGTCTGCCATATCCAGAAAGTCACGGCATCCCTTCTTCTGAAATACACCGTCGTTACTGATGAGAGCGTAGCGCTCGTCTCTGTCGGCGGTTTTTCATATGAGAGGCGATAGCGAAAAGGATGGCGGTGTCCTGAAGGCCCGTGACGACACGCTTGGATTTGTTGATCTCGATTTCCTCGAACGGAGCATCACGGTTGATAGCCATTTTAAGCAATGTTGCGAGATCGACGTCATGGACGGGAATATTTTCGATTCTCCAATGGTCCTTAAGCTGCTTGGACCTAGTGCGGAAGGCAGCGCGTAGGTCGTCGTCGTCCGGCCGCTTGCCTTGCACATCGACGGCAATGACCTGGTTGCAGAGCTTCGTCAGCTCCTTCAGGTCGGCTGCCACAGCATCCCATGCGGCATTGGCTCCGCGCACGAATTGGCCCTCAAGTTCATCCTCGACGGTCTTGGGAATATAGAGATCAGCGCCGACCCAATTCGCCACACCGAAGAGGGAGGCGACGTTGTTCGGCAGGTTCGGCCAACGTAAGAGGACGTTGGTATCGAAATAAATACGTTTGAGTGGCTGCTTGCTCACAGGATGATCTTCGCAGATAAGGCGCACATTCGTGTGCAGTCTCAACTGCCCGGATTAGTACCGATAAACGCCATTGTGTTGACCAATCCGATCAACTCCCGGCTTGTCGGCTAACCTTACCTTACAGGATTATGGAAGGGCTGCTCGTGATCCAGGCACAATCGGCAAAGTGCCCGGAATGGCCAGTAGTGCCTCAGTTTGAAACTGAGGTACTACCCAACTAACGTACTCACTCACCAGACAATGAAAAACAAAAGGTGGTTTTGCCACAAACTGCGCTTCGGGCGAGCGTTTTGGGCCACTGACATACCGCAAAGCTGCGGGAGCGAGCGCACCATTGCGCAAGCTTCCGCGATCGAGCCGCCCGGAGGAGATTCTTGATGGGGCGTCAACGTCTGTAGTCACTTCATGCCGCGCAAGTCGTGGTGACTTGCGCGGCGGCGGCTGCTCTGGTGTTGATAAATTCGGCGGCGCGTTGTGCGTGAGCGGCGGCGGTAAACACTGCTCGGTTGTCAGCAGCCAACACTTTCAGCCAGGTTGCGATATAGGATGCGTGATCTTCGCGTGGTTCCAGGGCAAGCTCCAGGTCGGCGCACAGGAACGCGGCCCCGAGTTCGGCAACCAATTCCTCGACCGCGTAACCTTCGCTCCCGAAGCGATGCCCGCCGAAGTCACGGTCGAACCGGGTCTTGCTGCCCGCCCAGTGAGTACATTCATGAGCAAGGGTTGCATAGTAGCTGTCCGCATCTTGGAAACTCTCGAATGGCGGCATGTGGATCACATCGGCGGCAATGCTGTAAAACGCACGATTTCCGCCGTGTCGGATAGTTGCTCCCAAGGCTGCAAAGAACTTCTCCGCGTGATCGATGCGGGCCACAGGGTCCTGGTTAGGTGCGGCTTTCGCGTAATAGACTTCTGGCAGGCCTTCGATCTGCTCGACGTTGAAGACAGTGTACCCCTTAAGGAATGGGATTTCCCGGTCGATTTCGTCGCCCGTCTTTTCGTCGGTTTCTTTTCGCGTGATGCTGTCTGCGTAGACGACAAGCGAGCCTTTCTCGCCCTTGCGGATGTGGGCGTCAAGTTCCGATGCCTGTTTAAAGGTCATCCAGATGGGCGCCTCGAAGTTCTGCGCCATGGCGCTTGCCCACAGCGAGAGAACGTTGATTCCGCTGTAAGGCTTCCCGTTGTGCCGGAGTGGGCGCGTAATCCGTCCGGCTGCATGCTCGGCGTTCCACGGTCGAACCCACGGCCTGACGCTTTTTTCCAAGTGGCTGACGATCTGGTTGGTAATCCGGGTGTAGATGTCCTGCTTTTCGGTTCGCTGCATTGTGTTTCTCCTTTACGAGCGTTTAAAAAACTTCATTCCCTCGTAATGGAGAGGTGTTGTGCAGAGCGGCCCGAGCAGTCACAGGGCAGCCGGTTTATTGCTGGCGACAGCTTTAACCTTGACGGCGAAAAGGGCCGTCTCTGCTATGGGTTTCGAACGAGGGAATGAGGGGTTTAAAACGCGGAGAGAACGAGGAGACTAATAATAAGGATAACTGCATTTCAGAAAGCAGAAGCCCTGGCAACGCAGCGTTACGACCGAGACAGGTTGCTCACGATGGTTGACGAGGTCACAACACATTTCCGCATGCCTAACAGCTTCGAGAGGTCGAAGATGCGGGCAGTCTGTCGGTACTTGGCCGATGCTCTCGATCGCTGCAGCGGATCAACCCTGCAACAGCGCTGGAACGATTTCGAGAAGAGGTTTTGGCCGAAGTGGAACGCGGATGATCGCTCCGAGTCTGGACATGTTGTCCGACCTGCGGGCCCCCCGTACCAGTAACAATCGAACCAGTACGAGAGAAGAAAGCCTTCGACATCGCGATTCCGATTACGAAGCCGCAGCTTGTTCACAACTTTCGAAAGCTGTCGGAGCTGGACCCGCTAGCCCTTAAGCCGATTTTCGATGGAGACGACTTGGCGGAAGTCTTCAGAATCACTTTGAAGATGGAGTTTGCAACGACGGAAACGGAAGTGCACCAGGCGGATATCACAGCACCTTGGCTACCGATCGCACAGGAACTCGTGAGCTCAATTACCAATAAAGTAATTCAGGCAGCCAGGTTGTCAAATGTCTTCTCTGATTTGTACCCTCTTGTCCGTACCTACGTTGCACAGCGCTGTTTCGGGGCTACGATCGATATTGAGAGCGATACCGTTCGCGGGCACCTCAATCGCCTAGAAATCCAAGAAGCAATAGCCAAGTATTTCGCTCGCGCTATCGGAAAGCTGACGATAGAGAAGCGGGAAATCGAATTCGACAAAGCCAATTTCAAACTGTCAGATACACGCCCGTTTCTTTGGAGAAGGAACCTGCCAGCTTTACAGGCCACGAAAACAATCTTCAATTTTGTGGCCTCATACAATCCGTTCGAGCGCGAGTTTGCCGAGTTTCTCGACCGGAAAGGAAACGATGTGATTCGGTTCGCCAGCCTTGGCACCACCGAACAAGGGGAATCCGGGAGCCAGTTCCGAATCGACTACTTGAAGCCGAGTGGAGCGATCGGCTTTTATCACCCTGATTGGGTGGTTGTACAAACGACAGACAAGGGCGAGGTCAACTGGATCATTGAAACCAAAGGTCGCAAGTGGGAAGGCACCGAAGAAAAAGATTTGGCGATGACTCAATGGTGTGAGCGGATTACCGAGCGCATTGGGAAGCCGTGGCGGTTCAAAAGGATAAACCAAATCGAGTTCAACAAGCGAAAAGGCTTCAACCTGGCAGACCTCTTGGATCCGGAACTGAGTCTAGTGTAGTCTTCGGGTCTTGGTCGAAGATAACGCCTCTGAGAACGCCAATCGCTCGCACCAGTTGTTTCAAACCCCCGTTGTATTGGTTTGCTGTTAATTCGGCACAATTAGCGCGTGGATGGTGTCGCCAATCTGCTTTGCTTGTACCTTGACTTTGCAGTCGGCCAACCGCGTCCCGTCACTACTCTCCCACCAGCTGAGATCTTCTTGGGCTTCGCCGCACAAGCCAGTCTCGAATACGCGGGTGATAACGGACCTTTGCGGTATTCTGAAACGCGGAATGACCCCAAGCCCAAGTTCTCGCGCGGCATCATTTGCGTTTGCGTGAACTGCGCGAAGCGCCCTTTGCGGCTGTTCCCGGAACCCGAAGCTCTGCTGCAATGTATTCTCTTCGCTTTTCTTGGCGGCCAATCTTGCCTCCACCCATATACAGGGAGTTGGCCAGAGCTTCG
This sequence comes from Edaphobacter sp., assembly GCA_025462645.1. Classification (GTDB taxonomy): domain Bacteria; phylum Acidobacteriota; class Terriglobia; order Terriglobales; family Acidobacteriaceae; genus Edaphobacter. Next base: position 2,058 of record JAOAPB010000063.1, on the reverse strand, counting down.
CTATATTTAACACCGCCGAATACATGCTGGCCTCGGGGCAAAGGGCGGCCCGCATCTGCTCGATTTTTTCAAATGAGACTTCTCCCGTCAGGTGGGGCGCAACGAGCGGGCGATAAAACGATAATTCTCCGGCAATTGAATCTACTACAGATTCCTCTGCGCTCTTCGGATGCGCAGGGTCGTGACTACGCCGGAATGCAAAGCGTGTCTGATCGGTGAGAATCAGCAGGTGTCCGAGTTCGTGCCATTTCGTGTGGTATCTTCGCTGCCGTTTGCGCCCGCGCGAATCGATGATTGAAATGTATGGCTGTTCCCACGCAGCTGGGTTTTGCAGCTTGAGGGTGATGCCATAGGTGTCATCGTCAGCGAACTCTTGATCGAGGGTCGCGAAAATGGATTCGCCGCGGCCGACATACTCAATCTGGAGCTTTTCCAATTGTTTATCGGTCTCAATTTCAACGATCGTTGTGCCTAATTTGTTGGCCAGGAGATCCAATAACTGCCCTAAGTTTGGACAGGGACCGTACTCCGCAAGAAATTTCTTCACCCTGCGATGGCAGTGCGTGAGGATAGTCTTTACCGGATTGTCGGATGCGGGCAGATGGAGATCTAGGACCAGCCGGTGAATCGCCATGCTGCTGTTGAGCTTTGTGCCCATGTTTTCATCCAAAAACTCTTTTTATGGCCCGATAGAACTCTTTCCATTCCTCGACACTAAGTCTTTTTGTTTCCTTGGTACTACGTCTTGCAACGACGGAATTATGTGCCTCCAGAGTTTCAAGGGTCTGAGTGTAGCTGAGGCCCAAGTCTCCCGCTGCTTCGGAAAGCTCCGGCGGAATTACGACCGGCTGACGGTGGTTCGTCTCTCTAGTTTCACCCCGCAACAAGTAATCCGCCGATGCGCCGAGTGCATTCGCAATCTTAAGCAAGTTCTCGGAACTGACATTCCTTTTACCATTTTCCACATCGCTTAAAAAACCAGTGCTGATTTTGGCCTTATCCGCTAGCTGGTCCTGGGTAAGCCCGCGCTTCTCGCGGATCGCCCGGATCCTGTCGCCGGTGTTAGCCATTGCACCTCCCGAACATCATCTGAATTATTTCTGCGACCCATTCTATCGATGAAGGGCCTCGCAATGCACGCAAAAAATAGCACAATTTCCTTGCGTCGAATATTCGCGATATGCTATACACTTACTGTATTGCGAAGTACAGAGAGGGAGGCCTCTTTGACGATTCGGATAACCTGCATCAATAAATCAGGCGGCTATCACGCCGATCCTCACCATGCCATTGAGCGCCTGGGCTGGGTCGAAGATGGAACCGCTAAGACCGGCAATAACACGCGACTGGAAGTTTACGACTGGATCAAAGATCAAAAAGGGAGCGCGTATGTGCTGGATTCTCGAAGAAACAAGGCCTACGTTGGTACGCGCGAAAACGCTCATGGAACAAAATACTTGCAAACGTATGCAGATCAGGTTTGGACCGATAATCTTTTGGCTCTGCCGGAGTGCGGAAGCTAGCGGCGCGTCGAGCGCGGCGATCCCAATGTTTCCATCGGCAGCTATGCCACGGTGCTGTTTGTGATGGGCATGGCGGAGCGGATCTCCGAACTCGTCGATCCCAAGAACGATCCGGTGGGCCTGCAGCTCGAAGAGGAAAACCTGCCGCAACGCATCCGCCGGACGCGCAAGAACAAGCCTGCGAAAGGGCTTGGCAACCGGGACCTCGAGGCCAAGCGTTCATGATCGCTGGGGATGCGGCGGCGACCGATCCTGTATGTTCGCTAGCGCCGACGCACAGCTTAGTCGAGCAGAAACTTGCAGTAGTGAATTCGCGGGCAGACCATGACCAAATGCTGATGGCGTCACCTATCGAGCAATGGCAATTCCGTATGTATCGGGCTCAGCCCAAGTAAGCGAGTGAAGCGCCTTGGAGCTTTTTTTGAACTGCCCGGGCTCGCCTACCGCGTCATAAAAGTGCTACTAACAAGATAAGGAGTGCGCAATATTAGGTTGTAACAATGCTAACAAATAGTTACTCAAGATCCTTATGGAT
>JAOAPB010000030.1 GCA_025462645.1 Edaphobacter sp. | reverse complement strand
TGGGAGGCGCTAAGAGTTTCGGTCCATTGTGCCGTGCGACTTTTCGGGCCACGGACCGAGTACGTCATCTGCGTCAACACGGTAGGGCTGGAAAGTGCGCAGCAGCGCGCAGGAGTGCTTCCCGAGTACGTGTGCTGGCTGGAGGTGAGTTCGGCGGATGTGCCTTCATTCCTACTCCCCCACCTAGGACAGGCAATGGCGGAAGGGGTTGGCTGGAAGCTTGTGCCAACTCGGATCTTCCCCGATGCCTATGAGCTCTCGCGACGAGAGCGGCTTCCATATGCTTACCGAGAAAATCACGAACCTGCGTTACCGCGTGGAACAGAGCCTCGGATACGATTGACAGGGCAGCCTCTGGTCGCCTGGTGGGTTCACCGCAGAGCTCAGTGCGGCAAGCAGGCATCGCTGACGTTTTCCGCAGAAGAATGGGAGAGCGTGCGAGCCCTGACTCCCGCAGAGGCATTCGCCTCGAGATCGAATGAAGGCGCCGTCTTCTTCAAGCGGCGCCCGAGGCAGCGCGCGAGGGTTTCGCCGTGGAGCTACGCGCTCATGCTATAGAGGTGACGAGGTGCGAAGTGTGATCGCGGGGTACCACTGGTTAACCGATTGGGGCCGTGACACCATGATTTCGCTAGAGGGTCTCACCCTGTCAACCGGCCGCCGGCGAGAGGCCGAGTACATTCTGCGCAGCTTCGCAAGCTACATCGGTAACCGCCTGATTCTGAATCTGTTTCCTGAGGGTACAACCGCCGGTCTCTACCACACTGCCGACACAACTCTTTGGTACTTACATACTGTTGATCGTTATTTCGCAAACACTCACGATAGTGAGACGTTGGAGTTCCTGCTTCCAAACTGCTAGACGTTATCCATTGGCATCTGCGCGGTACTGATTTCGGCATCGGTGTCGATCCTTCAGACGGCCTCCTTCGGCAGGGAGCTGTCGGCTATCAGCTCACATGGATGGAGCAAAGGTATGCGACTGGGTGGTCACTCCGCGACGCGGCAAGGCGGTGGAGATCAATGCAATTTGGTACAACGCTCTGAGGCTCACCGCGGAATGGCTGGAAATAGTTGGAGACAGGAATGGAGATCACTCTCGTTTAGTTGAGCAGGCTGATCTCGCGTATGCAAGCTTTAAGCGTTTCTGGAATGCCGAAGTTAACTGTCTCTATGACGTGGTGGACTCGCCAGAAGAGAAGGATGGGCAACTTGTGAATCTGCAAAACGATTCCTCAATCCGTCAAAACCAGGTGATCGCGCTCGCTCTGAAGTACCCGGTCCTCGCGGAGGAGAAGTGGAAAGCGGTATTGGAGGTCGTCAAAAATGAATTGTTGACGCCAGTGGGACCTTCGCTCCCTTTCCCGCCACGACAAGAACTATAAAGCGGAATATGATGGCGATTTGTGGGCGCGCGATGCCGCATACCACCAGGGAGCCGTCTGGGCGTGACTCATCGGCCCCTTCTGCAATGCATGGTGCCGTACGTACCCTGACGACACGAGCTCTCTTCAATCCTTCCTCAGGGGATTCGAACAGCATAAAGACGGTGTTGACACCATCAGTGAAATATTCGACGCAGAGCCCCCTTTCATCCCTCGAGGCTGCATGGCTCAGGCGTGGAGTGTAGCTGAAGTACTGCGCTGCAAACTCCTCGTAGAGCAAAGCGGCCGCAAAGCCGCGCAAGTTGAAATGCAACTCGCAGCGGATGGATGCCAGACCATGTGCTTGAAAGGCTTCCTCCTGAGTCTTCGATGACGCTTAATTCATCGAATTTAGCTCTCCGAGGTGTCTTCCATCTACATTCCCCAGCTTCTACAAACATACAACTCGGACTCTCTCCTCCTGAATCTCTATACGCTACGAGGTGAAAAATGGCACTTTCCAGAACCACCAGAGATTACGACGAAATCCGTAGATGGGCCGAAACACGGGGGGCGGTTCCGTCCGAAGTAGCGAACACACGCAAAGAGAACCAGCCCGGAAATTTTGCGTTGGGTTTCCGAAGGCGCGGAACGGGAACGATGACAAGCTTTAGGAGATCTCCTGGGAGGAGTTCTTCGAGAAGTTCGACGAGAGCGATTAGAGCTTCTCTACAAGAAAAAGACCAAGAAAAAGACCGCGGACGGAGAGCAGAGTAATTTCAACAAGTTAATTCACCTTGAAAGTAAAGAGCACTCCCGGCACAGGACCTACAGCAAGAGCGGTAGCGGGAAAAGCATCGGCTGGCCTGACTTAGGAGAAATATTAATTAGCGGCGGACGCATTTGCTTGAACATCCTCTCTCCGCATTGTTCTCATCTTAGAAATGCAGACCGCGAATCTTCAAGCGACAAATTAATTGAGGAGCGGTGTATGCACTTTGTCATCTTCGGTCTTACGATCACCTCCTCGTGGGGCAATGGTCATGCCACATTATGGCGAGCCTTGGTCAAATCGATAGTGCGGCGACACCATTCTGTGACGTTTTACGAAAAGGACGTACCCTATTACGCAGCTTCCCGCGATGGATGGGAGTTGCCATATGGCGCGCGTTTACGGTTGTTTGATTCACTTGAAGAGATAAAAGATGAGGTGGCGCGCGATCTGAAAGACTCAGATGTGGCCCTCTACACCAGTTATTGCGTAAATGGAGCCGCAATCTCACGGCTGATTTTGGAGTCGGACACTGCGATTAAGGCTTTTTACGATCTCGACACACCAGTTACGCTGGATGCGTTAAGAACAGATGGGCAAGTGGAATATCTCCCAGCAGAGGGCTTGGGAGAGTTTGATCTGGTGCTGAGTTATACAGGAGGACGCGCGCTGGATGAACTACAATCCAGGCTTGGAGCGCACTTTGTCGCGCCATTGTATGGCTCAGTCGACCCAGAGACCCACTATCCGGTGCCGCCGATAGAAGAATTTCGCGCAACCCTTTCCTATTTGGGGACATATGCCGTCGACCGGCAGAAAGCACTGGAAGAGTTGTTCCTGGCTCCGGCATGCAGGTTACCAGAGGAGCGTTTTCTGATCGGCGGCGCACAGTATCCTGAGCACTTTCCGTGGCGACCGAATGTCTTCTTTACGCAGCATATGTCTCCATCACAGCATCCCGCCTTCTTTTGTTCGTCTCGCGCGACTCTGAATGTTACGCGGCGTGCCATGACAGAGTATGGACATTGTCCTTCCGGCAGATTATTTGAAGCGGCTTCCTGTGGAGCGCCCTTGTTGAGCGATGATTGGGACGGACTGGAGAGTTTCTTCACTCCGGGCGAAGAGATTCTGCGGGTTGAGACGGCGGACGATGTCCTGCGTGCCCTTTCTCTGTCAGATAGGGAATTGGGAAGAGTAGCGGAGGCTGCACGCGCGCGTGTTCTGGCAGAGCACACTGCCGAGCACCGCGTTTTGGAGTTGGAGTCGCTTTGTGAGCGTGTGAATGGGGCAGCGCCAATGGGGCTTGCTTCCTGAAACAGCGAAGGAGGTATTCGTATGTGGGGAATCATTCCGGCAGCGGGGGCCGGCAATCGGATTCAGCCGCTTGCCTTCTCGAAAGAACTCCTGCCGGTTGGCAGCAGCCGAGTGGCCAATGGAAGTGAGCGTCCGCGCGCAGTGAGCGAATATCTCGTCGAGCGGATGATTTGCGGTGGCGCGGACAAATTATGCTTCGTTATTTCATCCGGGAAGACTGACATTCTGGAATATTATGGATCGCGCGTTTGGGGTGGGGACATCGTGTATGCTGTACAGCCGCAACCGTGCGGGCTGTGTGATGCCATCTTCCGTGCAGTGCCGTTGGTGCCCGAAGATGAGGCGGTCGTTATCGGCCTGCCGGATACAGTCTGGTTGCCGGAAGATGGTCTTAAGTATCTGCCGGAAGATGCTCTATCGTTTCTGCTGTTCCCTGTGGAGCGCCCGGAGTGCTTCGATGCTGTAGTGACCGATGAGTGCGGCGTGGTGCTGGAGATACAGGTGAAGCAGCGGGACCCTCGCACCCACTGGATATGGGGTGCGATTAGGATGCCAGGAGATGTCTTCCACGCGTTACACACTCTATGGCGTCGCCCGGAGCGCCACGATGAATATTTTGGAACGTTGGTAAATGCATGGCTTGCAGAGGGGGGCCGTGCCCTGGCTATACGGGCAGGTCGGGAATATGTAGATGTTGGAACGCTTCACGGTTATCGGGCTGCGATTCGCTTGCTGGAAGGCGAAGAGACTCCACAGCTCGAGAACCGAACCTCTAACGCGGAGAAAGAACAGACACATGAGTTCAATTCAGCACTCTCTCATTGAAGAAGGCAGCCTGGAGGAGCGCATCATCACACTTGGCCCGTGGTTTCACAATTTGCGGCTTGGTGGCATACAGACTGCGCCCGATCATTTTCTGGGCGACTACCCACTGATAAAGTACAATCGCTTCCGGAATGTAATTCCGGCCGACCTGAGTGGCAAAAGCGTGCTCGATATCGGCTGCAATGCTGGCTTCTATTCCTTGGAGATGAAGTGCCGGGGGGCTGCCTATGTTCTCGGCATCGATACCGATGAACGTTATCTGCGGCAGGCGCGTTTTGCGGGTCAGGTTACAGGGCTGGATGTTGAGTTCCGCCGCATGCCGGTATGGGACGTTGCTGATCTCGGGGAACGTTTTGATCTCGTCATCTTCATGGGCGTGCTGTACCACCTACGACATCCGTTGCTGGCGCTTGATCTAATACACGAACACGTCGCCAGGGATCTGCTGCTCTTCCAGAGCATGCAGCGGGGTAGCCACGAGGTGGTGATGGTTGCTGGTGATTATGATTTCAATGCGAGGGCTCCGTTTGATGAGCCGGGCTATCCCAAGATGCACTTCATCGAGCACCGCTACTCGCATGACGAGACGAACTGGTGGGTGCCAAATCGCGCCTGTGTGGAAGCCATGTTACGTTCGTCTGGGTTTGTGATCGAGTCTCAACCTGAAGACGAAGTCTATTTATGCCGCTGGCAGCCGGTTGATGTTCCACCCGATGGACCTCATTGCGTGTATCCAGCAAAGGCTGCAGGAAAGGCTAAAGATTGGAGATAAGTGGCGTGTCGACGGTTCGGCTACTAGAAGCTGAACTCCTGCTGGAGCGCCGCGAGCTCCCTGCGGCGGTGAGGGCTTTTGATGCGGCGGAGCTGTGCGGGGCCGATCCGGATCGCTGTGCGGCCGGACGCTGGAGGTCGCACATGCTCGCCGGAAGCTTTGCCACGGCATGGAGAGAGAGCGATGCGATTCGAATGCGTAACGGTCTAGACCCGCATCGTTTTTGGAAAGGTGAGGATCCTCGGGGGAAACGGGTGATTGTGCGTTGCCTGCATGGACTGGGAGATGCAGTGCAGTTTCTGCGCTATGCTCCGCAGGTACGTGAACTGGATCCGCATTTCATTGTGGAAGTACCGCCTCCTCTTCTGCAACTCGCACGGTGTTTCCATGGCGTTGGGAATGCGATTAGCTGGGGCCGCTATGCACCCGCTTGTCCGGTAGAGTGGGACATTCAGGTCGAAATTATGGAATTGCCATATCTTTTTCGTACCGGGTTATACGAGCTTCCACTTGCGACGGAATATCTGGAGGTGCCGTTTCCAGTGAAGATGCGAGTTTCGCAGGCCATGGGTTTTGCGGAAGTTCCGCGCGTGGGTGTGGTCTGGTCGGCGGGCGAGTGGAATCCGGTACGATCCCTTCCATTTGCACAGATGAGGCGTATGCTGCAAGATTTGGATTGCCAATTCTGGAACCTGCAGGGTGGCCCTCCGCGCGATGATTGGAAGGCGATGCTCGCCTGTTCTCGAGTGCGGGATGCAGCGGAGTGCGGCGATGGAATTCTTACCCTGGCTGCTCTCGTCTCTGAGCTTGACCTGGTTATCACGGTCGATACGCTAGCTGCTCACATTGCGGGCGCGCTGGGTAAGCCTGTCTGGGTTCTACTGCAGTATGCGGCGGATTGGAGATGGATGACAGACCGGAGCGACAGCCCATGGTATCCATCGATGCGGCTTTTTCGACAGGCGACCCCCGGCGACTGGAATGGCGTGATCTCTTCCGTTCAGGACAGACTGAAGCAATGGTTGCAAACCCCCGTGGCTGGGTTGGTAAGGTAAACAGTTATGTTTCCCGACAGACTGCGACGTCCATGGGATGAGTACGATGCCTATCTCTTCGATATTGATGGCACCCTGCTTCACTGCACTGATGCAGTCCATTACTTCGCTTTCTGTGAAGCCCTTAAATCGCTGTCCGGCCGGTCTCTGAATTTGGAAGGCGTTACAGCACATGGAAATACGGACATTGGTATTCTCCGCGATGCATTGGCACTCGCGAATGTGCCTGAGTGGGCATGGCGTCCACGGATTGCGGAGACACGCTCAGCTATTTGTTATTTCGTCGAGGAACATAAGCATGAGATCTACGCGACGGTTTTACCATTTGTTTTCGAGACGCTGCACCACCTGCGCAGTCGTGGAGGAGTTCTTGGCGTGGCTACAGGTAACCTGGAAGGCGTTGGAAGAGTTAAGCTGCAGCACTGTGGACTGTTGGAGTACTTCGATTTTGGCTGCTACAGCGACGATTTCGAGTATAGAAGCGATGTCTTCAAACACGCATTTGCGAAGGCGTGCACAATTGCAGGAGAAGGCGCTACCGTCTGTGTCGTCGGCGACACACCGGCAGATGTACGAGCGGCGCGCGCCAGTCATCTCGATGTTATCGCTGTGTCGACAGGGGTATATTCCTACGAACAGCTTGCCGCCGCAAAACCGGACTGGTGCCTGCGATCATTTGCGGAGCTGTTTTCTTCGGCAAAGTTTTTTTAGCGGCTACTTTCTTTGTAGAACAATGCGTCACCGTACTCTCAAACTCCATGGCACGGTGCGCCGCGGTATGTTGCGACAAGATTCGTTCGCGAGCCCTGTGGCCAAGGCGAATCCTCTCGCTTTCGGGCATTCCACGCAGGATTTGCGTTACTTCATATTGATCGCGCGGCAGCAGAATCTCCTCCCCAGGCGTGAGGAAGTCTTCAAGTCCCACCCATGCATCCGACAGGATCGCAGCGCCACAGGCGGAGGCCTCGAAGAGACGCACCGACGGGGAATAGCCTGTTTCGATCATATCGTGCCGGGTAAGGTTCAACGTAAATCTTGAGGATGAGTAAAACGCCGGATGCGCGGGAGGAGCTAGATGAGTGATGCGCTTTACATTCTCCTGCCATGCGATTTCTTTTGGATATTGTGGACCGGCTACAATGAAGCGGGACTTCGGCAGCAACGCTGCCGTTCCATTTAAGAGGCACATCAGCTTTGGCTGGCGATCGGACGCGAATGTGCCGAGGTAACTCAGCTCGCAGCGATACGGGGCAAGAATTGTGGTAGGCTTGTAAAGCTCGGGATCGACGGAGCAGTAGAATGGGGCGGCGTAGGGCGAACCGAAGCGATCTTCCATCTCCCGCAGGGCTGGGCCGCCGGTGAAGCTGAGATAGGCGGCATAGTAGGGTATCAACATCGCATCGAGATAACTGGTTCCACCATGCGTCCGCAGCCGCGACATCGTAATGGGTGTATCGATGTCGTAAAAGAATACGGGCCCGTAGCCCTCGTTCAGCAATGCTCGCGTCGCGGTAATGGCATCAGGGAAGTAAGAGCCGATCACAATGGCATCTGCATCCTCGCTTATGCGCACGAGCGCGGATGCCTGCTCGCTCCAGTCTTCATAGAGATGAACGGTGCAGAACTCCGGGTTGGGGAGATCGCGATTGTTGCGATACCACTCCATGTTTTTCTCGACGAAGTGGATGCGGTGACCGCGCCGAGCAAGCGCTCTGCATAAGGAGCGATAGGTGGTGGCATGGCCGTTACCCCAGGAGGAAGTAATCGCCAGACCATAGAAGACGATTTTCACGCGAACTCTCCTGCCATCTTTGTCTCCATCTGTCCGGCTGCTGCAGACGTTTGTCTGCAATCGAGACAATCCAGGAAGGCGCGCTCCGCCTGCACGGCGCGTCGGCCATAGGTGTGCTCACGCAGGGCTCTCGCGAGGAAAGCGCTCCCGATCCGCCGTCGCGCAATGACGTCATACTGGAAGAGCGCATCGACGACCTCCTCTGCACTGTGGATCACAAGAATCTCTCTGCCTGGTTCGAAGCAATCGTCGATACCAGGCCAGTTGTCGCAGAGCAGACAGGCGCCAACGCCGGCTACCTCGAAGACGCGCGTTGGTGGAGAAAACCCGCATGCCGCCATAGACGAGCGATTGATGTTCATCACCATGCTGGCCGAGCTGTTCACGCGATTGTGCTCCGCCGTAGGGACATGACCTATCCAGCGAACGTTGGGTGGGAGGAGTTTGTCGCCCCATCCTTCACCGCCGAGCAGAAAGTGCTTCTCCGGCGCAAGTTGTGCAGCCTTGAGAAAGAGTTCATCGACCCGCGCTTCGCGGTCGGGCAGACGGTTTCCTAGAAACGCAACGTCGCAGGCAAACTTTGGATCGGCCGGAACCGGATAATGTGTCTCCGGATCGAGACCGTTGTAGATGCTGTAATAGGCGCGCGCGCCACAGTTGCGGTACTCGTCGCGAATACTAAGGCCACCGCCATAGGTGAGAATGGCATCGTACTGCGGGATTGCGCGCCGAAAAGCATCCTGCGGATCTGCATGTAGGCGCGCGATGGTCGCGGGAGCATCGACATCCCAGAAGACGACAATGCTGTGTGGTAGACACTCCAGGACACGCTGGTCCAGCAATTCGTCATCCACGCCAAGGCCACTGTGTTTGATAACTACGTCGGCGGAGGCTGCGCGTTGGAGCATTGTGTCGATATCGTAGTCGGACCTATAGACAATAGATTCGACGTAAGAGAAATCGTCGGCGTCGAGGTGCTGCTGACGGCCATATGCATCCGGTTCCGCGAAGACGATCCGATGTCCGCGCCGCGCCAGGTATTTATAGCAGCCACGGTAATACGTTGCAGCCCCATTCCAATAAGACGAAACAATGCTGGAGCCAAAGACAAAGATATTCAACGCAACACCTCTTCGCAGATAGACGTTAGCTGCTCCGCCCGATGGCGACAGGTATGGCGCGACAGCACTGTCTCGAGTCCGCAGAATGCCTGTGTCTTAGCGGTCTTTGGATCGGAGAGCAAAATCTGTATCGCCGATGCTATCTCTGCGCTGCTGTGGGCGACGTGGAAATCTCCCTCACGAAAGAGCCCTTCCGTGTCCTTCCACGGGGCGGAGATGAGAGGTATGCCGCATGCAAGCGCCTCAAAGACTCGAATGGTGGGAATACCGGTCATCGTCGTGGAATATTGCTGTCGTGGAATGTGTAGGGTCAACCGGGCGGCCGCATAGGCTTCGGGCCCATCGAGGTTGGGCAGATATCCGCCGTAATATACGTTGGCCTGTCGAAGCGCTGCAGTGGCTTCGGCAGGATAGCGCACGCCATAAACAGTGAAGCTGTACTTTGCAAGTTGCGTAGCTGGCCGTAATAGAAACTGACATATTTCAGCAGAACGCTCGTCATCGCCCCAATTGCCAATCCAGACAACGTCTGTAGTCTTTGGGATGTGCGACTGCGGATGGAAGACCATAGTGTCCGCAGCTTCGTGGAAGGTCCAGACACACGCTATGCCGAAGCGCTCACGATAGATCTGGTGCAGCGATTCGCCAAATGCGAGGACGCCGTCGAAGCGGTCTATGCCGAAGAGCCGTATCTGCTCAGGAGAGGACGAAGCCCGGTGATGGGTATCGTGAAAGAGCAACTTGAAACCCATCTCATCGCGGAGCTCTAGCAGACGGTGGGCAAGGTCCGCCGGGTTCCATTCGTGAAAGATGACAACCTCCTTTTCACGGAGCGCCTTGCGCCAGAATGTTATATTGACGTTCTCGGCCTGACTATAAGTTGTAATGGGAAGGCCGGGATATATCTCGGCAAATTGGCGCAGCGAACATTGCCCGGCTTGCTCGGTGCGAAGATTGTCAATAGACCAGCCGTCTGTGGGTTCAAATATTGTGACCTCGTGACCGAGTGTTCCCATGCTCCGTAGGAGCCCGCGCAGAAAATGGGCATTGCCGTTGTTCCAATCCGAGCGGACCGAATGGGCGAAATATGCGATACGGAGATCACGCGACATCTCGCTGGGCCTCCATTCGTGTGAGCATGCGCTGGAAGAGCGAGAGATAGCTGGTTGCCATACGTTCTGCCGTGAAGTGCTGTGCGCGCTGTAATGAGCGCCGCTGTGCATTCGCAAGAAGATTTGGCTCGTTATAAAGCCTGACGAGTAGCGCAGAGAGCGATTCTGTGTTCTCGAAGAAAAGCGCGTTATCTTCCCAGACTTCTCGCAACGATGGAATGTCACTGGCTACGACCGCGCAACCGCAGAGCGCCGCTTCAAGAGCGGCAAGCCCGAATGGTTCATACTGCGACGTGCAAAGATAGATAGCGCTTTGCCGGAAGAGCTGTAACAACTCGCATTCTTTAAGGGGGCCAAGCAGCCTAGTATTTCCCTGAAAGGATGATATACGAGTGGACTCATGGTCTGTTTCGCCGGCAAGAAGAAGTGGCAGCGGCGACTGAACGGCCGCTAGCAGTTTGAGATTCTTCGCTTCATCCCAAAAGCGACCCGCAGTGACAGCCTGAAGTTTGCGCGATACGGTCGTCATAATAGCTGGAAGCGTACGGCCATTTGGGAAGACGTAGGCATTCTTCGGAAGAGAGAAGTTGGCAGCAAGTGACTCTAGCATCCAATGCGTAGGTGCAACGACGGTATCGGCGCACCGGAGTCCTTCCGCAACGAGTGAGCAGTAGCAGTCCAGCCAGTCCGATTGTTCAAGTCTGCCGCTGCGGCAAGCCTGCGCCCAACTCAATACATCACTATGTGCAACAACGACTCTGGGTAAATTCGAAGGTAAGGCTCCAAAGCAGAATTGGCTGCTGTGAACCAAATCCACGCCGAATTCGCCTGCCACGCGCATGAGTACCGCTACACCTTCGCTATAAGCTCTGTCGTTGCCTCCCATCCACTCCAGTGGAGTATCCGATGCGACGTAGCGGAACTGGTCGCCCCAATGAGTGGACAGAGTATTGCTCCAGCTCTGTTGTGCATAAGAGGGTGTCCGGCCGAAGCTGACAAGGACAACTGCGCAGCCGCTTGCGAGCAACTCCGCTGTCAGCTCCTTTGTGTACGTCCAGACTCCGCCAATCGTGTCGGTGGTCATCAGGATACGCATTCCAGCTCTCCAAGCGGAAGCGGATTCTGCTCCTGAATATCGCTATAGCCTTTGTCTGCGAAGAGTTGCAGATAGAAAGAGTGTGCACGTTCCCATGCTGCTTCATCGGGCTGGGCGCCGAAGGTTTCGACATAAAGAGAGCTGCCGGGGAAGGGAAACATTGGCACCGGCTCGCTCACCCAGACACCTTCTGTCTTCAGGCGCGTCTGCCACTCGGCAACGAGTGTGGGATCGTCTTTTGCCGTCTTGATCAGATTGGCCTGCACCCATGGAATTCGCCTGCGGGCATAGATCAGCAACTCACCGATCCGCTTCGTAGTGAGACGGCAATTCTTATTCAGCTCCTCGCGTCCTTCTTCCGTAATAGACTCGATCCCACATTCGAAGGAGACGCAATGGGCTCTTCCCAAAAGATCGAGGGTCTCCTCGTTCCACAGATCGATACGGGATTGGAAGCCGATAGAGACGGGTCGCTTCGCGAGCTCCTCCAGCAGGACAGACACTTGCTTACCGACACCGAAGATTTCATCGATGAAATAAATGTAGTCCACGCCGCGAGCGATAAGTTGATCGATCTCCGCAAGGACGGAGGAGAGTTCGCGCTCGCGGAATTTATTGCGGAAGAGGGTTTTGTTGCAAAAGGTGCACGAGTAAGGACAGCCGCGCGCGAACTCCACCTCCGCGCCAAGCTTCAGGTGATCTGCGCCGTTGCCAGGAAAGATATGATGCCTATGACTATGCCGCTCTATCGGATAATCTGAATAATCAAGCGGCCCGATAGCACGCATGTCGGCCACGCCGAGTCCCTGCCCCATGCGAAACGTGCCATTCGCATCGCGCCAGCAGCAGCCCGCAATCATCTCCCACGGCATAATAGCGAGCTGCGGCAGCGTCTGGTCGGGTTCGCCCCGTAGAACGACGTCTGCCCTGGTCTTTTCCATGGTTGCCAATGGCGTGGCGGAACCATGCGGTCCGATGACTACGGACTGCGAAACACGGCCGAGCGCCGCAATCCATTGACGCGGCACACGCAGCTCCGGTTGCGGGCAGCGCCAGAAGAGGTAGGATGGCGCAGTTGGAATGACCAGAAAGTCCTCTCCGAAAGAATCTAGCCGGTCACGTACCTCGGTAGCGGAGAGGTCTTCCATCAATGCATCGATCAAAAGAACGTCGTGACCAGCGGCGCGAAGCATCTCGCGCGCGGAGAGCAACTCCAGCGGGAAGTGCGGGGCGGAGCAGCCGAAGTAGGTCGAGCCTGCGAAGCCCCATCGTGGATTGACGAGCGCGTATTTCATGCCACCTCCTCTTCTAGGATCTCGGCCGTAGGGAGTGGTCGCTCATATTGCGCTGTGATATTGTCGCGATTGTCCCGCCAGAATGCATGAATCGCCTCCAGCGTCTGCGTCAGCGACCGACTAGCCTGCCAGCCGGTATCGTGCTCGAGCTTGGACGTATCGGAGATATATAGCGGTTGATCGCCGGGGCGTACGGCGCTGTAGCGAAGCTGGAGAGATTTGCCTGTCTCCGTCTCGATGGCGTGGAGCATCTCGATAATAGAGATGGCGCGTTGCATGCCGCCACCGAGATTATAGATCTCGCTGTGTGTGAGTTCAATGTTTTCCCGCACTGCGATCATCGCATTCACTAAGTCGTGGACGTGTAAGATATCGCGTACCTGGAAACCATTGCCATAGATCGTAATCGGTTTTCCCGAGAGTACGTGATAGAGAAAGTGTGCCACCCACCCTTGGTCCTCATTGCCGAACTGCCGCGGACCGGCGATGCAGGACATGCGGAAGACTACGGTCGGCAGATCATAGATGCGGCCATAATCGCGTACATACTGGTCGGCAGTTCCTTTGGAACAACCATAGGGCGAGTGAAAGTCGAGCTTCTCTGATTCATTCACGCCACGAAAAGTGCTGTCCTCCGCCCGATAGCGCATTCCGTCCACCACCACGCCTACGGAGTCTAGCGAACCATAGACCTTATTTGTGGAGGTGAACAGCATGAACGGTTTGCGACCCGATTGTCGGGCCGCCTCTAGAACATTGAAGGTGCCGAGCGCATTCACCTGGAAATCGGTATACGGATCTGTTACAGATGTGGTCACTGCCACTTGGGCGGCGAGATGATAAATGTCAGAGACATTACGAACTGCTTTCTTGACGGCGTCCGCATCGCGCACATCGCCTTCCATAATCTCCAATCGATTGTGGCCTGCTATGGTCTGGAGCCATGTCAGATTATGAGCCACTCCTTGCCTCGACAGATTGTCAAAAATCCTGACCTGCGTCTCCGGTTCAGCGAGAAGACGCTGAGCCAGGTTCGATCCAATGAACCCCGCTCCACCTGTGATCAGGACTTTTCGGAATTTGCCGCCGCCTTTCATCTCCCGTTCTCCTTTCCGGTCCCTATCGTCGTGCACCTTCCCGTGGCTTTCAGTGCGACATTGTTAAGCCGTCAGTCCATAGACACCCAACTCTTTCAGCATGGTCTCGGCGTTGTCTTCCGCTTCCTGCTCTGAGAGCCATTCTGCCAGTTCTCGAAATCCATTTTGGTGGCTCACCTGCGGTTCATATCCCAGGAGTGCGCGCGCTTTTGAAAGATCGGCATAACAGTGACGGATATCGCCTGCACGATACTTCTGCGTAATGACAGGCTCTATACTTCTGCCGAGCGATGTGGAGAGAATCTCAGCCACGCGGCGGATCGAAATGGGTTTTCCGCAACCGACATTGATCACCTCACCGTCCGATTCGGAGCGCTCCATAGCAAGCATGTTTGCCCGCACAATGTCATGGATACTTACGAAATCGCGCATCTGTTCGCCATCTTCAAACACTAGCGGTGCGTGGCCATTGATCAGCCGCGATGCAAAGATCGCCGCCACGCCCGTGTAGGGATTTGAGAGCGCTTGCCGCGTCCCATAAATGTTGAAGAACCTCAATGCTGTAACCGGAATTCCATAGGTGCGACCGTAGATCAGGCACAACTCCTCCTGATCGCGTTTGGAGAGGGCATAAACCGAGTTGATCTCAGATGGCTTCCATTCGTTGGTCGGCCGCGGCTCCAAAATCCTTCGGCACTCTGAGCAATGGAGATCCCATTCGCCAGTCTTTAGCTGCGATATGGATCGCACCGGTGGCGCCGCGTCTTTGCAACACAACGGGCAGACATAGCATCCTTCGCCATAAATTGACATCGATGAAGCAACGATGAGCTTTTCTGGAGTGTGCTTCGCATCCAGCAACGCCTGCAACATCTCTGCTGTGCCTTGCGTGTTGACACTCATATAGCGACTGATCTCATACATCGACTGACCTACGCCGATAGTTGCCGCGAAGTGGAAGATGACGTCGACCCCAACCAGAGCGTCGCGCATACGAATCGGATCTCGCACGTCTCCAACGATGAGTTCTGCGTCCGCAGAAAGATAGGCGGGACGGCCCATTCCATGGTCCGTCCCGTGTACCTGTGGAGTGAGATGGTCAAAGATGCGCACTGCGTGTCCGGCGTGGAGAAGACCGTCTGCGAGATGCGAGCCCACGAAGCCCGCCCCGCCGGTGATTAATATCTGCTTACTCATAGGATGGCAAACTCCTTCTCATGTATCGAACAGGAGCCTGAATGTGCAGACGTTGGCGCATAACGATTGGTCGCCCACGCGGCGAAGTCGGCAAACTGCCGGTTATCTTTCGGCGGGCTGGTGTGATGTTTCTCCAGTCCAAGGTGTGCGGGTGTGAAACAAAGTGTGAGAGCAACCTTGAAGGGTTCAAGCGCTTCCATTTGGCGATCGAACCATTCGACTGCATTAGGCCGGAAGGAATCCGCCCAACTCAGGCCAGTCCGTAGGTAACGGACGCCATGATCCTTCATCCATGCCACGGCCTGATCCAGTCTGGGATCTTCGAAATGGAACCATTGGCAGAATCCAACACTACCATCGATTGGAAATCGGTTAGCAGCAATCTTCGGTGTGCCATCGCTCTTGAGGAGCCCAAGATAATAGTGGCGATAGTATGAAGAGCCTTCGGCCTCTTTGTGGCGTGTCTCCGCAGGCCAAGAGGTGGGGAGATCGAAGAGGCTATACCAGTGAATACGTTCGGCGCGGCCGCGGATCAAATGCAGCGTCCGATCCAGCCCAAACGCCTGCACCTCTTCAGCACCGAAGGAGGAAGCTCCAACCTCGGTAACCCAAATCGGCTTGCCACACACCGCGGCCGCTTCCCCAATTCGCTCTATCCAGTCATCGATTTGCCAGTGATTCCAGTCCAGAGGAAATCCATGCACGCCTACAGCGTCCACGCATTCCATTAGGCCATAAGAGGCCATCAGTCGGAGGAAATCGCAATCGCAGGCTGAGACGCCGCCCAAAACAATGGGCAGCCGCGAGTTGGATTTTCGAATAGCGGCGGATCCTAATTTTACCATCTCGCCAAACCGCACCCATTGCGGATCGAGATGAAAATTCCAATGCGAAAGATTGTTTGGTTCGTTCCATAGAACCAGCGCTTCAACCATTCGCTGTCCTCCTCACTCCTGCAGCTGTTTTCTACTAGCAACCAGGTGAGATCAAATGCATCATCTATGTGCTCGGCATTCCATGCTCACATTCGCTTCGGGGGAGAGCACGCTTGGAAAAGCTGCCGTACATAGGTGTGAGAGGTACCCAGAAGATTTTGGGTTGCCCTTCGTATGAAATCCGATACTATCCCGTGTGCATTCTCTAGGCCCGTGGGCAGCAGGTAAGATGGGCTCACCTAGTGATGGGTTGACTACAACGTCCGCGCAACTGTAGATCCAAGTCGAAACCTAGCATCTAGTCCGGGGAATGTACAGTCACTGTTATTTGATGATGTAGAGGTTTTACAGGTCCGCAAAGATTTGCATCTTCCTGTTGGGCTTACATTCCATTTATAGGCGCTATCGGTTTTCGGTCGTAGTGGGCGCGCCCATCTCTGGCAAACTCCTTTACAGCGGTGCAGCCATTTCGATGATGCGCTCAAAATAACAAATATCCGCGGTTTGACTTGGGCGCTGGAATGCAAACCAGTGGTGAGCGTTAATGTTGGAGGCTGGCGCCGGAACCGGAGGGGCATCGTGTCATCTGAAGGAGCTACAGCCCGCAGGCATTGCGTTGGCCGTCAAGGACGGCGGATCGAACATGCGGCGCAGGAATTTGCATGCGGCTGCAATCGTCAGTCCCGGATCCAACTGATCACCAAACATGCGGACGCGGCAAAAATGGTGGCGGTTGTGGCCCAGCCGAGGGTATTTATTGCGCGTCCATTGACTTTGTCTCCCATAATAGCAGGTCGATTGGTGATCAGCATCATAAGGAGCATCAACGGAGGCGTGGAGAAACCCTGCACGATGCCCGCGACAACAAGCGCGCGCATGGGGTTGAATCCGAAAAAATTCAGACCCATCGCTGCCAGCGTAAACACGGTGATCGCGATGTAAAACCGCTTCGCTTTCGGAGGCTTGTGGTGCAACCCGTATATCCAATTCATGCTCTGGCATAGATCGTATGCGGCTCCCACGGTCATCACGGGCACGGCGAGGAAGCCGACTCCGACGATGCCGAGGGTGAAGAGAAGACCAGCGAAATCGCCGGCCAATGGGCGCAGCGATTGCGCCGCCTGCGTAGCGGACGTAATGTGGTGCTCACCCGCAACAAAGAGAGTCGCGGCCGTCGCAAGAAAAATGAAGTACATCGTCAGATTGGAGAAGAGCATGCCACAAATGACGTCCCATAGACTCTTCTTCAATTCTGCGTTGGTAGTTCCCGCTCGTTGTCGCAGCGTACGACGGCCGGAGACGATCTTTTCTTCAACCTCTTCGTTGGATTGCCAAGTATAGATATATGCGGAAAGAGATGTTCCGATAATGGCGACAATAATGGCAAGGGATTCCTTGTCCAGACGGAGGGCGGGAACAAAGGTTCCGCGAACGACTTCCGTCAGTTTGGGATGCGCGAGGAATGCAGAGGCAGCATATGACAGCAATGAGAGTGCGACAATGCGGAAGATGTTGCGGATTAAGGTATAGGAACCCCAGATCTGCAGAACGAGGACTGTAGCGGTAATGCCAATAACGATCGACCATCGTGGAAACGGAACAAGGATGCTGATCGCGGCGGCCATACCGCCGAGGTCTGCTGCGGCTTCGATGATGTTGCCGACAATAACGCCGGTCAGAATGGTGAAGAGGAGCCATCGGGGAAAGTGGCTTCGGAGAACGGAGAACAGCCCCTGTCCTGTGACCTGTCCTAGCTTGCTTGAGACGTAAACCACCGCAATCATCATGGGAAGTATGACGGGAGCGATCCAGAGAATGCCGTAGCCCAGCTGTGCGCCAGCTTGCGCATAAGTGCCGATGGCTGAACAGTCATCATCTGCGGCACCGGTTATGAGCCCGAGGCCGAGCGAACGAAGAACGCGATGCCGCTTCTTGGCCATGTTGCTGGAGGAGTCCGGCCTTAAAGAACTGGCATGGTTGGGTAATTTGGGTGTTTCAGTCAAGCATCCTCCTCACCGGCGTTTCTCACCTAGTCATTGAGTTTCCTTATCCTGTCAGCGAGTCCGTCAACTCAAAGAATCCATGTATGCCAGCCCGTTGCGCGCGCACGATCCTCTCACCATCTCCGATGGTTTCGTCGTGAAGGCGCTATCTGCCCAATCCTGCTCATGGTCTTCACTCTGGTCGCAACTAGGCCTACTTTTCCGGTCTGATGCATGTCAGCCGATCCACGTTTACTGTGGAAATAGACGGGGATGACAACGGCTCCATAACCTTGGCGATTGGCCGTTTGGCCCATTCGCCTCCTCGTTGTTATTCCCTGCCCGCTTGCATACAGCTCTTTGCTTCGTGCAAGTGACAGTCAAATGAAATCAGTAGTCATGTTTCGGTATCGCAGCCACGAAACGTGACGGCGATGTTTCGCTTCGCTTGTACGAAACGATGAACTAGCGCCGCCTGTATTGATTGATGGATGCGGCGCAACATGGACGTGCTGGCATTCAAAACACGCATCCCGCGTTCTTGCTTTGGATGCACGACCATCCTGTGCCACAGGGTTGAGTAGACTATTCCTCGAATCCGCGATCAGTGCCATCTATCGACCGAAGGCTGAGCGTCTCAGCCACTGTTTCAAGTGCCGCCCACCTGATCAATTCAGATACTGTAATCTGATGTCGAATTGCTGGCAGGAGAGTACTCAGTGCAACTGCTTGACTCATAGAGCAGCCGCAGATGGAAAGAGATTAAATACAAGACATAGGGAAACTACATTGATACTCAATGTTAGCGATGCCAAGACTGAGTGCAGGTTTGTTGGTGTATCGAAGATGTGGCGTCCGACTGGAAGTATTTCTCGTCCATCCCGGCGGTCCGTTCTGGGCGAAGAAGGATCTTGGAACGTGGCCTATTCCGAAGGATGAGTATAGCGAGAGCGAAGACCTTTGGAAGCCGCCCGGCGTGAATTTCGCGAGGAGACACGGTGCTCCTTTATGCGTTCGACCCGACTTCGGGCGATAACGGAGAGTGGACAAACAGCTTCGTGCAGTTCCAGTTCTTCTGCGCCGGAACTTTGATCGCCCTTCTGTTGCGAGGCAGGCTGGTCCGACTGCCCGTTCCGATGCGTGTCGTGGGCTCCCTTCTCGGGTTCGGCTGTTGGTTTACAGCCCTACTCTGTTTCAAGGTTCAAAGTTGGGAGCCGCACCCGACACCGGTTGGCGCAGTACTAGGGTGGTTCCTCGGTTCTGGCCGTGCCATAAATTTTCTTCCTCTCTGCTCTTGGAACTCCCTCACGATTCATCTCCCAAATGGCTTTCGTATATGGGGCGAATCTCCTACGCTATCTTGTTCATTCGCTGGTCTTCTTTCTCACTTTTGTGAAGGCGGTCCTACCTGCGCCTTTTTCCGGGCCTTGTGCTTCCTACAGCCATTCGCGATTACGTTTGGACTGTAGTAGTCCTCGCGCTCAGCATTGCCATAACGTCTCTATCCTTCCACTATTTTGAGCGGCCATTCCTTCGTCTAAAGAAGCGGTTTACCTTCGTCAATGAACGCACAGGGGACACGCATGGTGCTGAGCACGGCCGTATATGCCAATAGCGTCAAAAAGGCGAGGGCCTATCTGTGCGCGGATATAGCTGCCCAGCATCACGTTTACATCGGATGGGCGATCTTCTCGCCCACCGCTCGTGCGAACCTCAGAAAGTCTTCGCGGCGCGAGACGAGCAGATGCTGGAGTTGCGCCGGGCGCGTCGTCGTCCACTCATGCTTCTGTCCTACCTGAGACACGATCTTGCCGGAGCCCATTACGCCCGGCAAAGTCGTCACTAGGGCGCGCCCCTGGTCGGCGATCCTTGATCCAACTGCGATACCGACAATGGTCAAGACACCCAGCAGCAAATGTAGACGATCACAATTGCACCGGTCCGGCCGCGGGTGTGCTGCTCGATCTTCCTGACCAGCGGCTCGACGAAGTACGCAAACATTACCGCAAAGAGAAATAAGCTCAACATCTCGGCGGCACCATGCAGAAACGCAAGAAAGCAGGCAAAGATAAGTGCAGTAGATGGTACGTGCGCAGTTCTTGGATTCCAAAGGCGAGTCAAAAGAGTATTGTCCGGCGTACTCTGATCCCTAGCTCCATCGTCGCTCACTCTAGGAAGGTACATTGATTTGCTCTTTCATTTCAGTATCTCTGCTGGTGTTGACCGCAGTGGAAGCTGCGTTTCCAGCCTATTCTCGCGAATAAGTCCGGCTGTGGGCCGCGACGATCTGCGGGAATGACGAAAACACGATTGGTCAAAGACACCTGCCTCAGAAGAGAGATTTCACACCGGCAGAAAAACCATGAATACGGAACCACTATGTTCGGGTGTATCGTTGCTTCGCATCGAAATACGGCCCTCATACTTCCCTACGATGTCGGCGCAAAGCCAAAGCCCCAACCCTGTTCCGATCGCTTCCTTCGTCGTGTAGAAGGGTTCAAAGAGGGAACGGCGTGTCGCCGCACTCATCCCGTGACCTGTATCTGCCACGACGACGCGTATGCCACGCCCATCCGTCCCCCAATCGGTGCTCCCGCGGATCTTCAAACGTAACCTGCCGCCGAACGGCATTGCATCGAGTGCATTGCCGACAATGTTGACCATCACCTGCCGCAGCTCACCGGCATGGCAGCAGATCTGGGGAGGCGCGGCGTACTCTCGCCTCAGTTGAATTCCGAGCGCGTCGAATCGGCTCTGGTGTATTGCAACCGCCTCATCCAGGATGGTTGCCATGGAAAGCCAGACAGGCTTGCCGCTGGTGCGATAGAAGCCAAGGGCCTGAGCGGTGATGTGAGTGACCCGCAACAGTTCGCGTTCTGCCATTGCCAGATAACGCTTTCCGGCCTCAGAGAGGTTTTCACCTTCCAACAGGAAATGAAGATTGGTGACGGCCGCCAATGGATTATTAATGTCATGAGCGATACTGGATGCCAGACGGCGCATGGCACCTAGCTTTTCAGCAATTCGCATTTCCTTTTCCACTTTCGTGCGTCCAGAGATATCTCGCGCAATCCCGGATGCGCCAGCAATTTCGCCCGAGGGGTCTCCTATACGAGAGACGGTCAAGGAAACAGGAATCTCTCTTCCATCTTTGCAGCGCCGCATCGTTTCATAGTGATCGACCCGCTCCCCTCCGCGAATCTGAGCCAGAACCCTCACCATGTCGTCCTCTCGGCCGGTGCAAGCGAGTCGCGAAATTGGCTGCCCAATCATCTCCTGTGCGGTATATCCAAAAACACGTTCGGCTCCGCTGTTCCAAACGGTGACCATGCCTTCTATCGTGTTGCCAATGATTGCATCGTCGCAGGACTCAACGATGGCAGCAAGCCGCTGCGACAGGCCAAAGTTCAGCACCATGCCCAAGAGTCTGTGAAAGACCTGAGGATGGGCAGGAATGATTGCGAGACCTCTCCCGACGCTGAGGGTGTGCGGAAGGTGTTGCCATGTGGCCACCACCACGATGAGAACGATTACCAGCACGAACACACAGGCGACTGTTCGCTCGAATCTTCCGTAGATCGAGAGGGTTTGCACCTGCGCCTCGCTCAATCACGCTCTCCACGGGTGCGGACAACGGGCTAGATCTGTCACAACTTTAGACCCATAACAGCAACACAATTGGGATAAACGCCGCTGTATCGCGGTACAGCGTGCGCAAAAGCTGCGACCCGATTAGGTGAGATCGATCGCCTATCTTACTGTTCGGCATTTGTTTAACTTTTTCAATGCCATCGGAGGAACAGACTGCTAGTCACGAGAAACTGGCCACCGCAATGTGTATGTTAGTTGCGAGGAAGCTGAAGCAGAATAATTCCTGCACGCATTTGTCTCTGAAACTGCAACAAGCATCATGAAGATATTGGACAACCAAAATACGCAGGCGGTTGTCCTGTGGAAAACGGCTCCACAGCTCGATCCGGACTGAAAGTGAGGCTATGCGCGTCGGCCTCAGGCAGGGCAGACTCGACCTCGCTCCACGACACTGGCATAGAGACAAAGGGCCGCTCGCCTTTAGCTCTAAGGGAGTACACCGAGACAGTTGTCTTATGTTCAGCGTTCTGACTCCAGTCAATCAAGACACCTTACCTTTCCGCTCTGCGCGAGCCATTCGGGAATGATCTGATTTGGCCGCTGTTGCTCAAGCTCCTCGGCAGCGCAACGGGAAAATGGCTGCGTAACGGCATAGGAGGTCGGTGTGTTTAGAGGCACATACACCTGGAGTCCCTTCGAACCTGATACCTTCGCGAAGCTTTCAAGGCCTCGCGCTTGCAACCAGTCTTTCAGCAAGAGAGCAACGTTACAGCAGTCCAGAATATTAGCGCCTGGTCCGGGGTCAAGATCGAATGCAACCACAGTGGGACAGGTAATGTAAGGGTACTTGTGCAGGAAAGCATGAATCTCGATACAACCGATGGAAGCAGCCCATCGTAATGTCCTTGCATCTGGGATGGTGATGTATCGAATGACACCAGCTTCGTGCTTTCGCGGCACTGCGAACGTCTGCACCCAGAATGCATCGCCGTTGATGTCGCCCGGGTAACGCTTGACTGTGAGCGCGTGACCCACCAGATGCAGCAGAGCAGGACTAAGCTGCTCGTATGTGTCAACGGAGGTCTTTGGTGGTGAAACGGGAGCTCGGAAAAAGGATGCGTTCTGCCATAGTAGGAGGCTGGTTCACCGAGGACATCACGAACGGGCTGCGCCGTGGTAAGACCGTGGAGTTCCCAAACCGCTATGAACTTGGACAGGTGAAGGGCCGGATTTGGCGGGAGATGGTGCGATTAATTTGCGCGGTTCAATGAGGTAGACCGCAATTCGCGCCGGACGATCTCTGTCAAACACCGGAGTTGGCCGTCAGCCATGTTTGCGAAGTATTCAACTTTGGAAGACTCATGTCTTGCGTGCTTAATCAGGTAAACGAGGTTCAACAAAGCTTCAACAGGGTTCGTCATCTCCATTGCGATGGCGACCGCTCTATTAGGTGGATACCGAATACCTTTCTGGAGCGCTTCCGCATTCCCACCTCGACGCTCATCTATCCCGAGAAGTGGGATGATGCTGCCCTCCATGATCGAATCGGCATCCAACCGGATCATGGCAACCAGACCAGAC
>JAOAPB010000025.1 GCA_025462645.1 Edaphobacter sp. | reverse complement strand
GAGGAAGGTGTCGAGGGTGCTCTTTGCGGGTTCGTTGGTGAGGAGATGGACGTGCTCGGGCATGAGGACGTAGGCGGCTATGCGGAGGTCTTGTTGTTTGCGGGTTTGTTCGAGGATTTGTTGGACTGTGTCTTTTGCTGAGGCGGTGTGGAGGAAGGATTGGCGCTTGTAGCAGCTGAAGGTGATGAAGTGGAATTGCCTGGTTTGCTGGAAGCGTTTCAGGCCGGTTGGCATGGCGGTACGAGCAGTTTACATCCCACCCTTCGCGAAGTGCTGCGAAGGATGGGGCACCCGAACTTTTGTGGTTGGTTGAGAGTGGTAGGGTGGGGCACCCGGCACCCGAGGTATGCGTGATTATGTATGGGACACCCGCCCACAGCCGAATCAGGCGTGTTGCAGCATTTCGGTTCGATACTTTGGTGCTAGTGCTTCTGCTTTCGCCTTGAATGCGGCCTGGGCTGTGGGGTCTAGTCTGGGGGGCGGGGTTGTGCGGGTTGCGACGGGAACGCCAACCTCAGCGAAGAAGTTCTCCTGACCAGCGGGAGAGCAGATGCAGAGGAGGCGCACGGGCTGGTCGCTCGCGTTGTGAAACTGATGGGGCGCATTGGCGGGGATATGGATGGTTTTGCCGGCCTTTACGGTGGACTTCACTCCACGAAAGGTAGCTTCCATCTCACCTTCGAGGAGGATGAAGGTCTCTTCGAAGTCGTGGCGATGAGGAGGTGGGCCGCCGCCTGGAGGGATATGCATGTCGATCAGGCAGAAGCGATCTGCTGTGTCTTTTCCCAACAAGAGGATGGTGTAGGTATCTCCCACTAATCCGATGTGAGGTCGATTCTGGTCGTCGGCGTTAGCGAGGATCAAGCTGCGTGTTAAATCGTCGGGCGAAAGGGAGAGAGTGTGCTGTGCGCCTTGATCGGAACTACTGTGCATGGGTGCTCCTCCTTGATGAGCCATTTCTTGCGTGGGTATGCCTGTTCGACGGTCAAGTTCCTGGCAAGGTTGTGGGGTGGGCTGCGTTGTGTTTGGGAATTGATGGATATTTATTCTGCAGGGAGGAAAGCGGTTCGTGCTTTCGTATGAATGCCCACTCATGCGGTGAAGCTGCTTGCATGGCGTCGCGACTCGAGCTGTGTACATCCCACCCTTCGCAAGATGCTGCGAAGGATGGGGCACCCGAGCTTTTGTGGTTGGTTGAGAGTGGAAGGGTGGGGCACCCGGCTATGCGGAGGCCTTGTTGTTTGCGGGTTTGTTCGAGGATTTGTTGGACTGTGTCTTTTGCTGCTGCGGTGTGGAGGAAGGGTTGGCGCTTGTAGCAGCTGAAGGATGGTCGAGTTTATATCAGAGACCTATGACTGCTGATTGAGACGTTTGGCCTGATCTTCAAATCGATAGAGCGTAGATGGGTCGGGCAGGCCAAACGGTTCTGGGGCATCGCCGAAAGCGTAAATCTCTAATCCAGACAGCCGACCGCCAGCTTGGGTAAGCATAACTCCCACAAGTTTTCCATCTACTTCTCCGACGAGGTCGGATAGCAGATTTGTTCGGGCGTGTGCAGAAGGAATCGACTGAGGAATCTCGATGTTGATCGTGGGACATCCGCAGCCACATTTCCAGTAAACGTGTGCCGCTTCCAATTGCGGGAGAAATTCTGAGGCATCTGGCTCAGCATGAATAAGAAGCCACGCTATCAATGTTTGCTCTTCTGACGTCAGTGGGCGATCCTGGGCAATAGAAACCGCAGGTTCGTCGGAGTTCTTGATATTGAAAAGGTGGAAGAATCGATCCAGCAGCTCAGGAAAAGGCATGGCGGTACGAGCAGTTTACATCCCACCCTTCGCAAAAGCGCGAAGGATGGGGCACCCGAGCTTTTGTGGTTGGTTGAGAGTGGTAGGGTGGGGCACCCGGCGATTAGAGCCTGAGTCGCCTCCGACGAGGAGTGGATTCACTGGGAGAGAGTGCTCGCTTCGATCCATATCAGGCACACGACAGCCACATAACCTATGAGGAGAAAAATAACTGCGGCTGAACTCACGTACTGCTGCACCCGCCTTCCAGTGAGGCTGCTTTTTGCGGATCGGTTGGCGTTTTCCTCCAGTTGATTGCCGATAATACTCAGCGCTTTTTTTGCCTCTGCTACGTGACGCTGGCCCTTAGCCAATTCATACATTGAAACTAGAGAGGCCAGCATGTTTGACTTGCTTTCCTTTTCTTGGATCACTGTCTCCATATAGTTGTGAATAATGCTGCAGGACAGTGCGAAGAGTAAGAACAAAGATGCGGCTGCAATACAAGGGAAAGAGTGAGGTGCGATTTGCGGGTGAGAAGTGCGCAGACTCAAGATGGCCACAGTACCAGACGCAACTATGGTTATAGAACCAGCGCACAGGACAGCCAATTTGTATTGAAAATCGATGCGCGTGTCTCTGCTTCCTCGTGAAACACTCTGCCAGTTCGCAACTTGCAACCGGATGCGGCTCTCCAATTCTTCTGCTTCAGATTGCGTTGTGTCATTCTGATTCGCTTCCAATATGACCTCCAGAAGATGCTCTCTTCATCCTCGTTGAAGTTGTTAGACCCGCCGCCTCTTGTTCAGTCGCTACTCCACCGTAACGCTCTTTGCTAGGTTTCTGGGTTGGTCTACGTCGCAGCCTCGGCGGACGGCGATGTGGTAGGCGAGGAGTTGGAGGGGGACTACTTCGAGGATGGGTAGGAGGAGTTCGGGGGCCTGGGGGATTTGGATGGTGTGTTCGACGAGGTGCTTGATCTCTTCGTCGCCTTCGATGGCGATGGCGATGACGCGGCCGCTGCGGGCGGTGACTTCCTGAATATTGCTTAGGGTCTTCTCGTACTTGAGGACGCTGCTGGGGTCGTTGGGGTCCTTGGTGGCGATGCAGACGACGGGGAGGGACTCGTCGATGAGGGCGTTGGGGCCGTGCTTCATCTCGCCGGCAGGGTAGCCTTCGGCGTGGATGTAGGAGATCTCCTTGAGCTTGAGGGCGCCTTCGAGGGCGATGGGGTAGTGGATGCCGCGGCCGAGGAAGAGGAAGTCGTTGACGGTGTGGAAGACCTTGGCGAGCTCGAAGCACTGGGCGTCCACTGACCGCAAAATATCTTCGATTTTTGCGGGTACTTTGCTTAGCTCGTCGACTAGGCGGAGGGATTCGGCGTCGGTGATGGTTCCTCGGACCTGGGCGAGGTGGAGCGCGAGGACGAAGAGGGCGGTGAGCTGGGCGGTGAAGGCCTTGGTGGAGGCGACGCCGATCTCGGGGCCGGCGTTGGTGGTGATGGTGCCCTGGGCGCGGCGGGTGACGGCGGCTCCGACGACGTTGCAGATGGCGATGGTCTTGGAGCCCTTGGCGATGAGCTCGGACTGGGCGGCGATGGTGTCGGCGGTTTCGCCGGACTGGGTGATGAGGAGGCCGATGGCGTGGGGGTCGGAGATGGGGTCGCGGTAGCGGTACTCGCTGGCGTAGTCGACGTCGACGGGGAGGCGGGCGAGGCGCTCGATCATGAACTTGCCGGCGAGGCCAGCGTGCCAGGAGGTTCCGCAGGCGGCGATGGTGATCTGGGTGGCAGAGCGGAGCTCGGCGTCGGTGATGTCGAGATTGTCGAGGAAGACGTGGCCGGTTTCGAGGGAGACGCGGCCGAGGGTAGTGTCGCGGATGGCGCGAGGCTGCTCGTTGATCTCCTTGAGCATGAAGTGCTTGTAGCCGGCCTTCTCGGCCATGATGGGGTCCCAGGTGATGCGCTGGATCTTCAGGGGCAGGGGCTTGCCGTCGAAGTCGGAGAGGGTGACGCCTTCGCGGGTGAGGACGGCTAGTTCGCCGTCGGCGAGGAAGTGGATGTTGCGGGTGTGGTGGAGGATGCCGGGAACGTCGGAGGCGAGGAAGAACTCGCCTTCGCCGATGCCGATGACGGCGGGCGGGCCCATGCGGGCGGCGACGAGCTTGTCGGGCTCGTTGGCGGAGAGGACGCCGATGGCGAAGGCTCCGGTAAGGCGGTGGACGGCGCGGCGGACGGCTTCCTCTAACGGTATGGGTAGAGAAGCGGGTTTCTCCGCTGCGGCTGCGCCTCCGGTCGAAATGACGGATTTTTGTGCGTTTGCTATTTCCTGCTCGATGAGGTGGGCGATGATCTCGGTGTCGGTCTCGGAGGCGAACTTGTGGCCGGCGGCGATGAGCTCGCGCTTGAGAGCGATGTAGTTCTCGACGATGCCGTTGTGGACGACGACGAGGGTGCCGGAGCCGTCGCGGTGGGGGTGGGCGTTCTCCTCGCTGGGGCGGCCGTGGGTGGCCCAGCGGGTGTGGCCGATGCCGAAGGTGCCGTGGATGGGGTTGTCGGCGATGACGGTCTCGAGGTTGCGGAGCTTGCCGGGGGCTCGGCGAAGCTCGAGGCCGCTGGAGTTGCCTGCTACGGCGATGCCGGCGGAGTCGTAGCCGCGGTACTCGAGGCGGCGCAGGCCTTCAATGATGACGGGGACGACGGGCTGGGGTCCGATGTATCCAACGATTCCACACATGCACTGAGTTTAGATGGGTTGGGGGATTTTTGTGCGGCGGTGCGGGTGTGACTTTTGGGGGATGCGAAGAGGATGATTCGGTGGTTGACTGGCGGGAGTCTTTGAAGAGGATTGGGAGAGGGGAGGTAAACGGGCGAGGGAAGAGTGAACCCAGGAAGATAAGTTTTCATAAAACGCTAAGTATTTGTGGGTAAAGCTCTTTTGATTGATCAAAACTTCGAATGGTTTTTTTCGGGCGGCGGAGGGCTTTGGGAGAGGGCGTAGAGGGTTTAGGGTGGGGAGATGAAGGATTTGCGGAGATTGTTGATCGTGGTACCGGCGGTGGTGCTGGTGTTGTGTCTGATAGGTAGCTACGTGACTCGGGGCTCGATGGCGAACCTGCCGTTCTTGCGGGGGAAGGGCAGGGTAGGAGCTTCGCCGGGAGAGCTGGTGGACCAGCGGCCGTGGCAGACGATCGAGGCGTTGGCTCCGCTCGCGGTCTCGACCGAGGAGAAGAGGTTTGCGCGAGATGCGCAGCGACTGGCCGATCATGAGGTGGATCAGGCGTTTGCGATGGCGTTGCGGCAGGCGTCGATGGTGACGCGGGTGCTGACGGGAGAGTCGCTGGCGTTGCAACAAAAGATGGCTGCGCTGCAGGAGCTGGTGAAGGAGGATCAGGCCAAGGTGGATAGCCTGACGGCGGCGGCGAAGGCGGCGGGTCCTGCGGCGAATACGGACGATCTGGATGTGGCCAAGGCGCAGTTGCAGTTGGATAGCGATCAACTGGGGGACACGGGGGACGATCTGGCGCGGTTGAGCGGGGATAAGCGGAGCGAGATTCAGCAGGAGCTGACGGCGCGCGAGGCCGCGATGAAGAAGTTCGACACCCAGATGGGAGACGGCGGGCAGACGGCGGTTGTGTCGGCGAAGCGATATGGGACGCTGTATGGGAGGGTGGGGGCGTGGTTCGATCAGCGGACGCGATTGGATCTGATTGAGCAGGCGAAGAGTCAGGCGGATGCCGATGTGACGGCGCTGACGGCTCAGCATGTAGAGACGGAGAAGAAGCTGGCGACCGCGGGTCAGGCGGATGCGGCCGCACAGGCGACAGACGGAACGAGGGGAAGGGTGGCAAGGCTGGCGCAGATGCATTCGCTGGCGCAGATTCACGGAATTCTGGATGACCGGATCAATACGCAGAAGCAGCTCTCGGCGGTGTATGGAAAGTGGATAGATCAGGTGAACTTGCAGCACGGAATTGTGGTTCACCTGCTGCTCCAGTCGATTGCTCTGATCGCGTTTATCGGGCTCTGCGGTGCGCTTATCGGAAGGGGGTTACAGGTGATGCTGGATCGGTTGTCGATAGACCGGCGGAATCTGCATACGATGAGAACGATCACGAGCCTGGCGGTTCAGGGGGTGACGCTGCTGCTGGTTCTGCTGGTGGTGTTTGGAACTCCGAGCCAGATGCCGACGATTCTTGGATTGGCGACGGCGGGGTTGACGGTGGTGTTTCAGGACTACATCCTGGCGTTCTGCGGATGGTTTGTGCTGATGGGGAAGACCGGGATACGGGTAGGAGACTGGGTGGAGATTAATGGCGTAGGGGGAGAGGTGGCGGAGATTGGGCTCTTCCGGACGACGCTGCTGGAGACTGGGAATTGGACCGATAAGGGACATCCGACGGGCCGGCGGGTGAGGTTCATCAATAAGTTCGCGATCTCGGGGCAGTACTTCAACTTCTCGACGATCGGGCAGTGGATGTGGGACGAGATCCAGGTGAGTATTCCGCAGGGTGAAGACAGCTACAAGACGATTGAGGCGATCCATGCGGCCGTGGTAATGGAGACGGAGGCGGATACGATGCAGGCGGAGGAGGAGTGGCAGAGGGCGACAAAGTATGGGATGAGCCACTTCAGCGCGGCGCCTTCCGTGGATATGCGTCCGGCAGGAACGGGGGTCGATATCGTCGTGCGGTATGTGACGCGGGCCGGAGAGCGACTGAATATCCGGAATCGGCTCTATCACGTTGTGATCGACCTGCTGCATGCGGGGAAGGGTGCGCTGGTGGGGGATGGGGTTTCATCGTAACTGCAGGTTTTGAGTGGTAGCTTGCTGACGAGAGGATTTCCCGATGCACATTCTGGTGATCAATAGCGGGTCTTCGTCGATCAAGTTTTCGGTGTTTGAGGCAGGGGAGGGTGAGCCTGCCTCATTGTTTGAGGGTGAGGTGCGGGGGATCGGAGGAGGGAGGCCGGAGTTTGAGTTTCGGGATGCCGCCGGGAGGGATTTGAGTGGCGGTCGCTCTGCTGTAAGTGACGGTCGCTCTGCTGTAGAGGCTGGAAGTTTTTTAGAGGCGATTGGGGTTGTGGTCGGGGCGGTGACTGGCAGTGGGATGCCGGGTGTGGATGCAGTGGGGTATCGAGTGGTGCATCCGGGGGCGAGGCTGGATCGGCATGTGCGGATTACAGATGAGGTGATGCGCGATCTGGAGGAGGCGGTGGTGTTTGCGCCGCTGCATGATCCTTCGGCGATTGAGATGATCCGGGAGATGATGGAGAAGATGCCGGAGGTGCCGCACTATGCGTGCTTCGACACGGTGTTTCACGAGACGATGCCGGAGGCGGCTACGGCGTATGCGATTCCGATGGAGTATCGGGAGCGCGGAGTGAGACGGTATGGGTTTCATGGGTTGAGCTGCGAGTCGATTGTGCGGCAGTTGCAGGCGACAGGGATTTCACTGCCGAAGCGGATGGTGATTGCTCATCTTGGGAGCGGGTGCAGTGTGACGGCGCTGGTGGAGGGGCGCTCGGTGGATACGACGATGGGGCTGACGCCTACGGGCGGGGTGGTGATGGGGACGAGGCCGGGGGATCTCGATCCTGGGCTGGTGCTGTATCTGCTGCGACAGATGGAGGGGGACCGGAAGGCGGCGTTCGGGGCGGTGGAGAAGATGCTGAACCATGACGCGGGGATGGTGGCTTTGTCCGGATTGCCGAATGATATGCGCGGCGTGCGGGAGGCGGCGGAGAAGGGGGATGCGCGGGCGAAGCTGGCGCTGGAGATATTTACTCGAAGTGTGAGGAAGGTGGTGGGAGGCTTCCTTGCGCTGATGGGTGGGTTGGATGCCATCGTGTTTGCCGGTGGGATTGGGGAGCACGATGTGCGGTCGCGGACGGAGATCCTGGGAGGGCTGGAGGAGCTGGGGATTCTGGTGAATGCGACGTTAAATGCGGCGAAGGAGCACGGCGTGCGAGAGATTAGCGCATCTGAATCAAAGACGATGATTTTCGTCGTTCCTACAAAAGAAGATCTGATGATTGCGGTGCATGTGGACCGTATGGTTCAGGCGGGTCAGTAGCTGGTTGAGCAGTCAAGTCGAATCGAGGAGATTGCTATGAGTAAAGCCTCTGTACGGGTATCGCCGACTCACAAAGCCCATGAATCGGATGGCAAGCCTTTGAGCGCCGATGAGCTTCGCAAGATGGATGCTTACTGGAGAGCCTGTAACTACCTGAGCGGTGGGATGCTTTATCTGCAGAAGAATCCTCTGCTGCGGGAGCCGCTGAAGCCGGAGCATATCAAGAATCGACTGCTGGGCCACTGGGGGTCGGACCCGGGGCAGAGCTTTACATGGGTGCATCTGAACCGGTTGATCAAGAAGTACGACCTGAACATGATCTATCTTTCGGGGCCAGGGCACGGGGCTCCGGCTACGCTGTCGAACTGCTATCTCGAGGGCGTTTATTCGGAGGTGTATCCGGATAAGAGCGAAGACGAAGAGGGGATGCAGAAGTTCTTCAAGCAGTTCTCGTTTCCGGGTGGGATTGGGAGCCATTGCACGCCGGAGACTCCGGGGTCGATCCATGAGGGAGGAGAGCTAGGGTACAGCCTGTCACATGGGTTCGGCGCGGCCTTCGACAATCCGGATCTGATCGTGACGGTTGTGGTGGGAGATGGTGAGGCGGAGACGGGGCCGCTGGCTACGAGCTGGCACTCGAACAAGTTTTTGAATCCGGTGCGCGATGGGGCGGTGCTGCCTGTGCTGCACCTGAACGGATACAAGATTGCGAATCCGACTGTGCTGGCGCGCATTCCTGCGGAGGAGCTGGAGTGGATGTTCAAGGGCTATGGGTGGGAGCCGCATGTGGTCGAGGGAGACGATCCGGCGACGATGCATCAGCTGATGGCGGAGGTGACGGAGCGATGCGTGCTGGAGATACGCGAGATACAGAAGAGGGCTCGGAATGTGGATGCGGGTGCTGTAGCGGAGCGGCCGCGGTGGCCGATGATTATTCTGCGGTCGCCCAAGGGCTGGACAGGGCCGAAGGAGGTGGATGGTCATAAGGTCGAAGGATTCTGGAGGGCGCA
Source organism: Edaphobacter sp. (assembly GCA_025462645.1). Lineage (GTDB taxonomy): Bacteria > Acidobacteriota > Terriglobia > Terriglobales > Acidobacteriaceae > Edaphobacter. Next base: position 53,709 of record JAOAPB010000025.1, on the reverse strand, counting down.
CCAGATTCCGATTCTCGATCCGAAGACGAACCCTCCACATCTGAAGGAGCTTGAGAGTTGGCTGCGGAGCTACAAGCCGGAGGAGCTGTTTGATGAGAGCGGCAGACTGATCGCGGAGTTGAAGGAGCTGGCTCCGGTGGGGACGAGGCGGATTACGGCGAATCCGCATGCGAATGGCGGTGTGCTGCGGAAGCCTCTGGATATGCCGGATTTTCGCGACTATGCGGTGAAGATCGATAAGCCGGGGCAGGTCGAGGTGTCGTCGACCGATACACTGGCGCACTTTTTGCGCGATGTGATGCGGAACAATATGACGAACTTCCGCGTGTTCGGGCCGGATGAGACGGCTTCGAACAAACTGCAGGAGATCTACAAGGCCAGCAAGAAGACGTGGATGTCGAAGATTCTGCCGGAGGATGCGGACGGCACCGAGATTGCTGTCGATGGCCGGGTGATGGAGATGCTGAGCGAGCACACGCTGGAGGGATGGTTCGAAGGGTATGTGCTGACGGGGCGGCATGGATTTCTTTCGAGCTATGAGGCGTTCGTTCACATCATCGACTCGATGTTCAACCAGCATGCGAAGTGGCTGGAGAAGAGCAAGCTGGAGCTGCGGTGGAGGGCTCCTATCTCTTCGATCAACCTGCTGATTACGTCGCTGGTTTGGCGGCAGGACCATAACGGATTTACGCATCAGGATCCGGGGTTTCTGGATGTGGTGGCGAACAAGAGCCCACATGTGACGCGGATCTATCTGCCTCCGGATGCAAATTGCCTGTTGAGTGTGGGAGACCACTGCCTGCGGAGCACAAACTATGTGAATGTGATCGTCGCGGATAAGGCGCTGCATCTGCAGTATCTGGATATGGACTCGGCGGTAAAGCATTGCACGAAGGGGATAGGAATCTGGGATTGGGCGAGCACGGACGCGGGCGAGGAGCCGGATGTGGTGATAGCCTGCGCCGGCGATATTCCGACGGCTGAGGCTCTGGCGGCTGTAGCGATTCTGCGGGAGAGGTGCACGGGCCTGAAGATTCGGTTTGTGAATGTGGTGGATCTGTTCCGGTTGATGCCGGAGACGGAGCATCCGCATGGACTGTCTGAGAAGGAGTTCGACAGCTTATTTACGAAGGACAAGCCGGTGATCTTCAACTTCCACGCGTACGCTTCGCTGATTCACAAGTTCACCTACAAGCGGAAGAACCATGACAACATCCATGTGCGGGGATACAAGGAGCGGGGGAATATCAATACTCCGCTGGAGCTGGCGATTTTGAATCAGGTGGATCGGTTCAATCTGGCGATCGATGTGATCGATCGGGTGCCGCGTTTGCAGGCTACGGCGGCGCATACGAAGGAGTGGTTGAAGGATCAGATCATCGAGAGCGTGAACTATGCGCACGAGAACGGGATCGACCGGGAGGAGATTACTGGGTGGAAGTGGCCCGATTAAATCAGGACCCGTCGCGTTGCAGCTCCTTCGTTTTGAGGACGATGAGGTATTCGTAGAAGGATTGCAGGGTGGCGTAGGTGAGACCGGCAGGGCCGTCGAGAACTGCTCGGCGGACGAACATCATGTAGAGCCATTTGATGAGAGGGCGGCCCGGAAGGCGGTAGAAGATCGCCTTCTGGTGGAGGCGGCGGGTGTGGAAGTCGGGGTCGCGAAGGGCGGTCTTGAGCGATGGATCTCTCAGGCCCTGCTGTTTGTAGATGAGTTCGGCCTCCATGGAGCTGTAGGCGTTGTGTTTCGTGACCCAGTGAGCGATGCCCTTGGAGAAGGGGTAGTGGTCGAGGGGGTAGCTGAGGTCGGCGATGATGCCTTTTACTTCGATGACCTCATTGATGGCGCGGGTGTAGCGGCTGCGCTCGGGGCGGACGAGGCGGATGTAAAAGGGGGAGATCTGGGCGTGTTTGAGCCAGGTGTCGAAGAGGAAGTCGCGACGTCGTACGCGGAAGCCGCTGATTTCATCTGGGGCGGCGAGGGTTAGCTGCTGCATCTCGCGGGATAGCTCGGGGGTGGGGCGCTCGTCGGCGTCGAGAAGGAATACCCAGGGATGTTTGAAGGCAATGCTGGTGAGGGCAGCGTTGCGGTGGGTGGCGTAGTCGTCGAAGGTGCGCTGGTGGATGTGGGCTCCGGCAGCTTTGGCGATGGCGAGGGTGTCGTCGGTCGAGAAGGAGTCGAAGACGTGGATGTCATCGGACCAGGAGACGGAGTCAAGGGCGGCGGGGAGATCGCGGGCTTCGTTCCTGGTAAGGATGAGGATGGAGATCATACTGGAGTTATGGTATCGCTTGGCAGGGTTCGGTTGATGAAGGCGAGAGCCTCAGGATGAGGACTGTGCGATTACCGTAGGTTGAAGAGCTCCGGCGGGAGTGGCTGGGAGATAAATCATGTTAGTGTGAGAATCCCGCCAGGGTTGATGGGCATCTTGAACTCATGGGATGCGTGGTCAAATGGGACATGAGGCTGCGATCTTCGGTTTGGATTGCATTGATCTGGTTTGTTGCCGGTGTGCGCTTACCAGGGGCAACGCACGAGACTCAACGGGTTGAAGAGATCGCACGGCCCAGGGTGGTGGGATATTTTCCGCAGTGGGGACTCTATGACGATCATCGTTTCCTAATGAAAGCTTTGGTGACGAGAGGAAGCACGAAGGTGCTGGACCAGTTGAACTATGCCCAGGGTTCGGTGGCGGGCGGGCATTGCTCCATTGCGGATGCCAATGCGGACCTGAATGTGGCATTCAAGGCGGACGAGACCGTTGACGGCAAGGCGGACGCTCAGGGGTCGAAGTTCAGAGGGTATTTCCATCAACTGGAGGAGTTGAAGAGCCGTTCTCCGAGGTTGAAGGTGTTGATTTCGCTGGAGGGGAAGGCCTCGGACTTTGCGGAGGATGCGCAGCCTGAGAATCGGGAGAGATTTGTGGCGTCATGCGTGGATCTGTTTCTGCGAGGGAACTTCGGCGGAGGAGTGAGAAGGCCGAAGCTGTTTGACGGAATCGACCTGGATTGGGAGTATCCGCAGGCCGGGGATGCGGAGAACTTTATTGCGTTGCTGAAGGAGATGCGTCGGCAGATGGATGCGGTGAGGCCAGGGCTACGGCTGACGATCGCAGTTGGGCCGAGTCCGAGGATGTATGGCGGAACCGATATGGGTGAGGTGGCGAAGCTGGTGGACGAGATCGGAGTGATGAACTACGACTACATCGGGCCGTGGAGCAAGACGACGGGGCTGCTGGCCCCGCTGTCGGGTGATACGACGAGGGGAGGGACGGTGGAGAGGAGCATCGGCGCGTATCGGAGTGCGGGGGTGCCTACGAACAAGCTGCTGATGGGAATGCCGTTCTATGGGTATGGATGGAGCGGAGTGGGGGAGGATAACCACGGACTATATCAGGAGGGTAAGGGAATTCGGGGAGACAGGCCGTACTGGTATATCGAGGCGTTGGGTGGGGATTTTGAGAGATATCGCGATGAAAACTCGGGTGCACCATGGCTGTTCGATGGGAAGACATTCTGGACGTATGAGGACCCGATATCGGTGGAGAGGAAGGCGAGATTTGCGCGGGACCAGGCGTTGGGTGGGGTAATGATCTGGGAGCTGAGCGGGGATACGGGAGCGGGGGATCTGTTGAAGGCGGTTAAGCGGGGAGTCGATGGGGCGGATGGAGCGAATGAATTCGAAGCTCTCAGGAGTGGCGGCGGAGGGCGAGGACGGCGTTGAGGCCTCCAAAGGCCAGAGAGTTGGATAGGGCGATCTGCTGAGGGGCCTGGCGGGTGGTGCTCAGGATTATGTCGAGGTTCAGGGTGGGGTCTGCCTCAGTTACACCGGCGTTGGAGGGTAGGAGATTCTCCTTGAGGGAGAGGATGGTGGCCAAGGCTTCGATGGCTCCGGTGGCTCCTATCGAGTGGGCGTGGAGACCCTTGGTGGAGCTGATGGGGATCTGGGGTGCGCGGGAGCCGAAGATCTGGTGGATCGCCGCGGCCTCGGTGGAGTCGTTGGCCTGGGTTCCGGTGCCGTGGGCGTTGATGTAGGTGACTTCTTCCGGTGATGCATTCGCGTCGGCCAGGGCTTTGCGCATGGCAGTGGCCGCGCCCTCGGGGGCGGGCTGGGTGATGTGGTGGGCGTCGGCTGACATGCCGAAGCCGACGATCTCGGCGTAGATGGGGGCGTTGCGAGCCTGGGCGGATTCCAGGGTTTCGATGACGAGCATCGCGCTGCCCTCGCCCAGGCTCATACCGTCGCGGTCGGCGGAGAAGGGGCGGCACTGGGTGGGGGAGACGACGCGCATCGAGTCCCAGGCGCGGAGGAAGCCGAAGGTGAGGGGGGCTTCGTGGCCTCCGGTGATGGCCGCGCTGACCATTCCCGACCGGACCATGTGGAAGGCCATGCCGATGGCGTGGGTTCCAGAGGCGCAGGCGGTGGAGATGTTGAGGACGGGGCCGGTGATGCCGAGATCGATGGAGACGTGGCTGGCTCCGGCGCTCGCCATGGTGCGGGTGACGGTGAGGGGATGGACACGAGCATCGCGGCCGTAGAGCTTGATGGTCTCGGTCTCTTCGGACTGGCGTCCGGAGCAGGCGCAGCCGAGGATGATGGCGATGTTGTCCGGCGCGTGATGCTGGAGGAGCTGGGCCTCGGCGGCGGCCTGACGGGCGGCTACGATGGCGAGCTGCGTAGTGCGATCTGTGGCGGTGATGGTGCCAGAGGGAAGGTGCTGGGCGGGGTCGAAGTCTTTGATGTGGCCGGTCCGGGTGAAGCGGAGGCCCTGGGTGGGGCCGGGCGCTTCGGGGTATGGCGGGAAGGGGGCGATGCCGGTGGTGCCGGAGAAGAGGGAGCCGCGGAAGGTCTCGACGTTGTTGCCGATGGGAGTTACACAACCTAAGCCAGTTACGACAACACGATTCACTTCATCTCCGGTGCGAGGTTTGGGCTAAGATGTGGCGACTTTGGCCTGGCGCAGTTTCACTACACCGTTGACCATGTCGCCTACGGTCCTGATGGTTCCGAGGGCATCGTCGGGGATCTCGATGGCGAAGGCCTCTTCGACCTCGAAGGAGATGTTGATCTTGTCGAGCGAGTCGATGCTGAGTTGCTCGAAGGTGCTGTCGAGAGCGATGGAGTCCGCAGGGATGCTCTTGGATTTTGCGATGATCTCGATGCAGCGGGTGGCGATGTCTTCCATGGTGGTGCCTTCTTTTCTGTTTAACCCAAGTTACAGGGATGTCTCAGACAGTGTAAAGGTAGCTTTCCATGGTTTGGACGATTTCGCGGCTGGATCGGCCCCTCCGGGCTGGCATAACTGTGGAATAGAGCAGTAGACGTTCCGTATGTGCCCTGATTAGAAGCCGGGGTGCTGAATGCCGACTATCAGAGCGGTGTAAGACAGGACGAGCAACAGGACTCGCCAGCGATGAAGCCTATCCCAACGTTGCCGATAGGTTTTCCAGTTTGCAGGACGGGTTTGCAGAGCCCAGGATGCGATGCGATTGTTGATGAGAACGAGGGTACCGATCGTGTATGCGATTGATACGGCCCAGAGGATCGCCGAGGCTGCTATGAGACGAGGGACTTGCCCTGAGGATTGCCAGTGGGAGAATGCATCAATTAAAGTGAGCAGGAGCACGAGGGCATACCAAAACGGCATGACTCGACCCAAGATCCTAGCCACAGCAATCGCGCTCGAGGCGTGCGCATCGTCGGGGAGCCTATCGAATGCAGGGTGGATGAATGCGCCGATCGCGAGTTCAATTCCGACCATCAAGCCCGCAACAAGAATCGTGATCACATCAAGAATCTCGATCATCGAGGGAACTCTCCTTTGATAGATATCTTAGATGTGCTCGGCGATGAGTTTGGGTGGGTTTCAGGAGGCAGGCAAGAGTATTCGTAACGACAAAGTTGCTAGAGAGTGGTGCCCATCTTTCGCGATGAGACTGCGAAGGATGGGCACTTGTGCGTTGCGGCTGGTTGAGAGTGCTTTTTTCTGAGTGGCACTCTCAGGCGATCGATGCCAGATATTCGGCGAGACGATTGAAGCTCACAACTACACCCTCCTTCATGCCTGTCTTGAGAGCCGCGTCGCGAGCCTCCTTCGATGGGTAGAGAGCCGTGTTCGCGGCCGTCGTCTTGCCATCTTTCTCGGTGAGGATGAGGGTGTTGAGGGTATCGGGCCAGTCGCCTCCCCACGATTCGGTGGAGACGAGCCGTTCGGGTGGCGCGACCTCCCGATAGATGCCGCGCATTGCCATCTCAGTGCCGTCGGAACGGCGCCAGACGAAGCGCCACGCCCCGCCCGGTCGGAGATCGATCTCGCAGACGGGCATGGTCCAGCCCTCCGGGCCGAGCATCCAGTGCGGCAGGTGCCTGGGGTTGGTCCAGGCGTCGAAGATGAGGGCGCGAGGTGCGTCAAAGACACGTGTCATCAAGATCTCCGTGTCACTGGGCGTAGTGATTTGCAGTGTTTCGGTGTTCGTCATCGGTACTCTCCTTTGTTTATCATTCGGTATTTATGCTTCTTCCGCCCGGCCAACGTAGCGTGCTCGCAACTGCATGATGCGAAGTCTGGCACCGGCCCAGGAGCAGGGTATTGCCAGTACGGTGAGTTCGATGAGGCGAGAGAAAGTCGCGAGTGCCCACAAGGATGTGCTCATTTCGCTTGCGATCACTTCGAGCCACCGAAGTTATTGTGCGTTGGCGCGGGTCAGGGGTCGGTTGAATTCCGTGGACCAGGTAGCCGGGTCTGGGCCTGACTCCGGGCCGGTGATGTAGCACTCCCAGAGGTTCGGGGCGGGTGTGTGCCCCCCTGCTTTGATCCAGGCATCGAACTCTCCCCAGGCGGAGCCGAGACCCTCGTAGGGCCCGTGATAGACAGTCCGGGCCACGGTTGTGGCGGGTAGCTGGCCAGGTTGTACGCGACCCGTTGCTGAGACCGGGGTCAAGACTGGTACGCCGACCTCGAAGTCAAAGATATCGGGACTCATCTTCAGATGATGGGAGAATCGTGGGCCCGTGGGGATGATGCCCTGGGCTGTGAGGACGGCCGTCAGCTCTTGATGGGCTGGGCCCATGACAGCCCGAATCTCCTCCCGTGGAATTGTGAGCCGAATAACGGCGGTCTGTTGGGCGGTGCTCTGCACGATCCGGGGTTCGTCCAAATTGCGTGGAGTGTCGGTCGGTTCCTTCTCGGTCTGTTCCTTCAAAGCGTCAATGTTGTTCATGTGATCTCCTCTATCTATTTTTTGGTGTTTTCTTTGCTCTTTCATGGTGATCTTCATCTCGTCGAGCAGGGCGTCGAGGCGCTGGAAATTGCCCTCCCAATGTCGACGGTAGCCCTCGAGCCATTCGGTAGCCTCGGCGAGCGGCTTGGCCTCGAGCCGACGCGGCCTTCGCTGCGCGTCGTGGCCGCGTGAGATGAGGCCAGCACGCTCCAGCACCTTGAGGTGTTTGGAGATCGCGGGCTGGGTCATCGCGAACGGTTCAGCGAGTTCCGTCACAGACGCTTCGCCTGTTGCGAGTCGAGCGAGGATTGCGCGACGGGTGGGGTCGGCGAGTGCGGCGAATGTTGCGTCCAGGTGACTCGGGGCCGTCTGCATATAACTCATCAGTTCCATAACTTCTTGGTTATATACAGATTCGACAAGTTCCCTGTCAAGGGCTTTTTTTAGGGTTTGAGAGTTGGAAAAGGGGGAGAGGCAATGGTGAGGAGACAGCTAATGTACTAACGGCAAAGCGTCAGATATCAGTTCAGCTCGTTATAAAGCAGAGCAGGGAGGCGAGGATGCCGCTGGAGCCTAGAAGGTGAAATTGCGAGTGGCCGATGTGGACCTTCAGTAGCTGAGAGAAGAGGTCGGGCTTTCGTTGAAAGGTATTGAGGGTCTTCTTCAAAACCCGAGGGGAACGGTCCATCATGAGAAGACTGCGGGACATGAAGCGTGGCAGGCGGTGCAGTCTGGCATGAGCTTGTTCGTAGAGGCTGAGATCTTCCGCTTTGAAGGCCTGGGCGAGTTCTATGGCTTGACGGAAGCAGAGAGCCAGGCCTTCGCCGGTGATTGCGTCGACGGAGCCGGAGGCGTCGCCGATGAGGGCTATGTTGCCGGAGGTGACATGGTGGAAGCGACGGCTCATGGTAATGGCTCCCCTGGGCTTGTCGGTGGCGGGAGCTGACATGAGACGTCTCTGAAGAGAAGGGAAGAGAGCGAGCGCACCCTGAATGTTGGTGAACTTCTTTGAGGCGATGAAGGCGACGCAGACCTCGTTGGGCGAGACGGGCGTTACGTAGGCCTGTGCGTGATCAGCCCAGTGAACTTCGACGAAGTCTGTCCACGGAGTGATGGCGAAGTGCTGGCGGAGGCCGATTCGCTGGGAGCCTGAGGATGCCTTATGGAGCTTTGCCAGGAAGCGAATACGGGATTGGTGGCCGTCGGCGCCGACGATCCAGCGGGCGTGGACCGTGTTGCGGCTGGTGTGGACCTGTTCGCCTTCGATACGTTGGACGCTGGTCTGCCAATGGAGACGGACCCCTAGAGCGAGGGCGCGCTGGAGAAGGAGTTGATGGAGGACGGTGCGACGCAATCCACGGCCCTGGCCTTCGGGGAATATGGCTTCGGTGGTGGTTGCGCGGCGGGTGTCTGACGGGCTACCGATGAACCGGATACCGCGCAGGGGGAAGCTGGAGGATTGGAGCTCCTCTTGAATGGATGCGTGATTGAGGTCGATGCCTAGTTGGGCCAGTGCGGCCAGGGTATCGGGCATCAAACCTTCGCCGCAGGCCTTATCGATGGGGGGCTTGGCGGCATCGATGACTTCGACCTGGAGACCCTGACTGGCTGCGGCGATGGCGCAGGCCAAACCACCTGGGCCTGCGCCTACGATGAAGACATCCACCCTACGACTGATCGTACCGACGTACATTTAGCCTACTTGCGTGCATTAGGCCTACCACTGGAGAAGAACGAGCTCGGAGCAGAAGGCCGGGCCCATGGCGGCTAGGATGCTGTAGCAGCCCGGTGTTCCGGGATGGTTGAGGAGGTAGTCCTCCATGACGGCGAGGACCGAGGCGGCGGAGAGGTTACCTACCTCGCGAAGACTCTTCCAAGAAGGAGCGAGGGCATTGGGTGGGAGGTTGAGGCTGGTCTCCATGGCTTCAAGGACCTTGGGGCCGCCGCTGTGGAAGATATAGCTGCATATCCTATCCATGGTTAGACCGTTGTCGGCTAAAAAAGTCTCGACATTGTTGCGAAGGTGCTCGTTGACGACCTTGGGGACGTCGGGGGAGAGGACAATTTTGAAACCGGAGTCGCCGATGGACCAGCCCATGATGTGCTCGGTATTGCGGTAGAAGGTGGAGCGGGTAGCGACGACACGAGGACAGGGTCTCTGGATGCTGGTGGGTTGCTGGGCGAGTGGGGTGTCGGCTCCGGCGATGACTACGGCTGCGGCACCGTCTCCGAAGAGGCCGCAGGAGATCAGATTAGCGATGGACTGGTCGTCATCCTGCCAGGTGAGAGAGCAGAGCTCGACGGAGAGAAGAAGAGCGTACTGGTCGGGGAAGGCGCGGACGTAGTCGGATGCGCGGGAGATGCCAGCGGCTCCGGCGACGCAGCCGAGGCCGAAGATGGGGGTGCGCTTGACGCTGGTAGGGAAGGGCATCAGATTGATGAGGCGGGCGTCGATAGTGGGGCTGGAGATGCCGGTGACGGAGGCGAAGAAGATGGCGGAGATGTCGGCGGCGGTGAGGCCTACGCGGTTGAGGGCGGTGGTGATGGCCTGCTCTCCGAGTTCGACGGCGGCCTTGATCCATGCATCGTTGGTGGGGCCGAAGCCTGAGAGATTCTCGTAGACATCAAGGGGGAAGACGAGATTACGGAACTCGACACCGCAGTTGGCGTGGAGACGATTAAGGATGCGGGGCTCTTCAAGCCTGTCCTGCCAGCGGTTTCTGAGTGCTTCCGTAATAACTGACTGTGGATAGCGATGGGGCGGGTAGGCTGTGCCGACAGATGCGATGCGCATGCGTATAAGGACCTTTTCGATTACTGGAAGTACCTGCGTTTTGCTGAACAATAACCATTGATCAAGCGTGAAGGTTGATTGAAGTGACGAACCTCGGGGAGATTGCTGGCGATGAGAGTGCATCCAGCGTACACGCAGTGGTTGGTCCCAGGGTGAATAAAGACACCTGGCTGAGTATAAGACGGAGGGGTCGGTTAATGAATGCGGGCGAGCTGGCGCTCGTAGAGGGTGTTCTGGGGGTACTCCTTTGAGAGGGCGGTGAGGATGTCCCTGGCTTCCTGAGGCCGATTGTCGCGTAGAGCAGCGACGGCGAGCATCATACGGGCGAAGGGGGCAAGATAGTGGCCTTTGGCTGCGGTGAGGCGGAGGAGGCGGATGCCCTCCGTGCGGTTGGTGGCGGCGCCGGTCATGCCAAGGATCCAGCGGAGCGGAGCGGATTTGAGGCTGAGCATGTAGTTCTCAACACCTGTGGCGAGGTAGGCGTCGTACATGGTGGGGTTGATGGCGAGAACCTGTTTGGAGTAGGCGCTGGCCTCTTTGCTGAAGTTTAGGGCGGCGAGGTCACGTTTCTCGATCATGAGGGCGTAGTCTGAGCGCATGCCGGAGACAAGGGTTTTAACGTAGAGGGCGGAGGCATCCTTTGGATTGCGCTTGAGGGCGTCGTCGGCGAGGCGGGTGGCCTGAGCTGTGCGGTCGTCGAAGTTCTTGCGCACGGCGGGGTCCGGGGTGAGACGCTGGCGGTTGTCGAAGCGGTTCTGGTCGGCGAAGAGCTCGACGTCGATGACGTGGAGACGGTCGAACTCACCGAAGAGCCAAGCGGCTGCGTCCGAGACGGGGCCCATGGGGTCTTGCGGGTGAGTGGTCATCCACTGCTGAAATTTCAGGTGGGCTGCCAGAAACTGCAGGTTGTACATGTCGTGGTAACCGTCATCAAGGGAGTTGCCACCGAGTGGCATGGCGGCAGGAAGGGTGAGCGGAGCCATGAAGAGGAGAAGGAGGAGGAGACTTGCAGTGATTTGTCCGGGGATACGCGTGGCGAACGCTACTGACATGCTTGCTTCGACCTCTTTATAAAGTGCCTTGAGTTAGACGGCTGGTAGATGGAAACCCGGTTGGCTGGGGTATGTCTCGATGGTGAGATGCAGGATACCGGATACAGGCTATGGGAGTATTGGTCGTAAAAATGGCAGGGTATCGAGCGCGCGAAGGCTCATCTCGAGGCCCGTAAATAGCGCTACAAGAGATGGATATGGGTTTTTTTGTATGTGGTAAATTACCGTCCCGATGGGCAAACCTTTGCACATTTCCTCCACCATCCCCAGATAAGTATTTGATTTATATGGGTTTCAGTTTGGCCGTTCAGATGCAATAGGTAAAGGCAAGAAAGCCTGTACCAAGGGACCCGGACCTGATGGTGGACTGGAGTTCAAGAGGGCGAGCAGGCGCTCTTGCACGAGCCCGATAAGGCATGTACTTCAGAACGGCCCGCTCTACGCGGAATTTAGGAGGATTCATGAAGCTTTACTCGAAACTTTCTGCCCTGGGAGCGGTGTTGGTGCTTACGACCGCTTTCGCGTCAGCTGACACTGTAACTCTGGGCAGCTATGGAGATTCCGTGGTTGGAACGCCGTCGAACACGGCGGTTCAGTTCACGGGATATAACGCGTCTGTTGCGCCTGGTGTAACTACGAACAACGCTCCTGCCGGTACGTTCAACATTGCTTCGGGAGCCCCTTCGACCTGGTCACCTGCCGGTGCCAATTCGAGCTGGGTATCGTATAACGCGGGTACGGGACCGACGGGCGGCGTTATTGCCCCGAACGGTACCTACACCTATACGACCACCTTCACCACCACCGGTGGCGTATACGGTGGCCAGCTGACAGTTCTGGCGGACGATACGACCGATGTCTACCTGAACGGTGTGCAGGTGATCCCGTCGGGTATCGTTGGCGGCAATGCTCATTGCTCCGACAACGTTCCTACGTGCACGGTGACCGACACGTTTGACTTCGGCAGCAGCACTGCTGGCTTCAACTCCAATGGCATCAACGTCCTTACATTCAACGTGAAGCAGACGGCACTCGTCTATGAGGGCTTGGACTTCTACGGTACGACCTCGACGGTTCCTGAGCCGAGCTCGCTCCTGTTGCTTGGTACTGGTTTGATTGGTTCTGCTGGTGCTTTGTTCCGCAAGATGCGCGCGTAACTCAGACCCAGATTTTCTTGAAGCCCCACAGGGAGCGCCGGGAGCGCTACTTGTGGGGTTTTTTTGTTTTTTATAAATTGCTCACTTCTAGAGCCTGTTATGAAACTACGATCACTGCTTGCCTTAGGACCCCTCCCCCCGGGGGGGTACTTTGACTGCAAGTTGTCTGAATTCAGCGACTTAAACGAATCTATCTCTGCAAATTAGTCATTCTAAATAGGTTACGGCTAAAGTCGTCTTTCTAAAAGGTTTATTAGGTTAAAGAGAAAGCCCCGGTGGTTGGCCGGGGCTTTCTCTGACTCTGTATTAACTATAACCGATTGAGTAAAACTACTATGCCACTTTGCGGAAGATCATTTTCGGAGGCTAATCTCTTGCTTTTGTTTGATTTGCGTGTGGAGATGCGTATTCGTTTCGGCTGCGGGGGCTTGACAGGAAAAAAGGGAGTGGAGCTCAGGGCATAGGACAACAACTGCCGTCAACAGCAAAAGACACAATGGTTGAGGCGCAGGCCAGTTCGCAAAGGGCATAACAGCCTCTACAAACCCAAGTGCGAATTTCCATCTTCACACTTATTTTGCTTTAAATTAACTGACTGAAAACAGGAGCTTTGGGTGAAGGGGTGCAGGTGTCGCTAACCCGTTCGTGAGCAGGTACTAAGGTGTGAGAGGAACACTTCACGATCCGCGAGTAGAGGTAGCTAATGCGCTAATTCCCGCTGTAGAAGCGAGTTTTCTTGAAGGTCAGACTGTGGGAAGATGCAATAATGATTTGGTATTACTCCTTTCGGGCCAGCGGGTTACAGACATGCGGGTGATCAGGGCCTTTTACGAGGTCTTTATCGATTGCGGTCTCTATCCCAATCAACATATGTGAAATATCGTCAGTGGAACACCCGGGGCCGAAGGATATCCTCGTAAGTCTTCATGGGTAGCAGTAATCGTTTATGGACTATAACTTGTGTCGATTGTTGAACATCACACTGTGCCGCTGTCTCACTTTGCCATGAACTACTTAGTGCGGTTTTGCTATCCAGGCGAGACGTTGAGTCACGCCAAGAGCAGACGTCTGGCCTTATTCAGCTAATGGGCGAAATGAACGAGACCCAAGCATTGTTTCTATCTCCGATGCATTTGATGTCCTGAATGCATGGCATCGTTTTTACCCCGGCACTGGTCGACTCGGGTTACCGTAGAAGCTTCTCAGCCATCAGCGAGAGGTGAAACCTGCCCTAAGGTTTGGTTCGGGTATAGTCAGGCAGTGTTTCTTCAGAAGGATACGTCTGCAGATGCTGAATGAACACCCGAAGACAGGCCAGCCCAAGCGCGTCCATCGCGCTAAGGAGATAGTTGTGAACGCTTTCGGTATATTTTTGGCCGCATTTTTGGTTATTCATCCAGGCGCAGATAACACAGGAACTCAACTTCAGGCGGCTACTGGTCCCGTAGGGATTTCGGTTGGGCAGCCGCCCTTTGGCTTCAATGTGATCGCAAACTCGACACGACGCGTGTTTGCCACCGTCACAAATGGAAGCACGAACCAGGTGGCCTGGACTTTGAAGTCCGGTACGGCAACGCTCTCCTCAAACAGCGGGTCGTGGATCGATGTGACGGCACCCGCAACTGGAACTTCGTGTTCCTACGTTACGCTTTCGAATGGGCAGTATGCGGTAAAGTCTGCGACGCGGTTCACGATCGAGGCGACTGCGGTGGATGATCGATCGAAGGTGGCGGATATTACATTCAACGTCTGCAATCAGGCTGTGGAAGTTTCCGTCGTCCCCTTTTATCGAACGCTTTATGCGAATCAGCCGGCAGACGTGCAGAGCCTGATTCTGGGAGCGGTAGATCAGTCGGTGCGCTGGGCCATTACTGCACAGCCGAGTGGGGGCGATGGTAAACTCCTCGATTCGACGTCGCGCGACACGGTTTTTACCGGATCGGTCCCTGGCCGCTATACGCTGACAGCTACGAGCAACGCCGACCCACGGAAGAGTTCGACGGCGATCATGTATGTGACCGGACACGCGATGCCGTATAAAGTAACACCGAATCTGACTGAGCCGGTGGACTGCACGGTTGATCCAAAGATGCTGGGTACCGTGTATGAAGTTGGTCCTTCGCAGGCTTTCAAGACGCTTGCGGCGGTGCCGTTTCCGACGATGGTGGCAGGGGCGACCGTGAGACTGCACAATGAAGACACATCGGGGCTACATCCGACCGAGTATCACGAGTATGTGCAGATCTCGCTGCAGGCGACGGCGGCACAGCCCTTTCGCATGTGCGGTGTGCCTGACTCGAAGGGAAATCTGCCTATTCTCGACGCGGCGAATGCAACCGGACGATCCGACACGAGTCCTTATGCCCCTGGCTATGGGGTGATCACGCTGCACAGCACCTCGAACTGGGCCTACTGGCCCAATTACACAGCCGCTGCCTACATCGTGGTGGAAGGAATCCATGTCCGCAATGCGAAGAATGGGTATACCTTTGTTGCGCCTGACGGATCAAGGGGGGTGTGGGCGGATGGCTCGGCCGGTCTGAGAGTGAATCAGGGACACAATACGGTGTTTGTTGGTAATGACATAGACAATTGCGGAAATGGAGCATTCACGGCGTTCGCCGCAGATGGCGGTTACGGCTCCTCAGATATCAATGTGCTGTGGGAGGGAAATCACTTCCATAAAAATGGAGCGGTCAACTCGTTTCTCTCGCATCAGCTCTACCTGCAAGCCTGGGGCGAGGTCGTCCAGTTCAATCGGATTGATGACTACACCCCGGGAGCGTTTGGATCCAATTTGAAGTCACGCGGTATCCAGAGCATCATCCGGTACAACTATTTGGGTGACGGGGCGACGCGCCAGATGGATTTGGTGGATGTGCAGGATGCGGGCCCATTGATGTCCTTCGATTCATTCCTTGCTAATGGCGCGGGATCCGTTCACGCGATTTATCCGCAAGACATCTATCCAGCGGATCGGATTGCAGCTGAACAGGAGGCGTGGAACTCACATTTTGTGTACGGAAACATCTATGAGAACGGCGCATCGGGCGTACCGATTCACTTCAGCGAGGACCATGATGGTGGCGAGGTATCGCGAAAGGGCTCACTGTATTGGTACAACAATACGTTTCACGAGAAGGTCTGCGCAGTGTGCTCGGGGCAACGATGGTCGCTGTTTGATACTACGTCCGGCGGGGGCAACATCTCGCCGCATGTAGAGTTTCAGACGATTCAGGCGTTCAACAACATCATCTGGATAGATGATCCGGCAAAACCTATCTTCCAGTGGAATGACCTCTCGACGTTCATTGGAGTTGCCGGAAAGAATCTACTGCCTTCGGGCTGGGGGAACAATGATCAAAGGGGCGGCCCTGGTACTGGCTGGGTTGCCGATCCCTTTCCACAGGCATACCAGAATGCTCCGAATCTAGCTTCGCATCTGACTGGATTCAACAACGCTAACCTGGTGACTGCAACGTCGATTCCGTATGATCCGAACACCTGGGCCCTGAAAGCCAATATGGCTGGAGCTACTGCTGTGCCGTCGGCAGTCTGTCAGATGCCTACGCGCTTCGCGTTTCTGCCCAGCCTGGGCTATGCGGTTCCTCGTCTCGCGGCGCCTAACGTTGGGGCAACGGACACGGTTGCACAGACAACGACCATGATGAACCTGCCCGTTGGGACCGTCACGTACAACACACGCTCCACTTCAAGCTGTCGTTGAGTCTGGCTCCATGCGTTTGGTGAGCAGATCAAACGCGTGGTTCATTGGACCTGCCAGAGCCCTTGGGCAAGCGGCCGAGATTACTTTGAATCGGCTGCTGTCCTCGGGCTCGAGTATTTTGAAGACATAGGCGAGCAGGAAAAAAGTGATGATGGCCACGGTGCTTCCACCGATGAGGCCCCAGACAGGAAGAAGCCGCGCAGAGACAGCATAAGCGGCAAGGGCAGCGACGGTGCTGATGGCGGTTACCTTGGCAAAGAATCGCCAAGGGAGACGAATGTGGTGACGGGAGATTCCGATTGCCCACATGAGGCCTACAGCGGTGGCCTGTGCGGTTCCGCTGCCGATGCAGGCTCCGAGGGCACCGAGGGACGGGATGAGGTACCAGGCGACACCGACATCGACAAATGAGGCGATGACGGTGGGGATGAGGAAGAACTTCTGGCGGTCGATGCTCTCAAACAGGCTCTGAATGGGGCCGAGAAAGGCCTTGGGCAGACAGAGGAGCGGAGCCGCCGTGGCGACGACGACTGCGCCACTGTATTTCGATCCGTAGAGAGTGAGGAGCGCAGGACCGGCGAGGGCGACGGCGATGACATGCAGCGGAATGGAGATGAGCGCCAGATATCGAACCGACGAGGAGGTCATGGCCGGGAGCTTTGAACGATCTCTGCCGAATTGAGCGAAGATGCTTGCGCTGGTTGCCGAGGCGAAGACGGTGGGAAAGATGAGAAGTCGTTCGGCGAGATTGAAGGCGACGGAGTAGAAAGCCAGCTGGCGTATATCGGGGGTGAGGTGCTTGAGAAGGAAGAGCTCCGATCGATCCCAGACGACCAGGGTGAGGAGCATGCCCACGACGCTCTGGAAGGCGAAGCGCATCATGCGCGGGCGCAGGTCAGGCGGGGTGTGGACGTTGTCGGACTCCCATGCGAGGATGCGGCGAAGCGTGGGGATGGCGCGAACCAGAAAGTCGGCGAGACGCATACCCAGCATGGCGGCAGCGATGCCGGTGACACCCCAGTTGAGGAAGATGGCCAGAAGGGTCATCACGAAGTAGACGACGGTGGAGGCTACGGAGCCGGGCAGGTTGGCGGACAGGGTCTCCGCGGCTACGTTGGCCTGGGCTGGGATGTAGTTGACCATCGCGGGCCAGACGCTCAAGACGAGCAGGAGGGCTGCGACGCGGTACTCTGCGGGAGCATCGTGGAGCACCCAGAGGGTAACGATCAGGGTTGCGAGAGTGGCGAGGAGCGTCTGGATGGCGAGCGTACGAAAGAAGATAAATCGGGCGGTGGCGCGATCGCCTCCTCCGAGGAACTCCGCCATGTACTTTCGGGTGGTCGTGGGGATACCTATGCTACCCAGACTGCTGGCGATGCCGGTAATCCAGGTGACATAGATGATGTAGCCCATCTTCGATGGCCCGAGGGTGCGGGCTATGGCGATGGAGGTAATCAGCGAGGTGGCGAAGCCGATTACATTTTCAAGGCCATACCAGGCAGTGTTGCGAGCGATCGTTTTGGTGTTCACAAAATCCTTGTATGTCTTCTGTTGGCCTTTGAGACGAGGCGCCTAGCTCAGCTGATTTGGCCGAGCGCCTTCTCTGCGTCCTTTGCCGTCTGCGTATTGGGGGCAAGGGCGGCAGCCTTCTTCAAGTGGGTTGCGGCGTCCGTACTCTTGGAGAGTTTGCTGTAGGTCATGCCGAGGTGATAGTGGATGGAAGCGCTGTTGGGCGAAGTCTTGAGCGCATCTTCCAGTAGATCGCGTGCGGAGGAGTAGTTTCCCTTTTGATAGTAGACCCAGGCCAACGTATCGGCAGTGTTGCTCGAGTCCGGCATGGCTCGGCGTGCGATCTGAGCAAGCGAGAGGGCAACATCAGTGTTCTGGCCACTTTCGACCATCAGATAGGCCAGGTTGTTGGCCGCGACGGGCTGTTCGGGCTGAATCTGCAGGGCCTTCTTGTAGGATTCTATTGCTTTGTCCTGACTGCCCTGCGCCTCCTGGAGGGAGCCCATGACGGTGTATGCCTGGGCATCGTTGGGATGGGTCTTGACCCATTGCTGCCAGTTCTCGATAGCCCTGGCAGGATCGCCCTGACTAAGTTGAGCGCGGGTAAACGCCATCATGGCGCTGCCATCATTCGGATTGATCTGCAGAGCCTTCTGGGCGGATGCCAGTGAACCCTTTACGTCACCGGTCTGTACCTGGAGGTCGGCGAGGAGGCTGTACATGTCTCCATTCTGGGGGGCTTTAGCGATCTGTTCCTGGACGCGGCTGAGGGCTTTGGCAGGCTGTTTCTGAAACATCAGGGTTGCCACGAGGATCCGCAGTGCGCGGGACTGGTTGGGGTTGTTGGCGAGTGACTGCTCCAGTAGAACCTGGCCTTCGGGGATGTGCTGCTGCAAGAGACGGAGCTGAGCAAGTTCAAGATAGGCTCCGGAGTTTTTGGGGTCGTACTTGATTGCGGAACGGAAGTCGGCTTCAGCCTTATCGTATTGCTTCTGGCTACCCTCGGCCATGCCGCGCCAGATGTATGGGGCGGGGGATTGAGGGGCGATAGCGATGACGGTCTCTGCTACCTGAGCGAGTCCATTGAAATCGCGAAGATCGATAGAGGCCTGAGCGAGTCCTTCCTGAGCTTCCATGCTGCGCGGATTGAGCCTGGTGGCGTCGCGGAAGCTCTGCTGGGCAACGGTCATGTCACCCTTGGCCCGGGCAGCCCGGCCAAGCCAGAGCTTGACCTGCAGGTTCTCGGGGCTGGCCTTGGCTGCCTTCTGGAGCGTCTCGAAGGCGTCGTTCGTCTTACCATCATTGAGCTGAAGCATGCTATTGAGAATGGCGACGTCGGGAAGTCCACCGTCGGTTTTGGTGAGATCGGCGATGACAGTTCTAGCCTTGGGGAGATCCTTTTTCAGGAGCAGTATGCGTGCGTAGGCGAGTTTGAGTGGAGCGCTCTTCGGATGCTTCGAGATCAGATCGGTGTAAGTCTTGTCCGCACGATCAAGTTGCTTCGTGCGGATGAGGTAGTTCGCAAACAGGTCGGCGCCTGAGCTGGTGTCATTGAGATCGTCGGATGCCTGCCGGAGGGTCTCCTCAGCCTTTGCGGTGTCACCCTGGCGTTGATAGAGGTCAGCCAAACTTGCGCGAGCGGGGATGTTTTTTGGATCGGCAGCAGTTGCTTCCTTCAGTTGCTCCTCAGCGCCGGGTAGATCACCCTTTTTCTGAAGGACTGATGCGAGGACGAGATGCGCAGTGACGTTCTTGTTATCGAGAGATACGGCCTTGCGGAGCTGTTCTTCGCCGGCGGCTCCGGTGGTGGGATCGCCGCTCTGGATGTAGCCAAGGGCTGCATGGAAGTTGGCACGGTTAGGATCGATGGAGAGCGCATGTTGAATCTGGGCGAGAGCTTCTGTGCGGTTGCCTTTGCGGAGTGCAATGCTGGAGAGAAGGGCGAAGGCGTCTGCATTATTGCTCTCAACTGCGAGTATGGCATTGGCTTGATCCGCGGCACGGCCAGTCTCGTTTGCGGCGAGCAGCATGCTGCCTAGATCGATGCGCGCCTGGATATTATTCGGCTGCAGATCGACGGTATGCATGAGTTCGGCATAGGCCGGCAACATTGAACCTTGTTTGAGGTAGGCCTTGGCCAACTCGTAGTGAGCGGCGGCAAAGTTGTGGTCTACCTTCAGCGCATTGGAGAACTGAATGGTCGCTTCCTTCAGCTTTCCTTCACTGGCATAGCGTTTACCGCTTTCAAGATACCTCTGTTTCTGCTTGTTCGGATCACGCGAACATCCCGTGGCGAAACCAAGTGCGAGCGATACAACCAAGACAGCTGAAGTTCGAAGTGCTAGTGATGTTCTCATCGCTTCCTCTTTGATTATCTTTTGGACTAACGTGAATCGTAATGCGGCTTATGGCCGATATAAGGTTTGATGCCTATCGCATATATCATTTTTTTGCCATCTTCACGGATTGTCAGTCCGGAATGAACTGCGGCAGAAAGGGTGCCATCTGACTGGCGAAGAGGACAGCTCGGTCTCGCGCATGGTCGACTGGCTCAGATGAAAAGACAGGTGTGATGACGCGGACCAGGGAGCCATCGGTCCGGTTAGTACGGATTGCATCGGCAACCATATATAGCTTTGCCTTGTACTCATTGGCGATGCTGCGGCCATGGGCCTGGTACCAGTAGATGACGAACTGCCTGGTCTCACCATTGCTGATGACGTATTCGCCGACCTTGTAGGTCTTGCCGTTGACGTCGCGAAGATCAGTGTAGCGAGAGGACTCAAAGGTCCATCCTGCGCCGGGTAGGCAGTGCTGGGGCGAATGGATAGATTGTCCGGTGCGCTGGGTGGGGAAGTAGCCAATGAAGAGGCCAACGGGGAGAACGTTAGAGCGGGCTCCTGGCCGGTTCGCAACTGGTTGGCTCAGCGTTGGTGTGGCCATATAGACACGATTGAGGAAGTCGCCTTCACCGAGTACGGCTAACGTTTCAGCATCCATGGGTTGGTCACGCGAGGTCCAGCCGCCAATGGTTTGAGGCATGTTGCTCAAAGCTTGGCGGTAGGGTATGTAGTCTTTATCCCCGCGACTATGAAGGACGACGGCGGTTGCCGTGAGAAGCAGGATAACTGTCCAAAACCGGGAGGATTTCATATGGTCTGCCTGTTTGCGGGTGAAACGGGTGAAAATAGGCGCATGATGCGGTGGACGACATAGAGGCAACCGAGGGAGATGACGAACATGACCCACCCGGAGAACTCATGAAAGAAGCCGAGCGCTTTCTGAGGATCCCAATACTGTACACAGAGGCCGGTTCCGACGATTCTGGCGACGTTTGCGGTCACGGCGATGGGGATGCTGGCCAAAGCGAGAAGGACGCGGCGACGAGTGGTCTTCTCCAGAAAGTAGCCGTAGAAGACGGAGAGGGTGAACAAACTCATTAAAGAACGGATACCGCTACAGGCTTCGGCAACCTCGAGTTTCATGATGGGAAGCTGAATGACGTTACCTTCCTGAAGGACAGGGACGCCGAGTAGTGGCAGTATCTGGCTGGCGAGCCGAGAGGCTAGTAACTGAAGGGGGAAGGTGATCTGGTTAAAGATGATGGCCGGAAACGGAATCGCAAGCAGTAGCACAAGTAGAGGGAAGCGCAGTTCACGCAGCACTGCGCGACCGAAGAGTGTCCAGACCAGGCCGGCCAGCATGATGACGAAGGAGATGCGAGAGGTGAAGAGATCTACTCCGTAGACCCCCAGAATGAGAACGGCGATGGCTAGCACGATGAGGACTACACCGTTCCAGGATTGCTTGACAGGGGTGGAGTTGAGGATCTTTCGCTTGTCCCAGAGGAGGAACACAGAGAACAGCGGTACGAGGAAGCCGTGGGAGTAGTCGGGAATGTTGTACCAGTCGACGAAGAGCTTGATCGCTATCCGGAAATATACGGCGACGAGTAGCACGACGATGATGGCGAAGGGCACCCGGTTGCGAGGGGAGAAGATGCCGGACGGGTTTGCGCCGAGAGGCACACGCTCCTCGTCGCCCGCGATAAGGGTTGGAGGGAAAGACTCGGTCTGCATGCCGCCTGCCGCCATTCGTAAGACGTTATACTTCACAAATCACCTGTATGCAATTTGCATGCCGCTGGAATAGGGCTACTTTGTCACCGTTCTATGAGTATGTCTCACAAAAGTGGAAGTCGATCATCTACTAAGGGAAAAACATTTCCCACATGTGCTGCCAATCTGCATACCAAGGGAGTACCCTTGCGGGGGTGTTTGTTTCAGGTTCCGGCTTAGATTCAGCCAATGGGACGCTGCAAGACAGTCTACATGTCTATTTGTTGCAACCTAATTGCAAAAATATTTCCCACTGCAAGGTTTGGCATTCGCGGTGCATGTCAAATGAGTAAGTCCTTAAAGGATCCTCATGACTTGTGACTTCACAATAGATAGCAAAGCAGATAGCGAGGCGCTGGTGGCTCGGAAGGACAGGAGACGGAAATTCCCGAATGCGAACCTGTACGTCCTGAGTTTTGACGGATATGGCGGGAAATTTGTTGCAGAGATTTCCGGATAAGGTCTATATCCCATCATATATATAAGTATCGGGTCTGCCGTTCAGGAAGTGAATGCCGGTTCGAATAAAGGCACGGGCGATCGATTCGCCGGAGGGGGTTGCAGAACAAGTGGAATCAGCATCTTTACCAACAAAAGGGACTCAAGCCTTATTGGATGGGTCAAAATGGGATAAATCGTTCCAGCGCTTTATAAAGCATGGGAGCTATCCGATGAAATGGCTTCATGTGCTCCTTGTTGCAGTATTGCCTGGGCTACCTGCAGCCGGTATCGCCCAAGAGACTCAGACGAAGCCGGCCCAGGCCGCCAGACCATCTCCAGCGAAGGAGGTGCCGGCGGCTGGCGCTCCAATGCCGGCGAAGGCTCAGACGTCTGCGACTGATGTAGTGGGGGTAAATGATGTAGCCCACTACATTATTGGGCCAGAGGACACACTACAGGTGACGGTCTGGAAAGAACCAACGCTCTCGGGTACGTTTCCAGTGCGGCCCGATGGAATGATCTCGCTAGTTTTAGTGGGCGATCTGCCTGCGGCGGGACGGACTCCGATGCAGCTTGGGGACGAGATTACCCAGAAGCTGAAGAAGTACGTGCAAGAGCCCAGCGTTTCAGTAGTAGTGCTGGCGGTGAATAGCCAGCGAATCTACTTGATGGGCGAGGTGGGCCATGTGGGGCCAATTACGCTTGCTGCGGGCATGACGCCGTTACAGGCTATTGCAGCTGCCGGTGGACTGAGTCCCTTTGCAAATTCCAAGAAGATTTACATCCTTCGTGGTGAAGCGGGTAAGCAGCAGAGGATTCCGTTTAACTATAAGCAGGCGCTAAAGGGCGATAATGCAGAGGGTGTCAAGCTCCAACCGGGAGATACGATCGTCGTCCCATGAGATGCCCTATGAAGATGTGGATCGCAATATCGACGTTGTTTTTGACGAACGCTGTCTCGTATGGACAGGCTGCACCAACCGCCGTTGCTTCTCCGAGCAGTTCGGGATCGGTGCAGTCGTGGATTGACGGTACGGTCCATTACGCTTTGACTGCCTCGGAGAGCGTACAGATTGGATACTTCGGTTCAGGAAATGTGACGGAGTCGACAAACCTGTCGGGTAACGTCGGTTACGTGTCGACGAGTAAAAACCTTCCTTTTTCAATGGTTTTTGCGGGAGGCGTTCTGTTTGGGAACCAGTCTGGACAGGGGACGACGACATATCAGAATGTCGCGGTGTCGCAGGGCCTGATCAAGGGGAGGTGGATCTTCGGGGTTTCGGATTCGTTCAGCTACTTGCCGCAGTCGCCGACCACGGGATGGTCCGGCATTCCCGGCGTAGGCGACATTGGATCACAGCCGATCTCGGGGCCGGCACAGGGACCGGCAGGAGGAGTGCTGACTTTCTCAGGCAACCGCATCAGCAACGCACTCAGCGGCAGTGTTGAGAGACGTCTGACGGGTGCGACATCGGTCAGCGGTTCGGGGAACTGGATGGTATTGCACTTTCTGGACAGGAACAGCGGTCTGGATACGACGCAGACCTCCGGACAAGTGGCTTTGAATCACCGAATCGATGGACGTAGTTCAGTCAGTGGAAATGCGGTCTATTCGATCTTTGATACCACCGGAAACAACTTTCTCAATCTGCCGGGGAACGTGACCTTTCAGACGAAGGGTTTAAATTTGCAGTACCAGCGGATGTGGACGCGGTCGCTCTCGATGAATGCGTCGGCGGGACCGCAGTGGATCAGCAGCTCCGGCGGTTCGGTGATTCCATCGCGCCTTAACCTGGCTGCCGATATAGGTTTCACCTACACCCGGAGGTTAACGAACACGAGCATACACTATGGCCGCGGCGTCAATGGCGGATCTGGGGTACAGGCAGGCGCGTTGTCCGACAGTATCATGGGTTCGATTGGACGACCGTTAGGACGAAACTGGATGGGCGCTGTGACCGGAAGCTATGTGCGCACCTCGGGTCTGTTAACGACGACTCCAGCAAGTGGAACAGTACCCGCCAGTACGAATGGAGCAACCCAGACGTTTTATGGCGGAGCACAGCTGACACGCGGTTTTGGTCGGGCCTGGTCCGGATTTTTGAGCTATTCCGCCCAGGATCAATCCATCAATAGTGCTTCGGTCGGTCAAAATGCATTCAGCGGGTTTTCGCAGACATTTGGGATTGGAATAACATTCGCGCCGAGATCAACCCGTCTCGGCGAGTTTTAAGGAGTCAACTATGCTTGGTCATCGTGCGCTCACGTTGGAAGATTACGGCGCCATTCTGAAGAGAAGATGGTGGATGATCGCCATACCGGCAGTGATACTGCCGATTATCGCGGTCGCGATCACGTTTATGATATCTCCGCAATACCTGTCGCAGACACTGGTGCTGGTAGAACAACAGAAGGTTCCGGATGACTATGTGAAGCCGGTGGTTTCGGAGGATCTGACAGGGCGGCTAGCATCGATGAAGGAACAGATCCTGAGCCGTGCACGACTGACGCCGATCATTGAGCGCTTCAATCTTTATGGCACGGGCAAGTCATCGATGGATGACCGGATTGATCAGACCCGAAAGAGCATAAATATTACGCCGATCCACTCTGAGATGGCGCGGACCGGGGGACTGCCTGGTTTCTTCATCTCGTTCAAGGCTTCGGATGCACGTACAGCACAGCTTGTGTGTGGCGAGATTACGTCGCTGTTCGTGAATGAAAATCTACGTGCGCGATCGCAGTCTGTGGAGGGAACCCAAGACTTTCTAAAGGGGCAGCTCGCCGATGCGAAACGCAACCTGGATGATCAGGACTCTAAACTAGCGGCCTTCCAGCAGAAGTATGTCGGCAGGCTGCCGGGAGAAGAAGCTCCCAACATGAACATGTTGACGAGCCTGAATACTCAACTGGATGCTGCCACCCAGGCGTTGGCGCGAATGGAACAGGACAAGAGCTACGAAGAGGCAATGCTGGCGCAACAGCAGAGCATGAGCGCACAGGGAACATCTGGCGGAATGGCGCCGCAGGCACAACAGGGTGAGTTGCAGTCGCTCCTTAATGAGGAAGCGGACCTGACGAAGCGCTATACAGATGACTATCCGGATGTGGTCGCGGTTCGGAGGAAGATCAAGAATCTTCGGCAGGAGATAGCGCAGGCTCCGCCACCGGCGGCAGTACCGGCTGCTTCGACGCCGAGTCGCACCGACTCGTTGAGCGTGCAGCAACTGCGTGGACAGCTTCGTTCCCTGGAGCAGGGAATTACGCAGAAGAAGCATGATCAGGCCCTGATTCAGAGCCAGATCCGGGTGTATCAGGACCGCATCTCCTCGAGCCCGCTGGTGCAGGAAGAGTACAAAAACATCACACGGGACTACACGACGGCACAGGCGTTTTATGACGAACTGCTAAAGAAGATGAACCAGTCCAAGATGGCAACGGACTTGGAGAAGCGTCAGCAAGGCGAGCAATTTCGCGTAATGGATGAGCCGAATCTTCCAGATGGACCTTCGTTTCCAAAGCGCGGCGTGTTTGCTGGAGCAGGTTTATTTGCAGGGCTCTGTCTAGGGCTGATGATTGTGGCGTGGAGAGAGTATCGGGATACGGCGTTGCGTAGCGAGCGGGATATATGGGCATTTACGAAGCTGCCAACACTGGCGGTCATCGGATACTCCGGTGAGATGGAGCCGGCGCCAACAAAACGAAGATGGATATTTGGTCGGAGACGGCCAGAGATCGCAGCGGCTGGTAAACCGCTGATGAATGCGGGTGGGTGAGATGTATAAGAGCTTTTTCAAGCTGCAGTACGGTCCGTTTGGGACGAGTCCTGATCCGCGGTTTCTCTACATGATGCCGCATACGCGCGAGGCACTGGCGTGTCTGGAGTACGGGATCTCGGCACGGAAGGGCTTCACCGTACTGACAGGAGAGGTAGGCACAGGAAAGACGACGCTGCTGAGGCGGGCCCTCGCTTCCTTCAGCGGGCGGCGAGTGTCGACGGCATTTGTGTTCAACCCGCGCCTCGATGTGTTGGATTTTCTAGAGTTCGTGCTGACCGACTTTGGTATTGTGCCGACGACGCGGACCAAGTCCGGTATGTTGCTCCAACTGAATCGCTGGTTGATTGAACGGTTTCGCATGGATGAGACGTGTGTGGTGGTGGTCGATGAGGCACAGAATTGTTCCTGGGACTTGTTGGAAGAGATACGACTGCTGACGAACCTTGAGACCTCTTCCGAGAAGCTGTTGCAGATTGTGCTCTCGGGACAGCCGGAGCTTGAGGAGAAGTTGCGACATCCGAGTGTGCGCCAGTTGAGGCAACGGGTTTCGTTATGGTGCCGTACTCAATCGCTGACCGAGAGCCAGACCCATGCCTATGTCGCTGAACGGCTACGCATCGCCGGGGCCACGTGGCCCATCTTCTCGCTCGATGCGCTTGATCTCATACACCGGTACAGCCGGGGCATTCCGCGCATTATCAACCTGCTGTGTGAACACTCGCTGATCGTGGCCTACGTGGAACAGTTGCAGCAGGTGACGCCGGCTATTGTGGAAGGCGTAGCCATCGAGTTGGAACTGGAGACACAGCCCTTCCTAATTTCTTCCGCGACGATGGGCGGAGGAGTGCAGGCACCACGGAGCACAAGCGAAGATGCACCCAATCTTATGACAGCTTTCAATGGAGAACCAACGGGAAGGCAAGATCGATGAGCCGTATTTATGAAGCACTCCAAAAGGCAGAAGCGGAACGGAAACCAGAGCGGCGCGAACGTGAGCCCCTTATGCCGGTGCAATCAGACGGAGTTGCTGCCGTAGCTGGGCCCTCGCCGACTGCAGCTGTGGCTGAGTATGTTCCCTCCCCGCCTGAAGCGGTAGATTTTTTTTCTGCTTCATTACCGCTGGCAGTGAGCGAGGGTGCGCTTGATTTGACCAGGATTGTCAGACGCCCGTGGACGCCATCTCTGATGCAACTTCCAGCTCTGCTGGAACGTGGTCCGGCGGTAGAACAGTTTCGAAGCCTGCGGTCCAGAATCCATGAGCTCCGTGACATTAGTCCATTGAAGTCAATTCTTGTGAGCAGCGGGTTGCCGCAGGAGGGAAAGAGCTTCATCTCGACGAATCTGGCAATAAGCCTGGCCCGGCATAAGAACAGCAAGGTGTTGTTGATCGATGGGGACATGCGCCGTTATACCCTGCATGAGCTGCTGGGCTGCGAGTCGCAGCCTGGACTGGCAGACTATCTAGCTGGGAAAGCAGGGCTTGAGGAGATCATGCAGCAGGCAGAGCAGGCTCCGGAAGAAGATATGCCGGGTAAGGCATTTCTACCGAACCTCACCTTTATCGCGGGTGGGAACGGTGGAGACAAGGCAGCTGATCTCTCCGGTAATCCGCGGTTTGGCGAATTGATCAAGATGGCAGCGCCTTATTTCGACTGGATTATTGTGGATTCTTCGCCTGTGCTCCCCGTATCGGATGCGGTGAATCTGTCGCGGTCCTGCGATGGAGTGCTGCTGGTCGCTCGAGGAGGAGTGACAAAGTTTCCCGTCGCACAGCGTGCGGCGAGCGAGTTGAAGTCCGCGAATCTTCTGGGCTTCGTGCTCAATGCCGTTCTGGACAAACCCCAGGTTGGGAGCTATTACGGATATGACGCCACGAAAGACTAACAGGAGTCATTGACGCGATGATACGGCTATTTAACGTGTACTACCCAACCCGAACCATTATTCTGCTGCTGTGTGAGACGCTGATTGTAAGCGGATCATTTCTGCTGGCGACGGCAATGGTCCTTGGGCCGGACACGTATCTCGTACTTAACTATGAATATGGCGCACTGAAGATCGTTAGTTTGACGGTGCTGACGTTACTTTGCTCGTACTACTTCGATCTCTATGAACCCCAGCGCATCTCTGCTCGCTGGGAGATTTATTTCCGCCTACTGCTGGTTCTTGGATTTCTATCGTTTCTACTCTCCGCGGTGATCTATGTATTTCCTGCGGCTGACATCGCTCACTATGTGATGTTGTTGGGCCTAATCTTTCTGACGGGTGCTTTGGTGGCATGGCGTAGCGCCTACGAGTGGATTATAGGACGCGAGATGTTCAGGGAGCGGGTCTATGTTCTGGGTGCCGGGGAACGAGCACAGTTGATCGTAGAGACGCTACGGACGCGCAAGGACGCGGGGATGGAGGTTGTAGGCTATGACAATGTCTCGTTCGACAAGACGGAGCGCAAAGAGGCTTTCTCGGTTGCGTTAGAGGCCTTTCGCGGACCCAATCCAGTAATCGATCGTGTCATCGTTGCACTGGAGGATCGCCGCGGGGAGTTGCCTCTTCGTGAGCTGCTGAAGCTGCGATTCAACGGCGTGATAATAGAGGAGTCTGGAACTCTGTTGGAACGCCTTACCGGTAAGCTGCATTTGGACGGTCTCCGTCCGAGCAGTTTTATTTATGGGGAAGGATTTCGGGTGAGACCGTCGCAGCAGATTGCACGACGCTTGGTTTCTACCTTGACAGCTGCGGCAGGATTGTTGATGTTCCTGCCTTTTTTCCCGATCGTTGTGTTGCTAGTGCGGCTGTCTTCTCCGGGACCGGTCTTTTTTCGGCAGACGCGGGTGGGACTTGGAGGAAACAACTTCACGGTCTACAAATTTCGTACGATGCGGACGGATGCTGAGGTTGCCGGGGCCAAGTGGGCGACGAAGAACGATCCTCGTGTAACTCGCGTGGGCATGTTTATGCGGAAGACACGTTTGGATGAGGTGCCGCAGCTTTGGAATGTTTTGCGGGGCGATATGGGCTTTGTGGGACCACGGCCTGAGCGACCTGAGTTTGTGCCATGGCTTTCCGAACAGATCCCATACTTCGATTTGCGGCATATGATTCGTCCCGGCCTTACGGGTTGGGCTCAGGTGCGCTATGGGTATGGAGCGACGCTGGCAGAGAGCCGCGAGAAGCTTGAATATGACTTGTACTACATCAAACACATGTCGCTAGGGCTGGACTTACTGATTATGTTTGAAACAATTAAGACGATCCTTCGGCGGCGAGGAGCGCAATGAGATTGGCTTTCTGGATCTCGCTGGGCGTGATCAGCTATACGTATGCGGGATACCCATTCATTATGTTTTTGCTGGCCCGTTTGCGCCCGCATCCATGGCGTAGAGGTGCTGTCGATTCTTCTGTCAGCGTGATTATGGCTGTCCATAATGGCGCTCACCTGTTACATAGCCAGATCGACCATTTGACGTCGCTCGATCCGGTCTATGTGCGCGAAGTAATTCTTATCTCGGATGGATCGACTGATGGAACGGCAGAGATCCTCGGCGAAGTGAATGATGTGCGCGTGAGGACAATCATTCTCGAAGAACAGGGCGGAAAAGCGACGGCTCTAAATCACGGGATTGCCCTCGCATCGAGTGAGATCCTCTTGTTCGTCGACATTCGCCCTAAAGTTGCGCCAGGAGCTTTGCCGGAGTTATTGAGTAATTTTGCCGACCCTGCTGTAGGTTGTGTCGCTGGCGAACTGATATTGAACAGCGAAGGCCACGATGCGACTGCGTCAGCGGTTAGCGGAGTCTATTGGAAGTATGAGCAGTGGATACGGAACTGTGAAGCCGCATGGGATTCGCCGGTGGGGGTCTATGGTGGTTTCTATGCCGTACGGCGTGCGTTGGTGACCTCATTTCCTCCAGGCATCATTCTCGACGATATGTTTCAGCCGTTGGCAATTATTCGGCAAGGTTATCGAAGTGTGCTGGACCGAACTGCTTGCGTAAGCGATACGTGGCCTGGCAAGGTCACAGGAGAGTTCCAACGAAAGGTGCGGACGCTGGCGGGAAACTACCAATTGATCTCATGCGCGCCGTGGGCTTTTAGCCTTCACAACCGAGTTCTCTTCCAGTTGGTGTCACATAAGCTGTTGCGACTGATAGTTCCTTACTTTTTCGTGCTGCTGTTAGTGAGTTCCAGTTGGCTGGGGGCAACCTCGAAAGGTTGGAGCGTGGTGGCAGCGTTACAGTGGATCTTCTGGCTGGCAGCATTGCTCGCGCTTCGTGTGCGTATTCCGGCGATCCACCGTTTTGCGTCTGCTGGCAGTGCTCTATTGGCTTTGAATGTTGCGGCCGTAGTGGGACTATATAAGTTTTTATTCACCGTTGGACCGCTTTGGAAGATCTGGTCAGTTGGCGGACATAAGGTGGAAGTGCCTATTTCTCTGGAAGCAGGTAGAGAGCGCGCATGATGAACCCTGGGATGCAGGACGCATCAACACAGAAGGAAACAGGTGCACAGATGGACGCCGCTAGCTTCAGGAAGCAGTTGGAAGAGCACCTTTCTCAGTCTTCTGAGAGAGTTTTGTTGCGCATTGTGGACGCACAGGGGCACCCCGAGGAACTGACAGGAACGCAGATTGTCGAACGCAGCTATGCTCTGGCAGAGGCACATGTTGGTTCGGCGGTTCCCGGCAGTGTTGTGTTGCTGCTGTTACCACATTCGGTAGAACTTTTTCTGTTACATATAGGGCTCGTGCTTACGGGATATGTTCCGGCTATTCTGGCTTGGCCCACCAGTAGGGTAGATGCAGAGAAGTACCAGCGAAATCTACTGCATCAGCTTCGCAATCTTCCGGCCGAGCGATTAATCACGATTGCTGCGTTGACGAAAAACCTTTCTCATACCCTCCCGTACCCTGCTGTGGCTTGTGTGGTTGCTGGGGCGGCGCGATGGGAGGAGATCTTTACGAACAAGGTGAATCTGGAAAATGGTGAACGCCTGGTAAGCGACGCCGTTCCTCTGCCTGCAGAGTCGGGAGCTCTCTTCCTGCAGTTTTCCGGGGGTACGACTGGAGCACAGAAGGCCGTTGTAATTACTGCTGCTATTCTTTCGGCGCAGCTTGAGCGACTGGCTGAGACGCTGGAATTTACGGAGAAAGATTCGGTGGTATCGTGGCTGCCAATGTACCACGACATGGGATTGATTGCCTGTCTGTGGCTGCCGCTCTGGCGGAGTGCGCAATCGCTGCACTTTGCTGCAAGCGACTGGTTGCTGAATCCGGGAGTGCTGTTCGATTACATCGAACGATACTGCGGGACGTTTACATGGTTACCGAACTTTGCGTTCAGTTACCTTGCCGCACAGCATGAGCGGGTGGGGCAGCCGCGGGCGTTAGGCTCGATGCGAGCGTGGATCAACTGCTCCGAGCCGGTACGAAATCGCTCGATGCAGGATTTCGCGGAGCGCTATGGCACGTGGGGTGTCCCACGGCATGCACTGCAGGCGTGCTATGCGATGGCAGAGAATGTATTCGCTGTGACGCAGACGCGACTTGGGGAGAATGCTCCGGTCTACTCGCGGTCTGCGCTGCGTGGACCGGACGCGGATGAGGCGAGCGCTGAACGGCAGTTCGATCTGGGTGACGAGGTATATGTGGGTAGCGGGCGTCCTCTGCGGGATATGGAGATTCGCATACTGGCTCCGGGGAGCGGAGAGCCGTGCGCGGAGCGTATCCCGGGTGAAATCCATTTGCGGACCCCCTCACTCTTCCAAGGTTATTGGGGAAGTGGAGGACTGCGAACAAGCTCTTTCAGTAGTGATGGCTGGTATAACACCGGTGATTACGGCTTTCTAGATGGGGGTGAGCTGTTTGTTATTGGCCGCTACAAAGACGTGATTATCGTTGCGGGACAGAATGTGTTTCCTGAAGATGTAGAGCTTGCGGTGAATACAGTGGACGGTATCTATCCCGGGCGCGTAGTTGCGTTCGGTGTTGTTAACGAGCAGCAGCAGACGGAGAGCGTAATCGTGATCGCCGAGTTGAGAGGCGAGTTTGATCCGATTCGGAAGCGGAGTACGGAGCGGGCGATCTATCAGACAGTTCTGACGAGTATAGGCATTGCTCCGCGACAGGTTGCGGTGGTTCCAGAGCGATGGATTGTTAAAAGTACCGCTGGCAAAATTTCGCGTACAGAAACACGAGCGCGATTTATGGCAGAGTTATTTAAACAGGTGTCATCCAGCCCGGCGCAGCGAAGTGCTGTGTTGCAGGAGAAATAAGGAAAGATCATGATTGATTCGATTGATGCGGATAAGGTGCGGGTTGCGGCTCGCAAGGTAGTGGAGAAGCAGTTGGGCTATAGCGTTGCGGATGACGATGCGCTGGTATCTTCGGGCCTGATTGACTCACTCTCCGTGGTGCAGCTGATTGCAGCATTGGAGAAGGAACTGAATGTGCAGTTGCCGGCCGCCACCTTGCAGCCGGATGACTTCGATACGATCGATTACACCGTCGAGACAGTGATGAGGGTGGCGCGATAGCAATGTCGAAGCCCGTTCAAGCTGCCATTACCCTTGGCTGCACTCTTGTTCTTCTTCTCCTGTTGCTGACGATCCATCCTTTTCTGATGGCGAGCGAGGCACTTGATGCACTGTTTGGCGTACCTCCGAAGTGGACGCAGGTGGATGATGTCTACAAGAATCGCAATACGCAAGAGGTCACGCACGGCGATGCACCTGTTTCGTCGCTACATGTACTGTCGAGTTTCTGGGGGATGCGTCCTGACGCTACTCGCATTCTGTTTGTAGGGAACTCGCAGATGCATACGATCTCTCTAGCAAAGGGCGAGGCGAAACCGACGAAGTTGGAAAAGACTTATGTCGATCAGATTGCGGACCGGCTTTCGACGGATTCTCCACAGATGCTGACGTATCGGCTTTCGAGTAGCGGCATGAGCTATGCAGAGGTGTTGTGGGACCTGATGTACATGATGGGCAAGCCAGAACTTCATCCGGATGCCATTGTGTTGCAGCTGAACTATCAGGCGTTCTGGACTGGTGGGATTCGCGACAGTATTCTCGGGCTGCTGGACGACGAAGCGTTTCGGCGAAGGATTGAGATTGCTGCGAGTGCGAATGAGGCGTACTCCGCCGAGTTTCAGGAGGCGCTTCATCGCTATGACGGGCGCAAGAGTACACGGAGGGCTTCGACAGACTCCAACAATAATGGTGTTACCGCGACGTTCAGTGCTTCGATGACTCCAGGGTATGGGATTGAGACGGTTGCTCGCAGGGGATTGGATCACGATGCCGCGTTTCGCGGACGGGTTGCCGCGAAGGATGACATCGCGCAGTTTCTCTATCGCTGCCGGCTTTATTTTCTGAGGTTGAAGCCAAGTACAGCGAGATCTGTTACTGGGGCGCGGTTGTTTGTCGCTCGTGCCGCGCTGCTGGATATCGTGAAGCTGGCGCATGAGGAGAATGTGCCGTTGTTCCTGTTCAGTGCACCCGTCAATCCTCTGGTCTCGCTCTATCGGACACCGGAGGATAAGGCCTCGTATCAGGAGTTCATCGCCAAGGTAGCTGCGCTGAATGGTGGGCCGCTGTATGACTTCGAGAACACGATCAGTGCGGACCACTGGGGCAACCTGTTGAACGGGCCGGACCCGCTGCACATGGGACGGGAGGCACATGCTCTGATGGCGCAGGAGATGTATGCCAAGATCCCTCTGGATCATGTGAGGGGGCACCGCTAGGACATGCAATTCAACTCGTATTCTTATCTGCTTCTTCTGATCATTGTGGTTCCTGTCTTCTGGGCTCTGCCGATGAAGGCTCGCCGCTGGTATGTCCTTGGTCTCAGCATCCTGTTCTATGCGTCGTGGAGTCCTGTATTCCTGCTGGCTCCGATTGCTCTGTGTGCCGGCGTGTACCTGGCTGCGGTGCGGATTGCAGCGGGTGGTCGCCGGGAGCGGGTGTGGTTTATCGGTGCTCTGACTTATGCACTGGGGTTTCTGGTGTTCTTCCGCTATCAGGCGCTTTGGTGGCCGTTGGTTTCGGGATTGCTGAAGGCCTTTGGACATGCTCCGGCTCGGACTGCTCTTCAGATCGCGGTTCCGCTGGGAATCTCGTTCTATTCGTTCGAGGCTATCAGCTACCTGGTGGACATCCGACAGCGCAGAGTGCAGCCTACGCGATTCTCCGATCTATTCCTGTTCGTGATGTTCTGGCCTCACCTGATCGCGGGGCCGATTGTGCGGTTCAGGGAGTTGGTCCCTCAGTTCTCGTTCAAGAAACAGTTCGATATGACGATGATGATGCGCGGAATGGATCGACTGATCCTCGGCATCGTGCAGAAGAACCTGATCGCGGATCCGCTGGGTAGCTGGGTCGACGATGGGTTTGTGACTCAGCTGGTGCGGGCCAATACGACGGTGGACAACTGGTTCCTTGCGATCGGCTTTGGACTGCAGATCTACTTCGACTTTGCTTCGTACTCGAATATGGCGATCGGCGTGGCGCAGTTGATCGGGATTCAGCTGCCGGAGAACTTCCGGTTTCCTTACCATGCATCGACGCCTGCAGACTTCTGGCAGCGCTGGCATATGACGCTTTCGCGGTGGATTCGCGATTACCTGTTTTTTCCGATCAATGTGCGGTTCCAGGGTGCGCCGATTCCGCTGTACCTTTCATTGCTTGGGGTGATGGCACTGGTGGGACTGTGGCATGGGGCGGGGTATGGCTTCGTTCTGTGGGGCGTTCTCCACGGCTGCTACCTGGTGCTGTATCGCGTCTACGAGGGGCTGCAGAAGAAGTACTGGCCTTCGCTCGAGCACTCTCGCGTGATGGGCTTGTTCTGGAAGGCGTTCACGCTGGTTGCGGCGATGGCTGCCTGGGTTCCCTTCCGCGCGACGGGGTATGAGCAGGCTACGGTGATGCTCAAGTCGATGTTCACCCACTTCACCTTCGGGATTACGCAGCCGTTGAACTTCTATCTGGTTGTGCTGCTGGTTTGTGCTTACACGGCAGTAGAGCCGGCTCTCGATCATGTCTTCACAAAGTGGGACGCGTGGGCTGCACGGACGGTCGGGAGGGCCAATCTGCGAATGTATCTGCTGCGTCCGGCGATCTATGCGATCGGGTTGTTGCTGTTTCTGGCCTTTGATGAGCGGAATACACAGTTCATCTACTTCCAGTTTTAGATCGGAATGATAATTACCCTCTCTTTCGGGAGGGGGGTACCCCTCCCCCCTACTTTGGGAGTAAGTCTCCTGTTTGCAATGAGATGGTGTACGTGTGCGGCTCTAAATTCGTCCATACAAAGGGGTTACGCGCAAAGTCGTCTTTCTAAAAGGGTTAGGAGTAAAAGGACAGCCACGCTGTTACGCGCGTGGTTGTTCTTTTACTCCTGAATCTAGTGTACCTAATGCAGGGAAACTACTATGCCAGCTCTAATCTACTTGTTTTCAAGAATTTAGATGGTTTAGGGGCTTGACAAGGTTTTTTGCGGGTTCTATGTGATTTTGTTAAGGGCTCGGGCTAAAGCCCTACGCTAATCCCAAAGGGCAAGGAAAGAGCAACGACAACAGCGGATACGCACGGGCAGACAAACAAAAAATAAGCAACGGCAAGGCAAGCAACGGCAAGCAACGACTAGAAAACAAGCAACAGCTAGAAAACAAGCAACAGCAAGAACGAGCAACGGCAAGACGAGTACGGGCGACTGACTGAAGCGGTGCTTTTAACGAGGCTACTTTTTTAACGAGGGTTACTTTTTCAGCAGCCTGGCGTTGCGGGGCTTGCGGTAGAGGGCCATGTAGGCTGCGTCCGTATGTTCGAGGGTGAAGTGCTCGTCGTAGGCAGTCGTGGCGCTGGCGGCGAAGGTGGCCCTGCGCGCTGGATGGGAGGCCAACAGGACCATGGCCTCGGCCATGGCGGCGGCATCGCCTACGGGGGTGTAGAGGCCGCAGTTGGCGTTGCGTACGACCTCGGCCATTCCACCTACGTCTGTGACCAATGCGGGGAGGCCCACGGACATGGCTTGAAGGAGCGACATGGGCAGCCCCTCCGAGACGGAGGACATGGCGTAGACATCGGCGGCGGAGAAGAAGTGGGCGATGTCGAGGCGCTCTCCCCAGAACGTAACGTGATCGGCGATGCCGAGCTGGTGGACGAGCGCTTCGAGCGGTTCGCGCATGATTCCGTGGCCGACGATCCAGAGCTGAAGGTTGGGTACGGATGGAAGCGCGAGGGCGGCTGCTTTGACCATGGTGGGGAGATCTTTGATCTCGGCGAGGCGGCCAACGAAGAGGAGGGTGAAGCCGTGCTGCTCGGGGTGGTCCTCCGGAGGGGCGGGTGGGAGCCTGTCGACACCGTTGTAGACGCGGGTGATGCGGTCGCGCCGGGAGAGAGGGGCGTTGCGCAGATTCTCGCAGGTGACGTCGCAGATTCCTACGATCCAGTCGCAGAAGAGGGAGACGAAGCTGTAGGCGACCTCGGACGCGGTTTCGTAGGGAGGGGCGACGAGGCTGTGACGGGTGGAGACGATGCATTTGACACCGGCGAGGCGGGCACCGACGGCGGCCTGCAGGGTTGGCGCCGGGTTGTGGCAGTGGACGACGTCTGGCCGGGTGCTACGGAACTCGCGCAGGAATCGCATGAAGGTGCGAGTGAAGGGAGCTTCGCCAAGGACGTGGACGCGGATGCCCTCGGAGCGCAGGATTTCTCCGAGGGGGCCCAGATTGCTGTAGGCACAGACGGAGACATCGTGCCCGTTGGAGCGTTGCAGGCGGCAGAGCTGGGCGACGAGTATCTCCGCACCACCCATCTCGAGACTGTAGACGACGTGAACGATCTTCATGGGGAGGCGATGGCCCTATTTCCGGCGACAGGTAGGTGGTTGGAGCGTTTGATGACAAATTTACATCGTTTGATGACGAATTTACATCAAAGGTCCCCGAGCGCAAACCCACGCGACTGTGAGGCCGGTTATTCTTGTTGCGGTACGTCATTGGTATTAATTGGCGTCGCCAATTTCAGTTGAAGAGCTTCAGGCAAGATTTCTTTCCGACAATGTATTTCGTTTAAAGGAGCTGTACGTATGGCCGTTGAGGCAGATATTCGTCCCTTGAATCAGGTTGCTGGTGTCGATGCGGTCCGCGAGCTTCTTGGGAGCAAGTCTGCGGCGTTCTGGCCAGCTCTCCATGAGCTTACCCATAGGTCGTCGGACTTTTCGCAGGCGCTCTCCCTGACGACGATGCGCAAGAAGGGAGTGAGAGCAGGGATCCCGGGCGGTCCGGCGAAGACGATCAAGCTGGCGATACTGGGAGGATGCAGCCTCTATCCACTGCATGAGCTGGTGCAGCACTTTGTGGGAGCAGCCGCGCCTGCGGGCTGGTGGGAGACAGAGCTGTGGAAGGGCGACTACGACAACTACGTCTCCGAGATATTGGATCCGGAGAGCGAGCTGTATGCGGCCAAGCCGGAGGTGATCTTTCTTATTCCTTCGAATCAGCGTTGCGCGTACCAGGGAGCATTGACGGACTCGCGGGAGCAGCAGCAGGAGCAGGCGTTGAGCGCCGCGCAGGAGCTTCTGAGCCTGTGCCGTACGGCGCGTGAGCGCAGCGGCGCCGAGATTGTGATTGCGAACTTCCTTCCTCCCGCAGACTTCGATCCCGGGCCGTATCGTGTGCGGTCGCTGGGATCGGGTTGGAACTTCCGCAAGCTGGTGAATCTCGAGCTTGGGTTGAATGTGCCGTCCTACGTGCATATCTGCGATGTGGAGTTTCTTGCGAGCCGGCGGGGTACCGTTACGTGCTACGACGCCAGGGCGTGGTTTGAGACGAAGCAGCTTTACTCCTCTGAGTTCTCGGTGGATGTGGCGCGGGAGGTTGGGAACATCGTCGGCTCGCTGCACAAGTCGTCGAAGAAGGTGCTCGCGCTGGACCTGGACAACACGATGTGGGGCGGCGTGATCGGCGATGACGGCATGACGGGCATCGAGATTGGCGGCACGTCGCCGCGCGGGGAGGCGTTCAAGGCGTTTCAGCTGGCGGTGCTGTCGCTGGCGCGGCGCGGGGTGGTGCTGGCAGTCTGTAGCAAGAACGAGCACAAAGCGGCGGTGGAGCCGTTTGAGAAGCATCCCGAGATGATGGTTCGGATGAAGGACATCGCTTCGTTCCAGGCGAACTGGGAGCCAAAGTCCGAGAACCTGAGGCGGATTGCAACGGAGTTGAATCTGGGGCTCGACAGCATTGTCTTCGTTGACGACAATCCGGCCGAGATCGAGATCGTGAAACAATTTGTGCCTGAGATCGAGACAATTCTGCTGGGCGCGGACCCTGCCGAGTATGCCTCGCAGCTGCTGAACTGCCGGTTCTTCGAGCCGCGTTCGATTACGGCCGACGACTTGAAGCGCGGCGAACAGTACCAGCAGCAGGCGGCGAGAACGCAGTTGCAGGGATCGCAAACGGATATGAAGGCGTACCTGACATCGCTGGAGATGCATAGCGTGATCAGCGAATTTACGGCGGTCGATGTTCCACGGGTGTCGCAGCTCATCAACAAGAGCAACCAGTTCAATGTGACGACACGTCGCCGCAGCGAGGCCGAGGTTGAGGGGCTGTTGGCGGATGAGAGTCGGTTCGCATTCAGTGTTCGACTGGCGGACAAGTTCGGCGACAATGGCCTCATCTCTGTTGTGATCGCCGAAGTGGGAGGAAGGACGGCAACGATCGACACGTGGCTGATGAGCTGCCGTGTGCTGAAGCGCCAGATGGAGGACGAGGTTCTGAACGAGATCGTACGGCTGGCGAAGCTGCGCGGCTGTGAGGTTGTGGTGGGTCATTATCTTCCCACGGAAAAAAATGAGATGGTGAGGGAGCTGTTTCCGCGCATGGGCTTTACACTCGTGCAGGAGACTCCAGAATGCTCGACCTACGAACTTGATACGGCGAGCTTCGTTCCGCACGAGACTTATATACAGATTGACCGGAGAGCGTATGACTCAAATTGAAATTCTTGCAAAGATGCAGACTGTCTTCGACGACGTGTTTCTCGACGACGTGAAGGTCACTCCCGAGTTGAGTGCGAATGACGTGGAGGAGTGGGACTCGCTGCTGCAGATCTCGCTGGTGCTTGGCGTGGAGAAGGCGTTCAACGTGCGCTTTCGCGTGGGTGAGGTTGAGGGGACGAAGAACCTGGGCGAGTTTGCGGACCTTATCCAGCGGCGCATGAATCAGGGCGCTTCGGCATGATGTTTCCCGCGGTCTGGTCGAATCGCCATGCCGTCGGGTTGATCTCAGTGCTCGGCATCCTGTTGTCGCTGCCGGTTCTGCTGTCACTCATCGGACTGCCTCCGCGAGAGATGGTCTATAGCGGCATCCGCATTGAGACTGGCCCGGGGCCCCACGATGAGCGGGATATCTTCGTGGACAAAGAGCCGGTGGATATTCTGTTCGTCGGCAGCTCGCTGATGGTTCGCGGCGTAGACATGGACTATGTGCAGTCTGAGCTGAGCAAGAAGCTGGGGCGGCCTGCGAGGGTTCGTTTTGTGGCTCTGAAGTGGCAAGGGCTGGACATGCAGTACATGCTGATGCGGGACTTCCTGGAGCACAGGAAGGCGAGTCTCGTCGTGATGGTGATGCCGAGCCTGGCGCTGGTGGGAGATAGCCCTCATATTCAGGCTTACCGCTGGATGCGGTGGGGCGACTTTCCGCGTTCGACGGCGGGGCTACCCTTCAGCAGCCGGGTGTCGATCTATGGCGCAGAGGTGCTGGGCGCGCCGAGAGTGGTGCTTAACTACCTTCGTTCTAATCGGCATATTCATGATCCGGAGGTGGTGGAGGAGCTTGGGACACAGCATGAGTATGGGGCAGTGGGGTACTTCGGCAGCCAGTTTGTGCCGGAGCCGCGGACTCCTCCAGCGATTCCGGTCGAGAACATGATCGATCAGAGTAAGAGCAACCCGGCGTTCGTCTACGACGGGCCTGCGTTGGGGCCGTATCACCTGCATTGGGCGAAGGAGATCGGGAACCTGACGAAGCAGTATGGGGTTCCGTTTGCGATGCTGCATATTCCTGAGGATACGGAGCAGGGCAGGACTACCGTCCCGGAGCGGATGTACTGGCCGGAGGTGATGGGAGTGCAGGCTCCGATGGTGGGTGTGCCGGCGGCGACGCTGTTCTCTCATGTGCCTCCCCAGGAGATTGATAACTATTTTTACGATCAGCACTTCAACGACAACGGCAAGGAGATGTTTACCCGTGCGGTTACGCCGGCGATTCTGGAGGTCTATGACAAGCACGTCCGGTAAGGTTCATCCTGCGTTGCTCGGCGTGCTCTTCGTCCTGTGTCTTGCGGCGATCGCGCTGACCCTCTTTATTACCCCCGACTCTCTTTCGGTCAATCTGGTTTACCAAGCCTTTTAGTTGGAGGAACACCCTCAGGATGCTGCCGTTTGGCTTGAATCACTGGAATCCGCTCATGCTGCTTACGCTGGCGATTCCATTTCTCTTTTTTCCTTTAGCCGCTTATGCGGCCCTGGAGTGGGCTCCCCGGCGCTTTCGTACGGGCGCATTCGCTGCCGTCAACCTGGTGTTTGCCCTGGGAGTCTGCCTCTCTCGTGGAGCGTACGGGGTACGGCTCCATTACGTGAAGCAGTATGTGATCTTCTCCTCGGTGATGTTCCTTGTTTATGTGCTGGTTGTGTCGGCGCAGTATCTGCTGCTGAAGAAGCGGCTGGGAACGTGGCTTCCGCTGATGTTCCTGCTGGTGGTGCTGTTGTATGTGAAGTATGTTCCGGGATCGTGGAACCAGGGGATTGTGCCTGGACCGTTTTCGAGTAAGGCGCTGGGGGATTTCTTCCTGGGGCTGTCGTACATGGCCTTCCGGCTTACCTACATGGTGCATGAGATCCGCAACGGGGATGTGCCGCTGCCGAGCTTTTCGGAGTATCTGGCGTTTGCCTTCTTTGTGCCTACGCTTTCGATTGGGCCGATCAATCCGTATAGCGCATTTCACAGATCGTTTGAGAAGCCGGATCGATCTGTGACACCTGTGGGAAGGTGCTGGGCGCGAATTCTGGTGGGGCTGACGAAGTATCTGTTTTTTGGGAACCTGGCGAATCAGTTGTCCTACGACGGCTTGCTTGCCGATGGATGGCCGCATCCGTGGATTGATTTTCCAATAGCGGTGGCTGGGTTCTGCGCGTATCTGTACTGCAACTTCTCAGGGTTCTGCGATATCGCGATTGGCGTTTCGGGGCTGTTGGGGATCCACGTTCACGAGAACTTCGATCGACCGTTCCGCCGCAGGAATCTGCAGGAGTTCTGGGCGCACTGGCACATGACGCTGACGACCTACATGCGCGATATGGTCTTCGTGCCGTTGTCGAAGGTGATGATTCGACACTTCGGCCCGAAGTCGGCTCCGCACTGTATCGCCGCGTGTATCGCGATTGTGTTTCTGCTGATGGGGATATGGCATGGGGCGGGCTGGAACTTCGTTCTGTTCGGGCTATGGCACTCGGTTGGCGTTGTGACGGTGCACTACTACACCCTGATGCTCAAGAAGCGGCTGGGTAAGGTGGGCTATGCGAAGTATCGCGAGAATCGTGTTATCTACCACATCGCGAATGCCGTGACTCTGGTCTATTTCGCTACCGGGTTGATGCTGGTGTCGAACTCCATGCGCGGGATGGGAATGATATTTCGCTCCTTCCGTCCGATGTGAGGTGGGCTTGAACCTGTCCCACATCGCGGCTGGAATCAGCATATCCCGGTCTAACCAGGCATGAGGTGTTGCAGGCGAAGCATGATGTAGACCACGATAATCAGGCCGACGGCTGCCATGGCAGAGAGCCGCATGATTCGCGGGATGGTTATGCGTGGCGGAGCATATCCCTGGTTCAGCGCCATCTGATACATCACCTGTACCATGCCGCCGTAGATAAAGAGGGTCATGACGTAGGCTCTGGATAGGAACCAGCCCGCCACCAGATAACCGGCGAGAGAGATCGTCTGGAGCCGGGTAATGCGGCGAATCTCCTCCTCTGGGAGGGGGGTATCCTCTTCCATATCCATGAAGTATGGGTTTGCCGCGGTCTTGGCTTTAGAGAGGTCCGTGAGGCTGCCGGCTGCGGGTTCTGCGACAGCGACTGTGGATTTCAGGTGCAACATGCCAGGCTCTGCAGCAGCGCGGGCTGCAAGGGCACGCTCAAACGGGGTCTTCTCTTCTTCTTCCTTCACCTCTTGTTCCTTGCTTTTGACGGGTTTACTGGCAGTTACGGCATCGCGGATCGTTGGGATGACGAACATGACCCAGAAGAAGAGGCCAAACATTCCCAGTTCGGCAGCGCAGACCACAATCGAGTTGTGCGCGGTGATGAAGAAGTACTCTCCGAATCGTTGAAAGCCGACTCCGAAGAGGGGATGAGCTTTGATGAGATCGAGCCCGACGGCCCAGGCCTCCATGCGACCGGCTCCTGCCTCGACCGAGATCTCGCGGCCGCCGGACCACCCGACTGCTGTGGTGATGGCAAACAGGACACCGGCGATGATGATCGACGGTACGGTTCCGACCTTGCGGCGAGCAGCGAGGATTACAACGGCGAGAAACGCCACGATTGCCCCGCGGGAGTGGGTCAGGTACATGCCAAACAAGAGCAGGCCCGTGGGCACGAGGACCAGAATAATGTTTCGAGGAAGGCTTTTAGGCCGCCAGAAGAAGAA
Source organism: Edaphobacter sp. (assembly GCA_025462645.1). Lineage (GTDB taxonomy): Bacteria > Acidobacteriota > Terriglobia > Terriglobales > Acidobacteriaceae > Edaphobacter. The sequence continues at coordinate 11,193 of JAOAPB010000025.1, read as the reverse complement.
GAGACAGGGGATGAGGCTGACGATGAGCTGCGAAAAATCATTTGGGTCGCTGATAAAGGAGAGGCCGCGCAGTCTATAGATCGCGCTCCCTTCATCATTGCCTTGCCCGACGAGGTATGGGCTGAGGTAGTTGCCCGACTGTAATGCGGAATATCCCCTGTAGATGGTGAAGAGGGAGGCGAATAGAAGGACGAGGATGACCATTTGCAGGTGGCGCTTCTTTTTGCAGTTGAGCACGATGAAAAAGAAGGTGAAGGAGTTTGGCAGGAAGTCGAGCAGGGCATTTGGGGCAAGGCCAGTCAGCCCGTTAAGAACGAATGAGATGAAGACGGCGACGCACATGCCAATCAAGGCATAGGCCTGGGGCAGGCTAAATACGCCAGACTCCTGCAGGGACGGAAGCGACGCGATCATAGCCAGGAGGGCGATGATGATCTCGATGTGGTACTCGGCGATCGGCCCGAAGATGGTTTGAGGGCCAAGATACGCAGTGAGTATGTAAAGTAATGTGAGAAAAAGTCCCATACAATATTGTCAGGTGCCGTAGATGCAATAGTATTGCATCTGCAATCACAGCAATTGGGAGTAAGCCCTGCCAGCCATGCGTTTACAGAATGCCCCTGCCTATGAGGTTGATGACTTTGTGCCTTCTGGACGTGTGAGCGGTGGCCAGCACACCTATGGCCTTGGGGTGAAGAGTTCATCGTGAAGCTACCCCGCAATGCAGAGATCTGGCTGCCCGGCTATGTGCGCGACCGGGCGAGGCACTTGCTTGGCCATACCAGGCCGAGACGTCTTTGGGTCTCCATCACGGACCACTACGAGCCGCTGGGGGGTAAGGTCTCGAATGAGACGGCCCGGCAACGGGTGAGCCGCTGGCAGGAGGCGTGGCCTCGGATTGCGGATGCGTCCCCACGCGACGCCGACGGTAAGCGACCGTGCTACAGCTTCTTCTATCCGCAGGAGGAGTATCGCGCTGAACTGCTGGCTCCTCTGGCGGAGATGACGCGAGACGGCATCGGGGATGTGGAGGTGCATATCCACCACGACAAGGAGACGGCGGCGGGGTTTGTCGAGAAGATGAGAGCCTTCTGCCGGACGCTGCGCGAGGATCATGGGCTGCTGCACGATCATAATGGGCGGCTGGTCTTCGGCTTTATCCATGGCAACTGGGCGCTGGATAACTCGCACCCGGCTGGTATAGGGTGCGGCGTCACCGGTGAGATTGGGTTGCTGCGCGATCTTGGCTGCTACGCGGATTTCACCATGCCGTCGATCCCATCGCCTACACAGGGACGCGTAGTTAATCAGGTGTACTGGTGCACGGGGAGGTCAGATCGTCCGAAGGGGTTCGATCAGGGCATCGAGGCGACGGTGGGGGGCGGGACGCAGGGCGATCTGTTGATGATTACCGGTCCGCTTGGGCTGCGCTACGCGGGACGGCTGGTTCCGCGGATGGAGATGGGCGAGATTGCTGCCAACGATCTGCCTACGGAGTATCGGGTGAAGCGCTGGCTCGACCTGGCCCCGCGGATTGGGAGCGAGATATTTTTGAAGCTCTACACGCATGGAGCTCGCGAGGACAATGCGGATGCTCTGCTTGGCACGGCGACGAAGCCAAGTGGCTTGAAGCAGATGTTTCAGTGGTTGCATGAGGCCGCCGAAGAGCGACAGATTGAGCTGCACTGGGCCAGCGCGTACGAGATGTTCCGCGCGGTTGAGGCATTGACACATGGGTCGCGTACGGCCGGAGCCTCTCCGGAGCCGATAGCGTCGGGCAGGGGAGTGCTCTGAGTTGAACGTCCTTCTGATTACCTTTTCTTTTCCACCGGCGGGCGGCGTTGGAGTGCTGCGGGCGCTCAGTCTGGCTAAGTATCTTCCGGAGAATGATATTCGCGTGGATGTGCTGACGGCACGCAACGCTCCTGCCGTGGGGAAGGACGCTTCGCTGTTACAGCAGGTTCCGGCGAGTGTAACGGTGCATCGTTCGTGGACGCTCGATCTGCCGTTCTGGCTGAGGAAGGCGGTCAAGAAGGGCGTCTCGGGCGGCGGGGCGAAGGCGGGGTCGACGGCGGGCGCCACGGCGAAGAAGAACGGTGGCAGTCCGCTGAAGCGGCTGATCGGGAATTTGTTGTTGCCCGATCCGCAGGTGGGCTGGCTGCCGTTTGCGTTTCCGGCCGCGCGACGGATCATACGAGAGCGGAAGATCGATATTGTGCTGATTACGGTTCCTCCGTTCTCCTCGGTGCGGCTGGCGACCAGGCTGCGGAAGGTCTTTCCTTCGCTGCCTATCGTGGTCGACTTTCGTGACGAGTGGCTGACCACGACCATCGATCTGGTGAGCTTCAATAACAATGACCGTGCTCGCATGGTGGCGCACAAGGCTGAGGCTGAGGCGGTACGTGATGCAACGGCTGTCGTTGCTGTGACGGAGGCCGCTCGCAATGAGCTGCGGGGGCGGTATCCGGGAGTGCCTGCGGAGAAGTTCCGCTGCATTCCCAATGGGTACGATGGGCCGGTGCCGACTGCTGCGGCAGATCCCGGCTCTGCCGCGCCTGGTTCGTCAGAGCAGAGGACGACTCTTACTTACATCGGCACGGTTTATGGGTCGACTGATCCGGGGACCTTTATTCAGGCTGTGCAGGGACTGCCAGAGCAGGTGCGTTCGAGGCTACGGATTCGCTTTATCGGGCATATTGAAACTCCAGCGTATCGCGCTGCGCTGATGAGCCTTGGCGACACGATCGAGCTGAAGGGCTTCGTTCCGCAGGCTGAGGCGCTGCGGGCTATTCAGGATACGACTTACCTGCTGCTGATCACGCATGATCGGATCAATGTCGCGGCTAAGTTATATGACTATCTCGGTGGAGGTAAGCCGATTCTGGGGGCGGTACATCGCGATGGCGATGTGCGACGGCTGCTGGAGGAGACCGGTGCAGGGTGGTGGGCGGACATAGACGATGTTGAAGCTATCCGGCGAGTTTTGATTGAGGCGGTGGAGCGGCAAGGGAGGTTGGGAGAGGCATTCCAGCCAGATCTCGAGAGCATTGCCTCGTATCATCGCAGGCCGCTGGCGCAGAGGTATGCTGCCTTGTTGCGCGAGACCGCGAGGCAGCGTCCATGAGAGTGGCGGTGATTACGCGGTACTTCCCGACATCGCAGGAGCCGTGGGCGGGCCACTCGGCGTATCAGACGCTACGTTTTCTGACGAAGCACTGTGAGCTCAAGGTCTTCTACCCGGAGTCGCAGTATCCTAAGTTTCTGACGCCGCGTAGCCGGGCTGGGCGGTCGCTCGATTTCAATCACCGGATATCAGATGTTGCGGTGCAATACATTCCCTATCCGGCACTGCCTGCGGTGTCGCGTCCATTGAATGGCTGGGCCGCAGCCAGGAGCATCCTTTCGGATGTGAGGCGATTTCGGCCGGATATCATCCTGAATTACATCGTGTATCCGGATGGATTTGCCGCTCTGCGCGTTGGAAAGGCGCTTGGGGTTCCTGTTGTCGTAATCGCGATTGGCTCGGACCTGAATCGGATTCCTGACCCGTTCTGCGGAGCCCTTACCCGGCAGGTTCTGCGGAGGACGGATTTTCTCATTACGGTGAGTGGAGACCTGAGAAGGACTGCGTTGAAGATGGGCGCGGACGTTACACGGAGTAAGGCTGTCCTTAATGGCTGCGATACCTCAATCTTCTATCCTCGGGATACAAGGGAGGCTCGGCGTCTGCTGCGAATCGATGAGGATGGTGAGGCGATTGTGTATGTCGGGCGGCTGGATGTTGCGAAGGGGCTTCGCGAGCTGATTGAGGCGATGGCGCGTCTGCGCGTGGAGCGTCCCCGGGCGCATTGCTATATCGTCGGCGACGGGCATGATAAGTCGATATTGGTGGAGGCGATTGCAAGACAAGGTGTCGGCGAGGCAGTTACGCTGGTACCCTCCTGTCCGACCGATCAGGTGGCGCTATGGATGGCCGCGGCGGATCTGGTGACTCTCCCAAGCTACCGGGAGGGCTGCCCGAATGTCGTGATCGAGGCTCTGGCCTCAGGGCGTCCTGTAGTGGCGAGCGATGTTGGCGGGATACCCGAGCTGATGGACGACAGCAGCGGACGGCTCGTCCCGGCGAACGATGCGTCGGCTCTGACGATAGCGCTTGGGGAAGTACTGTCACAGCAATGGGACCCAGCTGAGATCTCGGGACGTCATAGCCGGAGCTGGTCCGATGTATCTTACGATGTGCAGAAAATTCTGGAACAGGTTCTATCGTCACGTTCCTAAAAATGGAACAGTCTGATTATGATTAATGGAACAGTCTGATTAGTAGATACGGGTCCGAGACGAGAGAGATGGCTTGAGTGTCGGTTGCTCATTTTTCTTGATCAGATTGGGAACGCGGATGGGACGAGGGGGAACCTCAGGCATGCCGGCCTCGTTCAATTTATAGAGGAGCGACCTGTAGCTGATCTGTAGCCATTTGGCGGTCTTCTGGCGATTCCAGCTGTTGGCCTGCAGGACCTTGAGGATGATCTGGCGCTCGAGATCGTGGGTAGCCTGTTTGGTGATGTTCTTGAGAGAGATCGGCTCATTGATATCAATCTCGGTGACGATGCCGCCGCGAGGGGGCTCCGGCATCAACTCGGCTACGAGAGCCTCCTCGCTGCCGATAAGGACATAGCTGCGGATGAGATTCTCAAGCTGGCGAACGTTTCCCGGCCAGTTATAGTTCTGCATCAGACGGACTGCGCTCTTTGAGAGCAGCTCCGGAGTCTGGTGGAAGATTTTTGCATAGTGCTCGATGAAGTAGTCGATGAGCACCGGCAGATCGGCGATCCGCTGCCGAAGAGGTGGAAGATTGATGGTTACGGCGTTGATGCGGAAGAGGAAGTCGAGGCGGAAGGTCCCATCCTCGACCCGGTTGCGGAGGTCGGAGTTTGAGGCGGAGACCAGCCGCGTGGTGATGGAGCGGGGCTCGTGGCCTCCGACGCGGACAAAGGTGCCGTCCTGCAGGACCTGGAGCAGTTTGGCCTGAACTCCCAGATCGAGGCTGCCGACCTCATCCAGAAAGAGGGTTCCCATGTGAGCCTGTTCGACTCTGCCGAGCTTGGTCGTCATGGCGCCTGTGAAGGCCCCTTTTTCATATCCAAACAGCTCAGTTTCAAGTAACGAGTGCGGGATGGCGGGGCAACTTACCTTAACCAGTGAACCTCGCGCCCGCATAGAAAAGGCATGGAGGAGGCGGACGCAGATCTCCTTGCCGGTACCACTCTCTCCCTGAATCAACACAGGGACATCGGTTTCGGCTACGCGTTCCAGCTTACTTCGGACAGCCTGCATGGCCGCACTTTTGCCGAAGATGATGTCCAGAGGCGGGAGACTGAGTGAGGCAGCGAATTCGGCATTGTGAACCAATGTTTGTTTTCCTATCGAGAGCAGCGGTAATCTGCAATACTCTTCACAGTGCACGTCAAGCACCAATTAGATGCGCCGAATCAAAATAACGGATAGTGCCTGGAAGCGGACGCGTGCGCGATATAGGAATCACCTCTAAAGTTGGACTGTAACGGTATTTTTATCAGCAAATTTACAGTCACTGGAAGATCCTTTACCAAAGTAATCTTTCGAAAAAAATAACTTTCCCCTCTTTTGCAGGGCAGGTAACATGTAAGCTAGACCTACTTGAGGAAGAGGGAATGGAAAAGCTTTTTCTCTTTTGTCGGCAAAATTATTAACATTTTTCTGTCATAGTTCTCGCAATTCGATCTAGAATTCAGCTCTGAAGGCTGTGGTTTTTCTCCCCACCTCCCAGCTGGCTAGATCAAAGGTTAGGATCGGGCTCCCCGTAGAGCATGTGGAGTTCGAAGACTTGGCAAGGTTTGGGCGATCGACACCAAATCGGCAAAATAGGGGTGTTGTATGTGCGCTTCGTTGGCTTATCCAGTCGCTGCTTTGAAACCTGGTTCTAAATCGCGGTCCGAAGTTCTTATTCTCGAACCGGATCTGGCGGTACTTGATTATCTTCGGTCGACACTTGGAAACCAATACTCTCTGAGCCTGTTTTCGGAAGAGCAGTCGCTGCTCGACAGACTCGAGAAGCATGACGAACCTGATCTTCTGTTGCTGGCGCTGCACACGAGCCGGGATCCGCTTCCATTACTGACACATATTCGCTGCACAAAACCACATCTTCCAGTGATTGTTCTGTCGTGCTCGGCTGAGTTGCGCGATCTGGAGATGGTGATCCGGCTTGGCGTTCGGGCGATTGTGATGAAGCCGTTTGTCGGCAGTGATGTCGAGCAGGCCATTGAGGAGTACCTGGCATCATCGGAGAAGAAGACATCTGCTGCGGATGCGCCACGGGAGATTCCTCTTAATGAGACGCACTCCTTCGTCCGCTCCAGTAAGCGGATGCGCGATCTGGAGGCTCAAGCCGCATTAGTTGCTCGCGCCGATATCCCTCTCCTGATTCTTGGTGAGAGTGGAACGGGCAAAGAGATTCTCGCACTTTATACGCATATGATGTCGGCCCGGAGTCAGCGCATTTTTCTAAAGGTAAACTGTGCCGCCGTACCGGCTGACCTGCTGGAGAGTGAGCTGTTTGGCTACGAGCAGGGAGCCTTTACCGGAGCGGTGAAGACGAAACCCGGGAAGTTCGAGATTTGCACAGGTGGAACGATCTTCCTCGATGAGATCGGCGAGATGCCAGCAATTCTGCAAGCCAAGCTGTTGCAGGTTTTGCAGGATGGAACGTTCTCTCGCCTGGGTAGCCGTTCGCCTATGAAGGTGGATGTGCGTGTGATCGCGGCCACGAACATCAATATGAAAGAGGCGATGGCGAACAAGACCTTTCGGGAGGACTTGTACTACCGCTTGAACGGCTTTACGTTGAGCATTCCGCCGCTGCGCGAACGTCGGGAAGAGATTCCCGTGCTGGCTGAGTACTTTATGCGGAAGGGCGCGAAGAGATATGACCGCGAACCTTTGTCTTTCTCAGCAAACCTGCTGACTACGCTGAGCGAGCATGCCTGGCCGGGGAATCTGCGTGAGTTAGAGAATGTCATCAACCGTTATCTTGTGCTTGGCGATGAGAAGGCTATTGTGGATGAGCTTGCTCCTTCGGCTGCGTACCAGGGAGCCGCAGGTGCGGCTGCAGAGGCACCCAATGGGGCTGGCCTGAAGGCGATGGTACGAAGCCTCAAGGGAGACGCGGAATCGACAGCAATCGCACAGGTACTGGAGGAAGTTGGATGGAATCGGAAGGCAGCGGCAAACGATCTTCAAATAAGCTACAAGGCTCTGCTGTACAAGATCAAACAGTACGATCTATCTCCTCCGCGGGACAACGCCTAGCGCCTGCGGCAGACGCAGAATCGGCAGACAGGCATAGGATCGTTATTCGCTATGAAGACAGGGCGGTTCGAGGTTTCGCGGATGTAAGCGAACTTGGATCGGTCGATCAACTGCTGCGGAATGACGCGCAGTATCCTCTTGATTTCATTCGGCTTAGATTGCTGGATTCGGAGACGGTCGAGCAGGTGCCGACGAAGGATGCCAAGGCAGTGTTCTTCGTGAAGACCTTTGATGGGGACCTTCGCCATAAAGCCCTTCATTTTCATGAGCATGCGCCGATTGTTCCGGGGCTTTGGGTGCGGGTTTATTTCTATGACAGCGAGATGATCGAGGGCATCATCAGCAATACGCGGGAGTTCGTCTTGGAGGATGGATTTTTCCTCCGCCCTACGGATCCTAATGGAAACAATAAGCTTGTCTATGTTTTGAAGGGTGGGTTGAAGGATTTCCACGTTTTGGGGATGCGGAATTTCTCGAAAAATTCTGCGTAAAATGGAGCGCGGCGGCTTGTGGTTTTCTGGACTTAATGGGTGTTCGGTGTGGGTTTTCCGGTGGTCAACTTGTGGTGAAGAGTGCGGCTATCGTGGATAGTGGACCGTCGTTTTTTGGGACAGAATAGCCCACTCTGACTGTGTGGACGTGCTCAGAGTCAGAGTGGGTTGTTGGGACGGCTCTATTTGCTGACGGGCTGGCGGGTCTAGCTGACGGGTTGACGGGACCAGGCTATGGTTTGTTCGAGACCGTGGGCCAGGTCGGCTACTACTTTGTAATCGAAAGACTGCTGCGCCAGGGAGATGTCGGCGAGGGAGTGCTTGATGTCGCCCTCGCGCTCCGGGGCGAAGTTGATGGAGCCGGTGTAGCTGGTGATGCGCTTGATCTCTTCGTAGGCTTCGATGAGGGTGGTGCGGCGGCCGGTGGCCACGTTGAAGACCTTGCCGGAGACGTTGGCAGCGGGAGCCCTGGCGGCGAGGAGGTTGGCGCTGACAACGTTGTCGATGTAGACGAAGTCGCGGCTGGTGGTGCCGTCGCCGAAGACGGTTGGGGTTTCGCCAGCCAACATGAGGGAGATGAAGCGGGCGAGGACTCCGGAGTATTGGGAGGAGGGGTCCTGGCGGGGGCCGAAGACGTTGAAGTAGCGGAGAGAGACAGTTTCAAGGCCGAAGACGCGGGCGTAGCTGGCGAGGTAGTGTTCGCCGGCAACCTTCTGGACGGCGTAGGGGGAGATGGGGGCGGGGAGCATGGTTTCGGTCTTGGGGAGGGTGGGGTCGGCGCCGTAGGCAGCGGAGGAGGCGGCGTAGAGGACGCGCTTGACGCCGGCTTTGCGGGAGGCCTCGAGGACGTTGAGGGTGCCGTTGAGGTTGGGGCCGTTGGTTCCGATGGGGTCGTCGACGGACTGGAAGACGGAGGGGATGGCGGCCTGATGGAAGACGTAGTCGACGCCCTCGCAGGCCGAGGCGATGGCGTTCTGATCGAGGATGTCGTCCTGGCGGAAGTCGAGTTGCCTGCGGATGTCTTCGAGGTTGGCGATGTTGCCGGTGCTGAGGTTGTCGATACCGCGGACGGTAGCTCCTTCGGCAAGGAGGGCGCGGGCGATGCTTGAACCGATAAAGCCAGAGATACCAGTGATCAGTGCGGTGGACATGAGGTCTCCAGGGAAGGTTTGGGCGGTAGGCAGCCTCGATATCAGAGTACCGCAAGGGAGGGGGAGTGAGGTTGATGGAGGATTACATCGAAAGTGGCATAGCCTTCAGGCGAGCGGTGGGAGCTGCCCTACACGGCTATTCGCGATCTCATCATCACCCATCCCACCTTGTCCGAGGGTCTCCTCTTCTCCGCCGTCCCGGCGAAGACGGCAGGCAGCCCCCCGTCGCCCAGCCACGGATCACCGCTGCAAAATAAAGTCAAAAAAGTTGGCATGATTTTAGAGAGCGAAAAAGTGGCATCCCGCTGTCCACGGTAGCCACTCTTCTCACCACGATCTACCCAGTCAAAATCAGCGCAAAATGTCCTCTAATACCAGGGAAAGCTCAGTTTTTTCGTCCCGATATTTAACGATCACCGGAGCCGAAATACTCAACCCCCACTCCTGCCCTTTCCCTTTGTTTACAGCGCGAGACCCCGGAACCACCACCGCACCCTCAGGGATCACCAGCGGCATCTCCGCCGTAGCCTTATAAACCTCGCCCCGCACCAGGTCATACACCGGAGTTCCCCGCGTCAACACCGTCCCAGCAGCTAAAACAGCACGCTTCCGCACCACTGTCCCCTCATAAACCCCTGTATTTCCACCCACCAGCACATCATCCTCAATAATGACGGGGCTCGCGTTCACCGGCTCCAGCACCCCACCGATCTGCGCCGCCGCGCTCAGATGCACTCGCTTGCCAATCTGCGCACAGCTCCCCACCAAAGCATGAGAGTCAACCATCGTCCCCTCATCCACATAGGCTCCCACATTCACGTAAGCCGGAGGCATCACCACAACCCCTTTCGAAACAAAGGCTCCAGCCCTAACACTCGATCCGCCCGGCACCACCCGAACTCCATCTCCAGCGGCAAACCGCCGCGCCGGATAGGTCGCCTTATCCACAAAAGAAAGCCCCTCAGCCGACCCCATCTCCACGAGCGCACCCAGCCGAAACCCCAGCAAAATCCCTTGTTTCACCCAGGCATTCACCCGCCAGCCAAGTGGCAGGGAACTATCTGGCTCCGCCGACCGCAAATCACCGGCCTCCAAAGCACTCCGCAGCTCAAAAAAAGCTGCCTCCGCCTCGCCATTCCCAACCGCCGCCGCACCCTGCGCAAACCAATGCTCAACCTTGTCCTGCAATGTTCCGTTCAAAACCACGTATCACCTTTTCTTAGAATTATTTATGGATTGTCGTGTCGAAGCTGGATCGTCTAAAACATCCGCAGATCTTCGCCCGTAGGCGCAACTCCCACCAGCATCCCAAGCTCACCCACCATCCGCTCCAGCTTCCGCCGAGTAGCCGCCGACACCGGAACCATAGGCAGTCGCAGCACATCCTCTCCCCGCCCCAACATGTGCATCACGGCCTTCACCGGAGCCGGGCTCGCCTCCCAGAAGTGCGCCTGCATCAGCCTGAAGAACTGCCGGTTAATCCTCCGTGCCCCAACCCAATCGTTCTCCAGTGCCGCTCGCACCATCCGCGCCATCTGACCCGGAATCACATTCGAAGCCACCGAGATCAGCCCCGCACCGCCAAGCGAAAGCACCGGCAAAGCCAATCCATCATCCCCGCAAAATATCTTGAAGCTGCGCGGAGCCGTAGTCAGCAGCTCCGTGATCTGGGTCAGATTCCCGCTCGATTCCTTCACCCCGATCACATTCTTCAGCTCCGCCAACCGCAACACCGTCGCCGGCTCCAGGTTCGCGCCTGTCCGTCCTGGGATGTTGTACAGCAGCACCGGCAGCTCAATCGCCTCGGCGATCGCCTTGAAGTGCTGATACTGTCCCTCCTGACCTGGCCGATTGTAGTAAGGATTCGCCGTCAGGACGCCCGTGAGCCCATGTACCTGGGATAGCTTCCGCACCCGTGCCACTGCCTCGTGCGTCGCATTGTGCGTGCATCCGGCAAACACAGGCACCCGTCCGGCTGCGGTCGCAACGACAACCTCGATCACGCGCAGCCACTCCGCCTCTGTCAGCGTTGAAGCCTCACCGGTAGTTCCGCACGGAATCAGAAAATCGATCCCACTCTCAATCTGCCAGTTGACCAGCGCATGCAGCGCCGGCTCATCGACACCGCCATCCCTCCGGAAGGGAGTTACCAGCGCCGTTCCACAACCCATCAAATCCATAGTGTCTGCAAGTTTACCGCGTAG
>JAOAPB010000021.1 GCA_025462645.1 Edaphobacter sp. | reverse complement strand
TCTCGTCCGACCCGCTCAGACGGAGCAGGGAAGACCAGCCTACTGTGCGACGATCGGTACAGGCCCGTAGGCGAAGCTTGAGCGATCGGCTACTTATTTAATTAAGCAGCAAGAGCGAACTGAGGTTCGGCACTTATAGTTTTGTGAGCGATTACGGGTGTCCACACCCCGGCATGCCTCTCTGCCACAAGCAATCCCGTCGAAGCCGTGACGCCCCCATCTGGAGCTGGCACCAACCTTGCGTTGGGCACTCAAAGAACTATCTCCATTATAACTCTTATCACTCCCGCTCAGACCTATGCGAATGCCAGTATGACCGCGCCGAGCGTGATCAGGGATGCTCCGCCGATCTTGAGCGGTGTAAGGTGCTCGCCCAGGAACAGCCACGCGCCCAGGATTACGAGCACTACACTCAACTTGTCCACTGGAGCCACGCTCGATGCCGGTCCCAGCTGCAGGGCCCGGAAGTAACACAGCCAGGAGAGACCTGTACACATGCCGGAGAGCACAAGGAACAGCCAGCTTCGCCGTCCGATGTGCGCCAGGTCACCGTGCTTCTCAAGGCTAATCGCGATCGCCCAGGTGAAGATGAGGATCACTGTGGTCCGAATGGCCGTCGCCAGGTTCGAGTCGATTCCCGATACGCCAACCTTTGCCAGCAGGGCTGTTGCAGCAGCGAACACGGCGGACAGGACTGCCCAGAATACCCAAGTCATACCTTTCAGGATACGCGTTCGACGTAGCTTGACGTTTCAGGCCCAGCAGGCGTAGATAGTTTAACGGCAACTGTGTGTCGTGCCAGCGGCTCCGTTTCACCCTCGCGCTGCCCGCATTCTCTGGTCTGTTGTGCCAAGGATGTCGTTGCACCCGACGTGTGATGCCCCCGGGAGGGGGGTACCCCCTTCCCGGGGTAGTTAGATGCAAGTCTCATCATTGCAAGGATATAGACATTTCGGTCTTGCTAAAGTCGTGCATCCAAATAGGTTACGGCTAAATTCGTCTTTCTAAAGCAGATAGAGCCACTCTCTCCATCTGGGTCCCTCTTATGGTTTACGTATTTTCTCTACTGTTTCTATTCTAGAGTGTGAGCCATAACTAATCGGCCAATATCCAGGGAAATATTTTCTGGTTATAAGTATCTTATTTTTGTGAAGTTTGCGGGTCTACCGTGATGATTTTCCGTGTCTGGCCCTTTTGACAGCAATTTGCTTATGCCTCGGCTCGATAAGAACAGACAATGAGGCGCTCCGGTCGAAATGGGGATCTCGATAGCGCAGCCTGGCTGCGCTTTTTGTCTTTGGGGAAGAGGTTTCTTTTAGGTGAGGGATAAGACCGGTAACAGCAAGGACAGGAAAGGTTAGTTGTTAAAAATGGATTGGCGCTTGGGACGAGTGAAGACCCTCGGGATCCTTCGCTCCGCTCAGGATGACAGCAAGAACTTACAACGGCAACTGCAACAACAAACGGCAACTGCAACAACAAACAGCAACTGCAACAACAAACAGCAACTGCAACAACGAGAGCAACTGCAACGGCACATAACCGGGAACAAATACCTGTAGGAACAATCAGCGCAGAGTATTTACAGGGCAGCCTTCTCGAGATCTACGGTCTGGAACTCGCCGCGCTCGATGCCGGCGCGAATCTGCGCGGGCGTCTGCCCCTTCCTGGTCTGCTGATAGGCGTAAACCGCCTCTTGCATGCACGTCGAGCAGACCGCCCCATGAGTTCCCTCAAAGCAACTGTGCAGACTATTGTGTCCCATCGCGCGGTCGCAATGGCAGTAGCAGGGTTGTTGGTGGAGAACGGCGGGGATCTTCGCCGCCATCTTATAGGCAGTAACCTGATAAGGGTGAGTGAAGTAGATGCCTGTAAGCTGGTTGTCGCTCAGGATGGGCGGCAGAGGCTTTACCGGCGCCTTCGCGTTATAGGCCGGCACATCGTTCGCAGGGTTCGTCCATTGGGCCGAAGCGGCCATCGTCACCAGACCAAGCACTACACAACCAACTATTCGCTTCATGTTCCGTATCATAAATCGCTGCCCGGAACTCTGGCCAACAATTGATTTCAGATTTGAGGTGGGGATCGACGTCAGCCACAAAAAAAGGCGGCACGAACGGTTTATTGCTCGTGCCGGGAGGCCAGTGACGCAACTTGTGTCAGCCAATTTCGTGGTGCCGGCTGAAAGATCTCTCGGGCGGTTACTCACGCTGCCGATGAATTGAATATACCACAATATGGAGGTCGTCACGGGAAAAATACATTCCGTCATAGAAATAATGCCATTCGAACCAAATGTTCCTGACATGCCAAGCTTCAAGTCTTTTGTAATCAGTAAGTATAAGTAAAAGTGGGGATGAAAAATTATTTTACGATGTCTTCAGATTCTTCTTTCATTTTCTGGAATTGCAGGTTGTGTTCCTTGCCTATGCGGGTCAGGTTGTTGTTTCCAGCTGACTGTCCAGGCTTGCGACCATGGTCGCGTCTCGTTGCGTGATGCCGCCTGTGTCATGTGAGATCAGTCGAAGCTGGACATGGTTATACCGGATGTCGATATCGGGATGGTGTCCGGCAGCCTCGGCAAGCTCGGCTGCTCGATTGACGAAGACCATTGCCTGGACAAAGTCCTTGAACGTCCATTCGCGCATGAGCTTGCCCTCCTGCATCTTCCATTGGGGGTGAGTGCGCAGTACCTCTTCGATCTCAGTCGCGGTCAATACTTTCATGGCTATTACCTCGCGTCTGCGATGCTAGCCGCCTTGCCTGCGGCGTGCAAGCCGGGGCGGTATAGGGTTGCCGAGAGGACAGCGGGGGACAGACGTTCGATCTCTGTGCATAGCTCGGTCCATGATTCGGTGGGTATCTGCAAAAACACCGCGACGATCTTCGGGTCGAACTGGCCTCCGGAGCAGAGGGCGATCTCGTTCTTCGCGGCTGCGAAGGTGGTGCCTTTGCGGTAAGGGCGGTCGGAGGTCATGGCGTCGAGCGTGTCGGCGACGGCGAAGATGCGGGCGCCGAGGGGGATCTGATCGCCGTGGAGGCCGCGGGGGTAGCCTTTGCCGTCGAAGCGCTCCTGATGGGCGTAGACGATCTCGGCAGCCTCGCGGAGAAAGGGAATCTTGCGCACCATCTCGTAGCCTCGCTCGCAGTGCTCGCGCATGATGGTCATCTCCTCGGCATCGAGCTTTCCGGGTTTGAGCAGAATGCTGTCAGGCGTTGCTATCTTGCCGATGTCATGGAGAAAGGCTCCTCGCGCGATGCTCTTCAACTCATCTGCATTAAGCCCCATCGCGCGTGCAATGGCGATGGTGTAGGCGGTGACGCGCCTGGAGTGGCCCTGGGTCTCTTCGTCCCGCAGGTCGAGGGCATCGCCCATGGCCTCGAGCGTGATGTCGTAGCTGCTCTCGAGATCCTGCATGGTCGTGCGCAGGCGGCTGGTACGGGCCGAGACGACCGCTTCGAGGTTCTGGAGGTAGGTTGCATTCTGCTTGCGGAGGTGACCGTGCTCTATGGCCCGGGAGACAACGCTGTGCAGTTGGGCTCGCTCAAAGGGCTTGAGCAGATAGTCGACCGCTCCGCGATGGAAGGCGTTGGTGGCGACGTGGACGTCGTGTAAGGCGGTCAACATGACGACGGGTGTGCCTGGATGGTCGGTGCAGATACGGTCGAGCAGGTTGAGCCCGTCGACCTGGGGCATCATGATGTCGGAGAGGACGAGATCGTAGGCAGGGTCTTCGCGGAGGCGTTGGAGGGCCCCTTCCGCGCTCTCAGCCATCGTCGTGGCGTAGCCGCTGTGCTCCAGTAGCGCGGCTACGATGCTGCGTACGGCTTCCTCATCATCAACGACCAGGATTCGCTCTTGAGACATGGACAGGAACTCTTGCGCGGTGGCGCTCTCCCCTCTCGTCCTCATTGGATATGAGAGGGCCTCTCCCTTATCGGCGGAAAAACTTCTCGCATGACCCGTGGTCATCCTCTGTGACGAAGGCTGAAGAGGAAGAGGCTTAGCAGTCCTTCTTTGTTGCGCGGGCTGCGCGCTTCTCCGCTACCCATCCCGGCTTGGTGACCTGCCGGGTGCGGCCGAGAGCGAGGGCATCGGCGGGTACATCTTCGGTGATGCAGCTTCCGGCGGCGATGTAGGCTCCGGCACCGATGGTGACGGGAGCTACGAGGGTTGAGTCGGAGCCTACGAAGACGCCATCGCCGATGGTGGTGAGGTGCTTGTGGACGCCGTCGTAGTTGCAGGTGATGGCTCCGGCTCCGACGTTGACTCCATCGCCGATGACGGCGTCGCCGAGGTAGTTCAGGTGGTTGGCCTTGGAGCCTTTGCCCAGGGTCACCTTTTTGGTCTCGACGAAGTTGCCGACATGCGCGTTTTCGCCGATCTTGCTCTCGGGGCGCAGGTGAGCGTAGGGGCCGAGGATGGCTCCGTTGGCGACGGTGGCCCCGTCGAGGATGCAGCCGTTGCGGACGGTGACGTTGTCGCCTAGCTGCGAGCTCTGGATGACCGAGTAGGAGCGGATGCGGCTGTCGGAGCCGATCTTGGTGGCGCCGAGGAGTTGGACGTAGGGCTCGATGACGGTGTCGGGGGCGACGGTGACCTCGGCGTCGATGACGGTGGTCTCGGGACGGAAGATGGTGACTCCAGCGGCCATGAGGCGGCGGGCGGTTGCGAGACGCATGGCTGCGTCGAGGTGCATCATCTCGGCGATGGTGTTGGCGCCGAGGACCTCGTCGACGCTGTCGGCTTTGACGGCTACGACGCGCTCGCCGTCGGCTACGAGCATGGCGGCGACGTCGGTGAGGTAGAACTCGCCGTGGGTGTTGTTGGTGTCGAGGAGGTCGAGTTTTTCGAAGAGGGTGCGCGTGCGGAAGCAGTAGATGCCGGAGTTGATCTCGGGAGTGGAGAGCTGGTGGGGGAGGAGGGACTTCTGCTCGACGATGGCGGTGACCTCGGGGCCGTCGGGTGTGGCGCGGAGGACGCGGCCGTAGCCGGTGGGGTCTTCAGGGACGGCGGTGAGGATCGTCATTGCGGCCTTCTCGGCCAGATGGAGTTCGCAGATGGCGGCGATGGTCTCGGGCTTGATGAGGGGAACGTCGCCGGAGAGGACGAGGAGATTCTCCGGGAGCCTGTCGCCTGAGAGAGCGAAGTATGCCTTGACCATCTGGAGGGCGTGGCCGGTGCCGCGCTGCTCTTCCTGCAGGACGAACTTTACGCCGGTGGGGGCTACGGCAGCACGTACACGGTCGGCTTCGTGGCCGATGATGCAGTAGATCTGGTCAGCGGGGACTACTGTTTTGGCGGCGGCGATGACGTGGAGGAGGAGGGCTCTTCCGCCGATCTCGTGGAGGACCTTGGGTCTCTTACTCTTGAGTCGCGTGCCCTTGCCGGCGGCCATGATGGCGATTGCGAATTGGCTGGTGTCCATGTGTGGCTATCTTCTCATGTGGTCTTTGATGGGTTACACAGGGCATCCCCACCCCGCACTAAAGTATGCAAAGTATTCAATACAAGTTAGTTAAGTCCGGACTTCAGCCCGGAGCGAGTTAACGAGTGAAGCCCGGCTTGTGACCGGGCTTGTGCATTAGTTCCTAGGTTAAGGTTATCAGCGGCGTCAAGGGATGGCTGTGGAAAACCGGGCTGCAGCATTTGTATAGCCGGCTTAAATAGCAAGGGGGCAATATCTCTTGCGAGTATCGCCCCCATTGCTGTTCCGATTTTCGGAGATCCGGTTCGGACACCGGATCACAGTCTCCTGTTGCCTCGGATTTCTTCAGGACCTGCGAGTTGCCCCGCTTCCTGTGCTCGTCCGCTGCTCGATTCCTCTGTAAGAGCTTCGCTGATTCCATCCGCGTCATCCAGTTGCCTGAGTTCCACGTGAGTCTCGTTGCCGATTCTCCTGATGGTTCCTTTTCTGCTCTCTCCTTCTGGAAGATTGCTCTTCCGGTGATTCGTAAGATACTCCGGGTGGATATGAATGTCAGTGGGTTCTGCACTTTTATTTCTGTGGAAATGGCGTGTTTTTTGTGGAAATCTGGAAGAAGGGCGCCTGGACGTAAGCCGGGCACTCGAATGTGAGGTCATTATGTATGGGCCACCCGCCACATACTTCTATACAAAAAAGGGGGGAGGGGGATATTGGATTTGTGCACCGGGAGAAGAGGTCCAGATAGTCTCGCCATTTCTCCGAATATAGCTGAACGCTTGTCCATGTCGTACAACAGCCAGATTGCCGAAAAAGCCATAGCATTTGTCGAACTTCGGCTCAATCAACCATTCTCCCTTGCCCGATATGAAGCCAGCTACGCCATCATTCTTTGCCGGAGCCATCCCACCGTTCGGTCCCCTGAGTTCATCAAACCGGCAAGCAACAACTGGATGCCCTTCTCCATCGATTAGACCCCATTTTCCACACCTCTTGACACAAGCATAGCCTTCAGAAAACGGTCTTAGTTCTTCATACTCTGGCTTTACAACAAAACAACCTTTACGGTTGATGAATCCCCAATGTTCGTCAATACGGACACCTGCCAAACCGTCGCAAAAACAGGTTGCATATGGGCCTTCAAATACCGCTGGGATTGTCATATTCCCGTCGTGGTCGATATATCCCCAGTGATCATCAATGCAAACAGCAGCCAGGCCCTCACTAAAATGACGACACGGTCGAAAGTTAGGGTGAATGACAAACTGCCCTGTGAAATCAATGAACCCAAATGTCTCGCCATCCGTCGAGGCAAATGCCCGCCCTTCTGAAAACGCGCTCGCTACTAGAAAACCTGGCTCGATATTCCAGTCTCCGTAATGATCGATATAACCGCCATCAATTGAGCACAGGCCTCCATGAAATCTTCCAAGTCCTCCGAAGCGGTGAGAGATCACTAGGTTTCCTTGACCATCGATGAATCCACTTTTGCCCGCTGAATCAAGTACTGACGCTTTACCCTCGGAGAAGTGGGCACACCCTGAGTACAAGGGCGGAACGACAACTCTGCCCTCGTCGTCGATGTATCCGAACAGGCCATCAACCGAATCCGGTATCGGTTCAGAAATAGGGTAAAGCATCTAATTATCCTTTGTTCCCGATATAAGGCTTTTCGATGTGGTTACTTTGCCGGCTTGCCGGGGGGTGGGGGGATGGTGATGTCGATGGGGGTGACTGGGCCGAGGGTGTCTAGCTTGGGTTTGATCTCGGAGTCATTGCCTACGACGATGATGGCTAGTTTGGAGGGGTCCACGTATTTGTTGGCTACGCGGGAGACGTCGGCGGAGGTGACCTTCTCGATGCCGGTCTTGTACTTCTCGAGGAAGTCGGAGGGGTAGCCGTAGAAGGCTAGTGTCACCTGCTCGTTCAGCGTTTTCTCTGGGGAGTCGTAGTTGAAGATGAAGGAGTTGAGGACCTGGTCCTTGGCTTTGCTGAGCTCGGAGGGGGTTGGAGGGTCGGTCTTGAGGCGGTTGACCTCGTCGAGCATGGCCTTGGTGGCGGCTACGGTGCTGGCGCTCTTGGTGCCTGCCTCGACGTAGAAGACTCCGGGGTGATCGTAGGAGGCGCTGAAGGTTCCGCCTACGCCGTAGGCGAGGCCGAGTTTGGTGCGGACGTTCTGGACGACGCGGGAGCCGAAGCCTCCAGAGAAGATCTCGTTCATGACGCTAAGGGCGTAGTAGTCGGGATTGCGGCGCTCGGTGCCGAGGCCAACGATGAAGACGTTGGATTGATTGACGTCGTCTTTGTTGACGAAGTAGACGGCGTGTTTGGGATCGGTGAAGGTGATAGGTGCGGTCTTGAACTCGGTGCCGCGGGGCAGGGGTTCGAAGGCGGCACGGAGCTTCGCTTCCATGGCGGCGCTGTCGAAGTCTCCGGAGACTCCGATGATGATGTTGTTGGGTACGACGGTGCGGTCGTGCCAGGCCTTGAAGTCGTCGAGGGTGACGGCTTCGACGGTGGCATACTCGGGCTGGCGGGCGTAGGGATTGGTGGGTCCGTAGGCGAGCTTGAGGGCTTCGCGGATTGCGATTCCACTGGCGTCGTCGTTGCGGCGGGAGATGCCGGTTTCGAGCTGGCGCTTGGCGAGTTGCAGCTTATCGGCCTTGAAGGCTGGATGAAGGAGTACGTCCAGCGTGGAGGAGAAGACGGAGTCGAAGTCTTTTTTGAGGCTGGACCAGCGGACGCTGGTATTTGCGGAGCCGCCATTGGTTTCGATGCGGGCCGCTTTGGCTTCCAGCTGGTCGTCGAGCTTGTCGCCGTCGAGGGTAGCGGTTCCGC
The DNA here is from genome assembly GCA_025462645.1 of Edaphobacter sp. Classification (GTDB taxonomy): domain Bacteria; phylum Acidobacteriota; class Terriglobia; order Terriglobales; family Acidobacteriaceae; genus Edaphobacter. The sequence continues at coordinate 24,114 of JAOAPB010000021.1, read as the reverse complement.
TGGTTCGCCAGGTCTGGCCATAGAGCGAGACCAGACCGATCTTGGCTGCCGGTTCGTCACGGCTTCCACCGCGAATCAGGATGGTTCCGTTGATGAAGGGCAGTTCATGATCCTCCTGGAGGAAGATGACGAGGCCATTGGCCAGCTCGACGCGTCTGGGTTGTGCTGGCTTGAAGGCGTGGAGGGGCGGGATCGGGATCTTCTTCCAGGGCTGCGCGGAAGGAGTTGTCGTGCTGGGTTTTGGGGCGGGCGCGGGTTTTGCGGGCGTCTGCGCCAGCGCGAGATGTCCGGCCAGGAAAAGGCCCAGAGGTGCGGACAGTCGATTCATAAAGTTCTTCACTCAGCACCTCCCGTGCTCTTGGCTGTCTTCTGCGGCGCTACGAACTCAATCCTTGCGCTGGTGCGGTTGCTGTCGATGAAGATCTTATTGGCTACGCGGCGAACGTCTGCCTTGGTGACGGCATTGATCTTGTCGAGCTCGCGGAATAGTTGGCGCCAGTCGCCGAAGCGTGTCTGATATTCGGCTAGTTGGTGGGCGAGGCCGTCGTTGTCGGCGAGGCCGCGGAGGAGGTCGGCTTGAGCGCGAGTTTTGAAGCGGGCCAGCTCTTCATCGGAGACGTCCTCGTTCTTCAGGCGGTCGAGCTCCTTGTGGATTGCTTCGCGCATCTCCTCGGGGGTGTGGCCGGGGAGGGGAACCGCGTAGACGGCGAAGAGGCCAGGGAACTTCTGACCGGGGAAGCCGCTGAAGCCTTCGCCAGCGGCGGCGATCTTTTGATCGCGTACCAGGCTGCGATAGAGGCGGGCGGTGCGTCCGTTGGAGAAGATGTCCGTGATGGCATCGTAGACGGAGTCGTCGGGGTCGCGGTAGTCGGGGCGATGGTAGCCCTCGATGTAGAAGGGCTGTGTCGCCTCCTTGATGACGACGGACTTCTCGGCGAACTGCGGCGGCTCGATGGTGGTCATCGGCTCGGGTCTGGGGCCGGGGGGGATCTTCGAGAAGTAACGCTCGAGGACGGGCATGGTCTCCGATGACTTCAGGTCGCCTACGACTGCGATGACGATGTTCGAGGGGACGTAGTATTTTTTGTGGAAGGCCTCGGCTTCCGTGGCGTTGACCTGGCTGATCTCGCTCTCCCAGCCGACGCCGCTGCGACCGTAGGGATGCGCTACATAGGCGGTGGCGAGGAACTGCTCGACCATGCGGCCGATGGGAGCGGAGTCGATGCGCATGCGGCGCTCCTCCTGGACGACGTCGCGCTCCTTGTAGAACTCGCGCTGGACGGGTTGGCCGATGCGCTGGCTCTCAAGGTAGGCCCAGAGTTCGAGGCGGTTGGAGGGCATGCTCCAGAAGTATTGGGTGGAGTCTTCGCCGGTGGAGGCGTTGATGCCGACGGCTCCGTTCTGCTCGGCGATCTCGGAGAACTGGTTGGGGATGACGAACTTCTGCGCGTCGGCCTGGGCCTCCTGGAAGGCCTTCTTCAGGTTCTCCAGCTTCGTGGGGTCCTGCCCTACACGCTTGCGGAATTCGGCGTCGTAGGCGGCGTAGGCGATCTCAACCTTGGCCAAGGCTATCTTCTCGGCTGGGTAGTTCGTTGTGCCGATCTCGGTGGTTCCCTTGAAGGCCATGTGCTCGAACATGTGGGCGAGGCCGCTGTCGCCGAGCGGGTCGTCGGCGGAGCCTGCGTCTACCAGCGTGTAGAAGCTGAAGACCGGAGCCTCGGGGCGCTCGCAGACGATCAGCGTGAGGCCGTTCGGCAGTACCTTTACCGTTGTTCGTTTCTCGAAGCTCGCGAGGTCTTGTGCGTTGGCTGCGCACAAGATGGTTCCGAACATTAGGGCCACCGCAAGTACATTTCGAACTCGCACAGAACTACCTCCAGATGATTAAAGCCGGAAGACTAACTATACCGGAGCAGGGAACTGCATCTTCATTTGACGGAGGGATCTCAAAATTGGATGAGGCTTTGCCCTTAAATGAAAAATCCGGGGCACCCTGTTACAGGGGTGCCCCGGAGGTTAGGTGAGCCTAGAAGAGGATGCGGGCGCCGACCTGAAGCTGCCGCATTGGGAAAGTCGAGGGATTCGAAGCGATTGTTCCTGCCGATGCATTGTTGATGTTGACCGTCGGACCAACCCCGGTACCGAAGCTGAAATTGGGAAAGTTGAAGACGTTTGTCGCTTCGACCCTGCCCTGCAATTGAACACTCTCCCAAAGCTTGAAGTTCCGGAAGATCGCGGCATTGACGTTCTTGGCGCCGGGACCTGAGTATTCATTGCGCCGGGAGTTGCCGTCCGATCCACCGGGTCCGATACCCTGGCAGCTCGTGCTGTAGACACAGAAGGCATTCACATTGAAGAACTTCGACGTTGTGTCGACGTGATTGTAGTTGGAGTTTCTGAAGGGTTGTCCGGCCACGACATTCGCGCGGTCATAGGTGATGCCGTCGAAGTTGGTGTCTGCGCCGGTGAGGACGGTGAACGGTGAACCGCTTTGGAATGCGATGATTCCGGAGAGAGTCCAGCCATTCAATAGAGAACGAGTCAACAGGCCCCGACTCGCAAAGTAGTTCGGCTGCCATATGATCGAGGTCTGCGACCGGTGCCGGACGTCGGTGTCGCTGCGTCCGTACTCCTGCTCCATGTGGTTCGCATCCTGAACACTATTAACCACGGCTCCGCTGTTGTTGACCTGGGCGCTGCTCATCGTTCGCGACCAGACGTAGAAGCTCTTGATGCTAACGCCGTGGCCCATCCGCTTTTCAACGTCGACCTGGAGACCGTGGTAGTTGGCCTTCTGCTTGGACTGGATAATGTTTACGGTTGATAGACCCTGCTTCTGATTTGCGGTCTGTGTGCCATATGGGCGACGCGTATTCTGATCGCCGCTTTTCGCTGTCGATGACCAGATGGGGTAGTTGAGGTCGGGAGCGAACGGCACATCGTGGCTTAGCGTGCTGACATAGCTTACTGTCATTGCGAAATCACGGGTGAACTGCTGCTGGACCGACAGGTTGAACTGGTAGGTGTAGGGCCACTGATACGCAGGGTCGATGCCCTGGAGCGACGCGGGATAGATGAAACGCGCGTTGGTGGGGCTATAGGTGTAGGGATAAGGATTCCCGTTGGGGAAGTTCGTCTTGTCGGAGTAGACATCCGTAAGCGAAGTGACGTTGGAGTAGGTGTTGCGGACCGCGAAGGGAAGGAAGTTGGAGTTCGCATTCCACTCGTTGCCTGAGACGCTGCCGTAGAAGAGGCCTCCGGCTCCTCTTATGGCAGTGTGGCCGTTGCCATAAGGATCCCAGGCAAAGCCGACACGCGGGGAGATGTGATGGTAGCGAGTGTCGACCATGCCGCGCGGCAGCGTCTTGTTTTTGTAGGAGTCGCCGACGAAGAGCAACCCGGCCGGAGCGTTCGGGATGACCGTGGACTGGGCTCCGGGAACCCAGGTCGACAGACGATTCTGCGGCTCCGTCGGCGCGGGCTGTACATCCCAGCGAAGACCTAGATTAAGAGTCAGGGTTGGCGTGATCTTGTAGTCGTCCTGCAGGAAGAGACCGTAGAACCAGATGTTATCGATGGCCGTTACCGGGGTATCCTGGCCCATGGTGGCTGGCAGGCCAAGCATGAAATCAACCAGGCCGTTTTGTGCGCGGGCTGGGCAGGGAGTAGAGCTGGTTCCTACGGTACAGCCGGTAACGGCTCGCGTACCGTTAAAGGTGAACACACCGTAGTTGTTGAGCAGCGTCTGCTGGATATCCTTGTTGAGGGAACCTTCACCGCCGAATGCGATGGCGTGCTTGCCCCTGTTCCAGCTGTAGACGTCGCGGAGCGAGTAGAAGTTGGTGCCAGCCTTGGGGCCAGCGATCGACTGTGCCATGGTGAAGTAGTTGGTTACAGTGATCTGCGGGAGCGACGGCGTGCCCTGAGCGGTGAATGACGAGCCGAGGTCGCCGAGGGAGACGCCCGGAGTATTTATACGACCTGCGAGCATGCGGGTGTAGTTGAGCCAGATCTGGTTGATCTTCGTGGGACTGATAGTCCAGGTATGGCTGACGTTCCCATTCTGCTGCCGCCAGCTATAGTTCTGCTGCGACCAGACGAGGTTGCCGCCGGGGCTCTGCTGTTGGATGCCGCTGGTGTTGAAGTAGCTCACCGAGACGCGCTGGCTGGGGGTGAGGTTGTGGTCAACCTTGATGAGAAATTCATCCGTATTCATTACGGCAGGGGTATACCCGGTCCATCTGTTGAAGAAGGGAGTCGAAAGATTTTGAGCGTTCGGCAGGGGGATGTATTTGTTGATGATGTTCTGAGCCGTTGGATCAAGCGTCGTGACTTTATTGTTTGCGAAGGGTTTCTTTGTAACCGGGTTGCAGGCAATATACCTTCCTGCCGCGACATCAGCGGCCGAAGCGGCGTCGCAGCCATAGTTGGCCGGCAGATTCGCAGGCAGATCAGCGCTGAAGTCACCCGTACGTTCCGCGGCAGTTGGAACGACGGCAGCGGAGACGCTCGTGGGGGTCGACTGTCTAAGGCCGCCATAGGTTCCGAAGAAGAAGGTCTTATCGCGCCAGATGGGTCCGCCCAGAGTCGCTCCAAACTGGTTGCGGTGATAGGCGCTCTTGGTCGTAAAACGATAGGGAAGCGCGTTCAAGCGGTCGTTGCGGAGAAATTCGAAGATAGAACCGTGAAACTTGTTCGTTCCTGATTTGGTAACTACGTTTACCAGGCCGGCGGACATGCGGCCATAGAGTGCGTTGTAGTTGTTGGTCTGGACGTTGAACTCCTGCAGCGCGTCGGGGTTGGGCAGAATGTTGCCCGTGTTGCGGAGGCTGGTCATGTTGAGACCGCCGTCGAGGTAGTAGCTCACGGAGCCGACGAAGTTGTCCGTGCCTCCGTTGATGTAGACGACCTGCTGCGGATAGCCGATCACGTTGTTCTGCGTGCTGCTCTGGACGCCGGCTGTGAGGGCAAGCAGATCGTATACGTTGCGACCGACGATCGGCAGGTTGTCTACCTCGGTGTTATCGATGACGCGGCCAAGGCTGGCAGCGGACGACTGCACGAGGCTCGGCGCGTCGGTCACGGTGATCGTCTCCGAGGTGTTGCCCAGGGACAGCGCGACATCGTTGCGCAACTGATCGTTCAGGTTCAGCGTGATGTTGGATTGCGAGTACCCCTTAAAACCACCGGCGCTGATCTTCAGCTCATATCTGCCGATCGGCAGGAATTCGAGCCGGTACGTTCCGTCTGACCCGCTGGGCACGGTGCGTGTAAAGTTCGTATCCACGTTCATGGCAGTCACCGAAGCACCGGGGATGACCGCACCGGTCGAGTCGGTGACGGTTCCGATGATGGTGGCCGTTGTGAGTTGTGCTATGGCTGTACCGCTAAAGATTATGGCTATCAGCAGTGCCGGCAGAAGTTTCCAGTTGGACCGTACCCTTTTGAACATCTCTTTCGCCTCCTAAGTCAAACGCTTGTCTTCGTTCCGCTACGGCGACCAATCAGAGCTTGACTGTTGCCCGGTTTTTTTACGGGTCTGTGCGTCGCAGCAGGACTTCATTTCCTGAAAGCACATCGTGTCGCAGCAGAATTTCATTTTTCCAAAGCAACTGAACGATAGTTCGCTGAACGAACAATTGTCAATCAGATCTGCTGGATGGCAAAGATGCCTGTTCGTTTTTGGAACTGTTTCTCTTATGCAATATTGCAGAAGGCGGTTGGCAGTTCCGCCGAGGCAACCGCAACAACGGAACTGGCGCCGTTGCGAGTCAGCGTTATCTCGGCGCGACCGTTGTAGAGCTGAACTACACGCGACCCTCTTGCGGTCCCGCGGTTGTCGATCAATTTGCCTACGCCCGCGACGCTGAAGTGCACCTGGTTGCGCGCATCGAGGCAGAGCACACCCTTTGCGTCGTAGAGCTTCGCCTCCACGGTTACTGTCTCCGCGTCACGCCTTTTTTCGGTCAGCCTCAGCTCTGTCGGCGCGCCCCATCTGTCGACCTGATAGAGGAAGTCGATCTCATCGGTTACGGTTGCTTTTCCCTTGGTCGCCACTACGCGAAGATGGTTCTTCCCGGATGCGAATGGAGTGATCCAACGCAGCCCGGCGGCAGGGAAGTCCTGGCTGTCGCGGTGCCTTACGCCGACCGACTTGCCGTTGACAAACAGCTCGGCGGTCTCGCAGTTCGAGTAGACCTTCACCATCTTCTGTTCGCCCGCCTCTCCCCAGCGGACTGGCCAGCTATGGCCGTAGATCCTCACCATCGGCGCTTCCGACCAATACGACTGGAAGACGAAGTAGGCTTCCTTCCTGGTCATGTCACGTTCGATGAGGCCCTTCTGATTGACGCGAGGTACAGGGTTCTCGACCCGCAAAGGAGTCGTGAAGTCCTTGAAGACCCACTGGGCCGATCCGGTAAACCAGAGGAGCGTCTCCTGTACCTTCAGGTGCCAGTCGAAGAGATTGCAGGCATAGGTCTCGGACCAGTCGCCGTCCTTGGAGACACGGGCCTGACCTCCTGTCGAAAGGTAATCCAGGCCGCGCTCGTCTGTGCCTTTTCCTGTCGCAATTTTGGACAGTACGCGATCCGGATTCTCGGAGTGACGTCCTGCATGGCTGTCGGCTCCCCACTCCGCATGGAACATATGCTTGACGCGTTCGCGCTCCGTCTCCAGAGTCTTCTGGTATTCGGGATAGGTCCCTCGGTACCAGCCGGCCCAGATGGAGGGCGAGTAGACATCGGGGATGTCGCGGGCGAAGTCGCAGCGGCGGATGGTGGTCATCCGTGATGGGTCGAGGTCGTGCGCGAGCAGCTGCAGCTCTTGCAGGTACTCGCGGATCGCCTTCTGGTTGATCTCGGGATACTCGGTGGGCCAGTCGTTCTCGTTGCCCAGTCCCCAGAGCAGGATGCTCGGATGGTTATAGTGCTGGGTGACCATGTTGCGCAGCGTGCGGCGGCCCATCTCCTTGAAGACGTCGTTGCCGATGCCTCCGCGGCACCAGGGGATCTCCTCCCATACGAGGATTCCGAGCCGGTCGCAGTGCTCGAGGACGCGACGCGATTGCTGATAGTGAGCGAGGCGAATGAAGTTCGCGCCCATATCCTTGATGAGCTGCATCTCCTGATCGATTAGTTCGTCCGGCATTGCAGCCGCGTAACCTGCATGGTCTTCATGGCGATGCGTTCCACGCAGCAGCAGACGTTCGCCGTTCAGCTTGAAGGGGCCGTGGTCGACAAACTCGGTGTGGCGAATCCCGAACTTCTCCTGTGCGACGTACTCGCCGTTCGGGCCCTTGAGGGTTATGCTGCACTCGTAACGATGGGGCGCGGCCGGACTCCACAGTTGCGGTGCCGGTATCGTGAAGCTCACGATCTCCTTCGCCTCTTTCCATGGTTGCAAGGTGTGGTGCGACCGATGCACGGAGGCACCCGCAGCGTTTGCGATCTCAACTGTTATCTCGAGCGGATCGCTCGCACCCATGGGGTTGTAGAGGGAGCCGATCACCGTAACTTCGGCAGAGCCCTTGGGCGAAGGCAGCTTTGTTCGCACATGCACCGTCTCGAGCGAAACAGCGGGTACGTAGACCAGGTTTACATGGCGATACATCCCGCCGTAGAGGCTGAAATCGCTGAGGTCCGAGGGCATGCGGTCGAGATCGCGTGAGTTGTCGCAGAGAACGGCGATTGGCACGCCGTCGGCCTTCTTCGTCTTGCCCTTTGAGGCTGTCGGCTGCACCTCCGTCTGGGACGGAAGAAGATCGGTGATATCGAAGACAAACTCGTCGTAGCCGCCTGTGTGCTTTCCGGCGAGTTTCTCGCCGACATACACGGTAGTGGCCTGTCCCGCGCCCTCGAAGTGGAGCAGCGTGCGTCCCTTCGGGTATGGGTTGGCAATGGGCACATGCATCCTATACCAGCCATTGCCATGGTAGAACGGGGTCTCTGGATCGCAGCCGTCGTAGGCGTTGAAACAATGAGGCATGGCCACAGGCTGCCATGTGGCGACCTCTTCGCTATGCCAGACCTCCCACGGGCCGCCCAGAGACGCCTGTAGATACTCCCATCCCGCAGCAAGCCTGTGTGCGTGCCCAACTCCAGCGGAGCTGGCTGAGTTGTCGGCCAGCGTGGCGATGGACGCACCGAGCACAGGGCGCGGCAGCAAGGAAACCGCTGCTGCGGTCGCACTTGTCTTTAGAAATTGACGGCGGGAAAACATAGCAATCGCTCCAGTGTTGTTCTTCTCGAAGGAGAAAGTTGGGGTGGTCCAGAGAGTCGTTTCCCCGCCATATAATTCATAGCGTCTACAAAATGCCGACCTTCAGTGATATAAAGACTGTTCACTGCAGATGTCAAGCAGACGGCCGTTCAGATAGTTGTTCAGTTCATGTGACGAGCTGTGCGGTTACAGCTTTATAAACGCAACGCTTTTATCTTGCACTCCGGTTACTCACTTGCAATAACGACTCCCTGGGGGCACAAGCTAAATATGCCTACTCCGCCGACGCACCCATTTACGTTTACGAGGAAACAGAGCGCGTCGAACAAGACGCCCCGGCAGATCAACAGAAACCTCGTCTTCAATCTGATACGTACGCGGCAGCCGATCTCTCGCGCGGATCTTGCCCGTGTCTCCGGGTTGCAGCGGAGCACCATCTCTCTCATCGTGGAAGATCTGATCCGCGAGAGATGGATTCTCGAAGGCTCCATGGGAAGGCTGCCTCGTGGCCGACGACCGACATTTCTCGAGTTGAACCACCAGCGCGCCGTCATCGCCCTTGACATCCACCCTTCGCAGACTACGGTCGCCGTCACGGACCTTGGTGGCAGAATCGTCGCGCAGAACATCGTCGTGTTGCCGGCCGACCCCAGCAAAGCGATCACTCCCATCATCGCTGCTATTCGCAAGCTCATCGCCGCGCACGCCGACAAGTCCTTCGACGGTATCGGCATCAGCCTTCCCGGGAGGACCGATCCGCTGTTGCAGAAGCTGATCTTCGCCCCGAATCTGAATTGGCCCGTTCTCAGTATCAAGTCGCGCATCCAACGGGCCACCGGCCTTCGCGTGGAGATGGACAATGTCGCGAACGCGTGCGCGCTCTCGGAGGTGTGGTTCGGCGAGAGTGATGGCTTGCACGATCTTGTGGTCGTCAATGTCTCCGAGGGTATCGGGACCGGAATCTTCTCTAACGGAACGCTTCTACGTGGGGCGAATGGTATGGCTGGAGAGTTTGGCCACGTCGAGATGGAGGCCAATGGCCCGGCGTGCGGCTGTGGTAGCCGTGGCTGCTGGGAGACGCTGGCGTCGAATCGCGCCGGGCTCCGCTACTACGAGGAGATCAGTGGGGCTCATGCTCCTGCCAGCTTTGCGGCGTTGATCAAGATGGCGCAGGCAGACAATCGAGATGCCATCAAAGCTCTGGAGAAGATGGCACATTTTCTCGGTCGCGGCCTGCGCATGATTGTCTCGGCGCTTGCCCCCAGCGAGATCGTCATCGTCGGCGATGTTACCTCCGCCTGGTACATGTTCGGTCCCAAGGTCGAGGCTCAACTCAAACAAAATTCTCTCTCAAAAGCACCGAAGCTTAGGCCCGCCTATGAGGGGAACACTGCCCGCTTACGCAGTGCCGTCGCACTCGTTATGAACGTAAGCCACATTTAGAAAAAGGGAATCCACTATGTCTTTTGTTGTAACCTCATCTTCCGAGTCACTCGCAGCTGCGGCAGTCCGCAATCCGGGGCGCAGAGCAACTCTTGCCGGAACTCTTACACTGAGCGTATTTCTTGGCGCTGCCTGCCTCTCCTCCTTTGCACAGACTGCTCCGGCACCACCGCCTGCGCAAAAGGTGGTTCCAGTCGACGGCAAGGCTGCTGGTGATGCACTCGATAATCCCGGTCCTCTGGCCACGGATCTCTCCTCTGATATCAAGCCCAAAGCTATCGTTGCCGTGATGAAGAAGGTTGGGGACTGGCAGGTGGCTTATGCTGAGCCGCATTTTAACAAGCAGTGGACCTTTGCCGCGTTGTACGATGGGCTGCTCGCGGCCTCGAAGACTACCGGTGACCCCAAGTATCGCGATGCCGTCCTTCATCTGGCGGAGCGCTCCGACTGGACCCTGCTCGACGCGCGTTTTCCTCATGCCGACGATCAGGCTCTCGGACAGGCCTACCTCGATCTCTATCTGGCCGATCCTAAATCGTCCCGCAAGCCGGTTCGTCTCGCCAATACGAAGGAGATCATGGATCGCCTGATTGTTCGCCAGGATGATCCCGACAAGCTTCTTTGGTGGTGGTGCGATGCGCTGTTCATGGCTCCTCCGGTGCTTTCGCGGATGTATGTGGTGACCGGCGATCGCAAGTACCTCGACTACATGGACCACGAGTGGTGGCTTACGTCGGAGAGCCTCTACGACAAGCAGGATCATCTCTACTTCCGCGACAGCCGCTACTTTACACAGAAGCAGGCGAACGGGCAGAAGCTCTTCTGGTCTCGCGGGAATGGCTGGGTCCTGGGCGCTCTCGTAAAGGTTCTGGAGATTATGCCGAAGGATTATCCGAGCCGGCCGAAGTACATCGAGCAGTATCGCCAGATGGTTGAAAAAGTCACCGCGATTCAAGGTAAGGATGGGCTCTGGCGTTCGGGTCTGCTTGATCCCGATGCCTACGAGCTGCCTGAGATCTCCGGCTCGGCCTTCTTCACCTACGCCATTGCCTATGGGATCAACGAGCACATTCTCGACCGCAAGACGTATCTGCCCGTGGTTGAAAAGTCCTGGAAGGGAATGCTCAACCATGTCTATGCGGACGGCCGATTGGGCTCCATCCAGCCCATCGACGGACAGCCCGGCAAGTTCAAACCCTCTGCGAGCTACGTCTTCGGTGTAGGCGGCTTCCTGCTCGCCGGCTCCGAGATGAATCGGCTGGCGGCAGGAAAGCACTAGGCCGTATCAGCTCTTCGCTCGAACCCCCGACCTTGCCATCCACAGCAGCGGCTGCCGGATGGGGAAGTTCCGGATTACCTCCGGGACCTCCGGGTCGGGGTTCAGTTTTTTCCAGATCGCGATGTAGTCCTGCTGGTTGTAAGCGAGGCCGGAGAAGAGCAGCGCCGGATTCCGTGCGGGGAAGTCATCCCAGTACTCGACGTCGTGCTTGAAGGGCCATGTGCTCTTGTCCTTGATGTAGGGAGCCATGAACTCCATCAGCTTGCGCAGGCCGCGTCCGTCTTGTGTCGAGAAGCTCCATAGGCTCTCCTTTTCGGTCGAGAGGCTCTGGGCAATTCCGCAGAGCACATCCATGTCGAAGAGAGAGTAGCTGTAGGGCTTGGTCCGGGCCAGCTCCATCGGGAGACTGCCGTTGGCCGCGATCTGATCGGGAACCAGGGTCGCTCGGAAGCGCTCGCGGCACCACTGCATCACCTCTTCGTTGCCGGTAAAGCGGGCGAACTCGCCGGCCTGCAGAACCCAGCAGGTTCCGTGATTGTTGCTTGCATCGCGCTCCTCCTGCCCATTTTTCGAGGTCCGCATCCACTCCAGATAGTCGCGGAACCAGTCCTGTACTGCCTTTGCATCTGCGATGGCGTTACCAGCGGTCAGGAGGGTCGCCGCACGTGCGACCTCAACCAGGTGCAGCGTGTCGATGACGCCGGTGCCGCGGCCCTTGGAGACGCCGAAGATCGCCTGGGCATACTGAAGGTTGGGGTTCAACTTCGTCGCCGAGTCCACGAACCAAGCGCGCAGATGTTTTCCTGCGTGGTCGGCGTACTTCTTCTGGCCGGTGAGCATCCATCCGGCGGTGAGCGCGGGAACGATGAGGCTCAGCCGGATGAGCGCCTCGCGGTGGGTGTTGAAGTTTCCGGGGTTCGATTGGCCGTCGCGCCGGATGTAGGGGCCGCCGGGGTTGCCGGGGTTGGGCCACCAGTAGTCTCCTTCGGAGAAGTAATCGTTCGGGCCACCGGTGCTGCGGTCGCTGTGGCTCGCTGTGATCGTGATTGGCTCGGCGGAGAGGTACTTGTTCGCGTTGGTGAGGATTCGCTTTCGATCTATTGCTGCGACCATGTCATATGGGTTACTGTCTACATCTGTGGCTGCCCACGCTGACCCATAGGCAAAGCAGGTGGCGGCTCCGCCAGCAAGCGCAAAAAACTCCCGTCGCGTTGTCATGCCCATCTACTTTCTTCTCCGTTTAAAGTCGAACTGCTTAAGTTGAACTGCGCAGCGTCAGACGAAATGTATTGTCCGCAGAATCATACCGGTTGAGCTGCCGGGCGTGCATGTTCATCTATGAAAGAAGTCTTTTTGTTTGAGGTGTCACGAGACATTCACTTGACGAAATGAATGACCATTCAGTATGCTCACGGCGTTCGAGATTATTCTCCGTCGGAGCCCGCACCATGCCTCCCAGCACCACCGCTGCGTCACCGAAACAGATTCGCAAAGTAGCTGTTCTGGGCGCTGGAACGATGGGCTCCCGCATCGCCGCCCACATCGCCAACGCCGGGCTTCCCGTGGTTCTGCTGGACATGGTCCCTCCTGCTACTCCGGCTGACGCAGACAAGGCTACGAAGAACAAGTTCGTTCTTGCTGCTCTCGACGGCGTGAAGAAGGCAAAGCCCGCGGCCTTCTACGTCCAGGAGAGTGCCAGGCTGATCACGGCCGGCAACTTTGACGACGACCTTGCGCTTATCGCAGATTGCGACTGGATCATCGAAGTCGTAGCCGAGAATCTCGATATCAAGCACGCCCTGCTTGCCAAGGTTGTACAGCACCGCCGTGCCAATTCCATTCTCACGACCAATACCAGCGGCCTGCTCATTGCAAGCGTTGCCGACGGACTCCCCGACGAGGTGAAGCCGTACTTCTTCGGGACACACTTCTTCAATCCGCCGCGCTACATGCGTCTGCTCGAGATCATCCCTGCGCGCGATACTGATCCAGTTGCGGTCGAAACCATCTCGCATTTCTGCGGTCAGCGTCTCGGCAAAGCGATCGTCCGCTCGCACGATACGCCCAACTTCATCGCCAACCGCATCGGCACCTTCAGCATGATGAATGCGATCCGCCTGATGATGGCGCAGGGTCTGACGATAGAAGAGGTGGACGTGTTGACCGGCAGCGCGCTGGGTTGGCCTAAGACGGGAACCTTCCGGCTCGGCGACCTCGTCGGCATCGATGTCCTCGCCCATGTCGCTGCCAACTTCGCCGCACAGGCCGCGAAGATTAAAGATGAACGCGCCGAGGTCGCGTTGCCCCCCTTCATTCGGACGATGCTTGAACGCAAGTGGCTAGGCGACAAGACGAATCAGGGGTTCTATAAGAAGGCAGGGAGAGACGCCGAGGGGCGCGACCTGCGCCACGTCCTCGACTGGCAGACGCTGGACTACGAGCCTTCGACACGGCCAAAGTTTCCGGCGTTGGAGATGGCGAAGAACGTCGAGTCCACCGCTGTGCGCATCTCGCAGTTGCTTCATGCCGATGTCCGCACGGACAAGGCCGCGCGGTTCTACTGGCCGCTGCTTACTGAGCTCTTCACCTACGCGGCCAATCGCGTTTCAGCCACTGGAGATGAGCCTGCCGACTCGATCGTCGAGATCGATCAAGCGATGAAGACGGGCTTCAACTGGGAGCTTGGACCGTTTGAGATCTTCGACGCTGCGGGTGTTCGGGCTACTACCGAGAAGATGCGTGCGGGCGGTGCGCCCATTGCCGCTAACGTGGAGAGGCTTCTCGCCCGGGCCGATAAGCACGAGGAGCCAAACCCCACCTGGTATAAGGACGACGCTACTGTCCCGAGCGGACGACTCTTCTTCGATCCCTTTACGAGCAGCTACAAACCCGTCATCGTTGCCGACGGCGTCTCTTCGTTCGCTGTGATCAAGAAGGCGAAGGGCGTGGTGAAGAAGAATCCCGGAGCCTCCGTCGTCGATCTGGGAGATGGCGTCGCCGGTATTGAGCTGCACTCCAAGATGAATGCTCTGGGCGATGACATCGTCAGGCTCATCACCCAGACGCTCAAACCTGCCGGTGAAGAGGTGGCCAACTTCGAAGCCTTTGTCATCACTGGCGACTCAGCCAATTTTTCCGTCGGCGCCAATCTCATGCAACTTCTGCTCGGCATCCAGGAGGAGGAGTGGGACGAGGTGGAACTCGCGGTCCGCGCCTTCCAGAACATGACGCAGGCCATCAAGTTCTGTCCGCGACCCGTTGTGGTTGCTCCTTACGGCATGTGTCTTGGTGGAGGCGTCGAGATATCGCTTCATGCAGCGGCACGTCAGCCTCATGCTGAACTGTATATGGGTCTGGTGGAGGCCGGTGTCGGCCTCATCCCTGGCGGAGGAGGCTGCAAGGAGATGGTACTGCGATCGATTGAGGCGGGCTCCAGCATCAGGCCTGATGCGCGGGGCGAGGGTGTGGAGATATTCGAAGCGTTGAAGAAGAACTTCGAGACTATCGCCAAGGCCACCGTCTCGACCTCTGCGGCTGAGGCTCGCAGCCTTGGGTTCCTGCGGCCCTCTGACAACGTCACTATGAATCGCGAGCGCCTTCTCACCGATGCGAAGCTGAAGGCGCGCGCCCTCGCCGATGCCGGGTATGCCGCTCCCATTGCGCGTACGGACATTCCCGCTCCCGGCGAGTCCGTTCTTGCCACGTTGAAGCTGGCTGTCTGGACGATGCGCGAGGGGCAGTACATCTCCGACCACGATGCCAAGGTGGCCAACTGGGTCGCGTATGCGCTCGCTGGGGGCAACGTTACGCCCGGAGCTCTGGTGAGCGAACAGTATCTGCTCGATCTGGAGCGTGAGGCCTTCCTCAGCTTGTGTGGAGAGAAGAAGACGCAGGAGAGAATTGCCTTCACCTTGAAGACCGGCAAGCCGCTTAGAAATTAGGAGTACGCCATGAGAGACGTCATCATCGCATCCGCTGTCCGCACCGCAATCGGCAAGGCCCCGCGCGGCAGCCTTCGTACCACCCGGCCCGACGACCTCGCCGCCTTTGCCATCACCGGCGCTCTCGAACGCATTCCGCAGCTGGATAAGGCTGAGATTGAAGATGTGATTCTCGGCTGCGCCATGCC
This sequence comes from Edaphobacter sp., assembly GCA_025462645.1. Classification (GTDB taxonomy): domain Bacteria; phylum Acidobacteriota; class Terriglobia; order Terriglobales; family Acidobacteriaceae; genus Edaphobacter. Next base: position 9,043 of record JAOAPB010000021.1, on the reverse strand, counting down.
GGAGGCCGAGCAGGGAATGAACGTCGCCCGGGTAGCGAGCTTTCGCGCTGGCATGCCCATCACAACCTCTGCCATGACCATCAACCGTTACTGTGCCTCTGGCCTGCAAAGTATCGCAATCGCGGCGGATCGTATTCGAGGGGGAAGCGCCGATGTGATCCTGGCGGGTGGGACCGAGAGCATGTCGTACGTGCCGTTCGGCGGTAATAAGATCTCGGTGAATCCGTGGCTGGTGGAGAACTATCCCGGCTCATATATGTCCATGGGGCTGACGGCGGAGCGCGTCGCTGCACACTATGGCATCACGCGTGAGGCGATGGACCAGTTCTCCTATGAGAGCCATCAGAAGGCGCTGGCTGCGATTGCGGCTGGCAGGTTCGACGATGAGATCGTTCCTCTTACCGTTACAAACACGGTTCCAAATGGAAAGGGAAAGGCTAAGCCCGTCGAGACGATCTTCAAGCAGGATGAAGGTCCCCGCGCCGACACCTCGCTCGAAGCGCTTGCCAGGCTGAAGGCGGTCTTCCATGCCAAGGGGACCGTGACGGCGGGGAACTCGTCGCAGACATCGGATGGAGCTGCCGCTGCCGTCGTCATGTCTGCGGAGCGTGCGGCGCAGCTAGGCATCAAGCCGATGGCAAAGTTCATCGCGTTTGCCTATGCCGGTTGCGATCCCGAGGAGATGGGCGTAGGCCCCATCTACGCTATCCCCAAGGCGCTGAAGATGGCTGGGCTCACACTCGATCAGATCGATGTGATTGAGCTGAACGAAGCATTTGCCGCCCAGTCGCTCGCCGTCATCAAGGTTCTTGGCATCGACCCCGCGAAGCTCAACGTCAATGGTGGAGCTATTGCCCTTGGGCATCCGCTGGGCTGCACCGGAGCGAAGTTGACCGCCACCCTGCTGCGCGAGATGCCACGGCGCAAGGCGAAGTATGGCATGGTGACGATGTGTGTAGGCGGAGGCATGGGAGCCGCTGGAATCTTCGAAGCTGTCAATTAATGATTCAGAGTTCGTAGAAGGAGAAACACCATGGCAACGATGACCCCACCTAGCCCAACCCATACCCGACTTGCAGGTGGCAGCTTCCTTATCTCGAACCCCAGCCCCGCCGATTGCTTCTTCCCTGAGGACTTCACCGAAGAGCATCGGCAGATCGCGCAGACTACGACGGACTTCGCCATGAACGAGATCGTGCCTGTGTCGGATCAGATCGAGGCGAAGGATTTCTCTGTTACGCGGCGCCTCATCAAGGAGGCCTCGGAGCTTGGGCTGACCTCGGTCGATATCCCTGAGGAGTACGGCGGGCTGGAGATGGACAAGGTGACGTCGGCCATCATCGCGGACAATATCGCCAAGCAGGGTAGCTTCTCCGTCGCGTTCTCCGCGCATGTCGGGATCGGCACGCTGCCCATCGTCTGGTACGGCACGGCGGAGCAGAAGAACAAGTACCTGCCGAAGCTGGCCTCGGGTGAGTTCATTGGGGCCTATGCGCTATCGGAGTCGACCTCGGGCTCGGACGCCGTGAATGCGCGTACGCGAGCGGTTCTATCGGAGGATGGCTCGACCTACACGCTCAACGGCGAGAAGATGTGGATCACCAACGCCGGGTTTGCCGACATCTTCACCGTCTTCGCCAAGTGCGTCATTCCTGATGGCCCAAAGGCCGGTGAAGAGAAGCTCACTGCCTTCCTCGTGGAGAAGGGGACTCCAGGCTTCACGGTCGGCAAAGAGGAGCACAAGCTGGGTATCCGGGGCAGCAGCACCTGTCCGCTCATTCTCGCTGACTGCAAGATTCCTGCGGCGAACCTTCTCGGCGAAGTCGGGAAGGGGCATCACATCGCCTTCAATATTTTGAACGTCGGGCGCTACAAGCTGGGCAATGCCGCCGTGGGGGCAGCCCGCATGTGTTTGGGCAACGGGATTCGCTATGCCAAGGAGCGGAAGGCCTTCGGCAAGCCGATCTCCGACTTCGGTCTCATCCAGGAGAAGCTCGCCGACTGCGCCGTGGGGGTCTTCGTCGGCGAGGCCCTCAGCTACCGTACGGTTGGCATGATCGACGCCGCGCTTGCCGGAGTCGATAAGCACGATACCGCGGCGATCCAGAAGGCCATTGAGGACTACGCCGTCGAGTGCAGCATCGTGAAGGTCTGGGACTCGGAGATGCTCGACAAGGTCGTCGACGAGATCCTGCAGATCTACGCCGGTTATGGCTATGTCGAGGAGTATCCCGCCGAGCGCGCCTACCGCGACTCGCGCATCAACCGCATCTTTGAAGGAACCAACGAGATCAATCGGCTCATCATCACGGGTTGGCTGATGAAGTCCGCGATGAGCGGCAAGCTGGCCCTGATGCCTGCCATCAAGCAGCTCATGGACGAGGTCATGGCTGGTCCAACGCCGAAGGAGGACCGCGAAGGCCTACTCGCCGACGAGTTCCACCTCCTCGCCAGCGCAAAGAAGCTGACCCTCTTCGCCGCTGGTGCTGCCACGCAGAAGTACATGGCCAAGATCGCCGACGAGCAGGAGGTCATGGGAGCCATCGCCGACATGATCATCGAGGTCTTCGCGATGGAGTCCGCCATCCTTCGCGCCGAGAAGATGGCCGGGAAGGGAAGCGCCAACATTCCCGTCGCCATGGCCCGAATCTACGCCGCCGATGCACTCGACAAGATCGAGCTCTCCGCTCGCAAGATCATCGCGGCCGTGGCGGAGGGGGACATGCTCCGAACCCAGCTCACAATTCTTCGCCGCCTCGCCAAACACGATTCGGCGGATACCATAGCCCTACGCCGGCAGGTGGCGCAGCATGTCATCAAGGCTGGAAAGTATGCCATTTAGGTGGTGCCGCACACCACGTTTGCCATACGGAATACCACAAAAGGACCAGTCAAATTCCCATTTTGGCCGATCCTTTCCGTTGTTTTTTGATTGCCTCTCTATAAATATATTCAATCCATGTCATGCTTATCTTCTCGTCCGCTTCGATTTTGCAGCGATGGCATGTAGACAAAAAGTTGTTAGAGTCGTCTACAAGGTCATAGAAGCGCAACATTTTCAGCAATTGTCTGTTTAAACAGTCACATTGACCTCCTTTTATGTCGTTGAGCCCCCTCCCCGCCATATTTGGAACAACAAATCGCGATGTAATTGTCAGGTTAAGGCCAGGAAATCGTCATGTGCGGTCGTTTACTCCCCCGGTTCGTTCTCCCTGTCATTGGGCTTCTCCTAGGCGTTACTCCGGTCGCGCATGGTGCTGTGCAGAACCGCATCGTCTCCGCCATAGATGAGAGCAGCCGTGTTCCCATCCAGCACACCGTTCCAGCACGCGCCCGTCTCGCGACAGATCTCGGCCCCACGCCTGCCGGCCAGACTCTCAGTACACTCGCGCTGCGCTTTAATATGACCTCCGCACAGAAAGCCGCGCTTACGCAGCTTCTGGTTGACCTGCAAAACCCCAGTTCGCCCAGCTACCACCAGTGGCTCACGCCGGAGCTGTTCGGGGCCCGCTTTGGCCTCAGCGCCTCGGATCTCGCGAAGGTTACCGGTTGGCTCAGCAGTCAGGGCTTCACGATCACACGCACTGCGCGCAGCTCCACATCGGTCACCTTCACGGGGACTGTGGCTCAGGTCGAACAGGCCTTCGGGACCAGTATTCATGCACTCACGATCGATGGCGAACAGCACATCGCCAACCTCACCGATCCCGTGCTCCCTGGAGCCATTGCCGGGATCGTCAGCAACATCACCGGCCTGAATGACTTTGGGCCAAAATCGCGCGCCCGCACAAGAACGGTCAACGCCTCTGAGGTTCGTCCCCAGTTCACCTCGCCAGTTTCGTCAAATCACTTCATCGCTCCCGGTGACTTCTACACCATCTACGATGTCAATCCGCTGCTCACCAACTCCATTAATGGCAGCGGCATCACCATCGCGGTCGTAGGCCGTACTGACATAAGCCTTGCCGATGTGGCTGCGTTCCGTGCTGCCTCTGGGCTTGTCGCCAAGGCTCCAACGATCAAGCTATACGGGCCGGACCCCGGCACAGTCGCCGCTGACCTTCCCGAGGCGCAGCTCGACGTCGAGTGGTCCGGCGCGGTCGCGCCTTCCGCTAACATCCTCTACGTCAATTCGAAGGATGTCATCAACACGTCACTTGCCAACGCTATTGAAGACAATTTGGCGCCCATCATGAGTATCAGCTACGGTCTGTGCGAGAGCGCTGCCGGGCTTGCGGGGCTTGACTCCTTCAACCAGCTCTTCCAGCAGGCAAACGCTCAGGGCATTACCATTGTGGGGCCTTCCGGGGACTCGGGCGCTACCGATTGCGACTATCAGTCCGCGACAGCCAGCCAGGGCTTTGCGGTCGACTTTCCTGCGAGCTCTCCATTTGTCACCGCTGCCGGCGGCACCATGTTCAGCGAAGGCAACGCCACCGGCGCTACTCCATACTGGAGCGCGAGCAACGGCACCACCTCGGGCTCGGCTATCTCGTACATCCCCGAGACCGTCTGGAATGAGACCAACAGCAGCGGACTCGGTGCGAGCGGCGGCGGGTCAAGTGCCTTCTTCTCGAAACCGGTCTGGCAGATCGGCAACGGCGTCCCCGCGGACTCCTCTCGTGACGTACCCGATATCTCGCTCAACTCTGCCTCCAGTCATGACGGCTATCTCTATTGCACCGGCGGCTCCTGCGTGAATGGCTATCGTGACTCCGCTGGTAATCTCAGCGTCGTCGGGGGCACTTCTGTGGCCGCACCGACGCTGGCAGGCATCTTCGCCCTCGTGCAACAGAAGACCGGCTCGCGAATCGGCAATGCGAATCCCATCATCTACGGCCTGGCCAACAGCACCTACTACAACACTGTCTTTCACGACGTCACGACCGGAAACAACAATAGTCCTTGCGATGTCGGGAGCCCGAACTGCCCGAACGGCGGGAGCATCGGCTATACGGCCAACGCTGGCTACGATCTGGCCACCGGCTGGGGCAGCATCGATGTCTTCAACTTCGCGAACACCTGGGCGCTCGCCACTCCGGCAGGATCTGGGAGCACGGTCGGCTCCCTCCTCTCTGCGACGACGCTCTCGACCAGTAGTTCGCTCTGCGCCGTCTCTAGCGGGAGCCTCGCACTCAGTGTCACGGTCAAGAACGGAACCATTCTGAGCGCGGGCTCTGCTACGCCACCTACTCCTATGGGTACAGTCCAGTTTCTCGTCGATAACAAACCTGTAGGTTCCCCCGTTGCCCTCACGAGCGGTACCGCCACCTACACTCTCAACACTGCGGCGCTTACCTCAGGCGGCCACAACATCAGCGCTACTTACTCCGGCGATACGACCTACAGCGGTTCCAAGGGAACTCTCCTTGCATCCAGCGGCTCTATCGCTCCAATCGACGTCGTCTCCTCGACTCTGCCCGATTTCTCGATTACCCCTTGCGCGGCTCCGACAGCCGTTCGATCCGGTGGCACCGCACCCGGCGTAACCTTTACCCTTACCCCCTTCAATGGCTTCAAGGGCTCCATCGCCCTTAGCGCTGTTGCCGACTCTGCGGTGGCTGCGAGCTACTCCTTCTCAGTGACACCTGTCGTTATCAACTCGACCACTGGTGTTACGACCAGCTTCGTTCTCACCGCCTTCCAGCAGAACTCGCAGACAGCAACGGGTATGGTCAAACTTGCCTCGAACACCCCATCCTCTGGCCGCCGACCGTGGTACGCTGCCGGCTCTGGAGCTGCGCTCGCGTGCATGATGTTGCTCACGCTTCCACGCCGTCGTCGCCTGGGAGCTCTGCTCGCCGTAGTGCTCTCTGTTGCTGCCCTTACCGCTGTCGGTTGCGGTGGCGGTACCTCAAGTAGCGGGACCCCTTCCCCCACCACGACAACGCCGGCGGCCCCAGGCACATACAACATCACGGTTACTGGAGTTGCCTCAACCAGCGCAGGCAATGTGGTGCATAGCGCTCTTGTGACCTTCACCGTTCAGTAACTCTGATCGTGCAGGCCGCCGCCTCAACTTCACGATCCAATAACTCAACTAGTTCTTGATTGGCTTGGGTACCTTCTCCGAAGATCCCTCAGCCACTCTCATTAAAAAATCCTGCGCGCTAAATGACGGCTCTACCTGCGGGGCTCGCACGTATTCGCCATCAGGCTGCAGCAACCGCGCTTTGGTGTTGTCCGCGAGGTAGGCTGCCAAAATCTCCTCCCGCAGCCGCCGCTGTAGGTCCGGCTGCGTCACTGGGAACACCACTTCGCACCGCTCGACCAGATTTCGCGGCATCCAGTCCGCACTACCGCAATAGATCGTCTCATCTCCGCCATTCGCAAAGCTGAAGATCCGGCTGTGCTCCAGAAACCGGCCTACAATACTCCGTACACGTATCCGCTCGCTCAGACCCTTTACGCCGGGCCGTAGCGAACACATTCCCCGGATGATGAGGTCAATCTCTACTCCGGCTTGCGACGCCGCGTACAAAGCCTCTACGATTCGCCGATCCAGAAGTCCATTCATCTTCGCCACAATCGCCGCTGGACGTCCTGCCCTGGCATGATTGGCTTCACGCTCGATTAGCGCAATCAGACCGTCCCACAGCGTTAGAGGAGCCACCTTCAGCGGAAGATAGGATGCAGCTTCCGTCTCTGCCGTCAGGTAGTTGAATACCTTCTGGACTGCTTCTGTCATCTCCGGCCGGGAGGTCAGCAAGCTTATGTCCGTATAAAACCGTGCAGTCACGGGATTGTAGTTGCCTGTTCCCAGGTGCGCATATCGCCGGATGACTCCATCCGGGTCGCGTCTTACCAGAAGCGACAGCTTGCAATGCGTCTTCAACCCAAAGATGCCGTGAAAGACCCCTACGCCTGCATCCTCTAGTTCACGAGCCCACCGGATATTGGAGTCCTCATCGAACCGCGCCATTAACTCGACGACGACGGTCACGTCTTTGCTCTGTGCCGCCTCAATCAGCGCCCGGAAGATGGGGGAATCCTTGCTTGTTCGATAAAGTGTCTGCTTCATCGAAATCACACCCGGGTCTACGGCTCCAGCCTCGATAAATCCTTCCACGGTCTGGTAGGAGTCGAAAGGATGATGCAGCATCACATCCCGCCTCCTCAACTCGTCGAACAGATCGATAGACTTCGCGCTGAGTTTAAACTCCTTACTCGCGAATGGAGGATATTTCAGGATCGGTCGTTTTACCTCCGAGTAGAGATTCATCAGCCTCGACAGGTTCACCGGCCCATCCGTCCTGAACACCTGCCAGGGCTCGAGCTCAAAGTTCGTCCTCAGCCGCTCGACGATCTCTTCCGTGGCAGAGCTTTCAATCTCCAGTCGCACGGCATCGCCCTTACGTCGATTATGCAACTCGGCCCGCACACTCTCGAGGACCGACCGCGACTCTTCTTCCTGCATATACAGATTGCTGTTGCGGGTCACACGGAAGGCGGACCGCGACAGCACCTCATACCCGCGGAACATTCGCTCCACCTGCGACTCAATCAACTCATGCAGCAAAATGAAGTCGCAGTAACCCTCTGCTCCGGGCAGTGGCACCAGACGAGGCAGAGAACGTGGCACCGTCACAACGCCCAGCGCCGTTGTCGGCCTTACTCCAGCCGTTCCCTTTCGTTTATGCCGTAGCAGCAACGCCAGACAGAGCGCCTTATTCAATACCCGAGGAAAAGGATGGGAGGGATCGATCGTCACGGGTGTAAGCAGGGGATCGACCTCGTTCTCATAGAACGCTAACGCATAAGTTCTTTCCTCGTCGCTCAACTGCCGCCACGGTCGCACACGAATCTTCTCCGCGTGCATTGCCGGGAGCAACTGCTCATTCCAGCATCGGTATTGCGCTTCTACGAAGGCCGCCAGTCGCTCGCTCAACCGGTCCAGGCGCTCCTGCGGAGTGAGGCCGCCCTCATCCAGAGGTTGCGCCTGGTTGTACCCATCTTCAATCCGTTGCAGCATACCTGCCACCCGGATCTCCACAAATTCATCCAGATTGCTGGCCGTAATCGCAAGAAACTTCACCCGCTCTAGCAGCGGATTTGTCGGATCCTGGGCCTCTTCCAGTACCCGCTGGTTGAATTTCAGCCAAGACTCATCCCGGCTGAAAAACAGGTTTTCGACAGCCTTCACCGGACTCTTTTTAACTTCGACGCTCTTACCCGCACTTCGCTTTGTCGTCTTTGTAGCCAATTTCTTCGTAACAGTCATAGAGGTCTAAGAGATTACCGTACTCCTATGGACACACTGCATGAATACCCCGAAAAATATTACGTTGGACTATGGGGCGCAACAGTCGCGGGCGCATAGAAGGATTTGATCAAAGAAAATACAAAATTCTGTATCTTTGGGGCACTGCTTCATCGTCGTTGAGAGAAGTCAGCATCCTGCCGGATTCCTGTGCTACCGGAGAGGACATTTTTCCCTTTCATAAAATATCCGGCCCCTCCATTCGTCTACACCAGTAGATGACGCAAATGCCGAGCAACTCGAACATCATCGAGCAGGACCAGCTCATCTCGCAGGCCATGGAGCGGGACGAGCCGCGGCTGCGGAATTTCATTCGCAAGCACGTAGCCGACAGCAGCGACGCCGAGGACATTCTTCAGGAGGTCTTCTTCGAGCTCATCTCGGCCTACCGCCTTATGAAGCCCGTAGAACACGTAACGGGATGGCTCTTCCGAGTAGCTCGCAACCGGATGATCGATCTCTTCCGGAAGAATAAGCCATCCTCACTCAACGATCCGGTTGCATCGGCGGAGGATGGTGACACGCTCCTTCTCGAAGACCTATTGCCCGCGCTCGATGCGGGGCCGGAGGCAGCGTATGCCAGAAACCTCCTCCTGGACGCATTGGAAGAGGCCCTGGAAGAGCTTCCCGAGGGACAGCGGGAGGTCTTTATTGCGCACGAGCTGACTGGGCTCAGCTTCAAGGAGATATCTGCCGAGACCGGCCTGAGCGTCAACACGCTGCTCTCGCGCAAGCACTACGCCGTGCTCCATCTGCGGCGAAGGCTGAAATCCATCTATGACG
>JAOAPB010000098.1 GCA_025462645.1 Edaphobacter sp. | reverse complement strand
TCCCTTGGCGAGAATAGGGTTTTCGTCCGTACGCAATACACGAGCTTTGGTCTGTAGCTCTGAAGCTTTGCACTATAGGCATGGCTAGGCTGAATCGCGCTCTAGCGCCAGCTAAGTTATTTATAATGAGTGGTTTTTCCAGCGACAATGTCAAAATGGCGGGGCACAAAATAAGCTGTTTATTTTCAGCATGGGCTGGTGCTTACCATACTCTATGCTCCGTTTTCTGAAGTGACCCTTATTCGGCAAAGTCTCCAAATAGCCACTTTGTCGCGAATCGTTGGCGGAGTGCAACCATGATTTTGAGCGGGCTGACCGGGATCAAGCTGATCAGCCCCGTGAGTTGGAAGCGGCGTGAATTTCTACGGGAAGTACATCTTCCGGGATACCGACAACTTGCTCCCTGCTAGCGGTCGCCAGCTCGGCCAACCCGCTTACTTCTTCGGAACGGAGATCGTGATGTTCCGGTACCGGATCACGCCGTGATGGTCGCCCTGCAGATAAAATGACCCGGGCTCCGCTTCATTGCTGTCCAACGCCCCACCGGTAGGGCCGGGGATTTCTACATTGTCGTGGTACATCTTCCCATCGCGCAGCACCGTGACGTGGCGTCCCACGAAGGTAACGTCAAACGTAGTCCATTTGCCAAGGCCCAGTTCGGAGCCGGTCGGCGGTGGATAGTAACTATAGATGGCGCCCATTTCGTGCGACGGCAGCTTGCCGCCTTCCGTGCCCACCTGCAGTTCGTAGCGGCCGCGCAGATAGATACCGCTGTTGCCGCCTTCCGGGCAGTCGACTTCAATGTGAAGCTTGAAATCCTGGAATTTGGCGGTGGTTTTGATGTTGGCCGCGCCCGAGCTGTGCTGGCCCGGAACTTCCGGGTTATCGTTCACCAGTTCGCCATCGCGCGCGACCCATTTACTGTTGTTGACATTGCCAATCGGTTCCCAACCGGTGAGGTCTTTGCCATTAAATATGGCCTCTGGTTTGGACCATTTTTTCGGCAGGGGACGGTCCAGAGCAGGCGCGCGCGCACCCGTGAGCGTGGGGCCGTCAGCATCGCCGCGCTTCTCTATGCCTTTGATGCTAGTAGCGGAGTCGGAAGTGAGTTCCCAATGAATGGCAGGGCCCTGGCCAGCTTCGGAGACGGCCACCGCCAGCTTCCCGGATGCAACGGTCGCGCCCGCAATGGGACGCCAAGCGCCTCCGCGGGGTTGGACGCGGCCCTCGATCTTCCCGTTATTCTCCGTGAGTTCCATCCACTGCGGATACGGGGTTCCGCTGGCTGGTGTGGCGGTCATATCCCAACGGCCAAGGAAAAGTTTGGCGTCCTGAGCAATGGCACCCCGCTGTAAGTTTGCCACGGTTAGAGCTAAAAATAAGAATGTTTTCACCTGTACGATTGTAATGGGGTTTGAGTACAGCGTGACAAATAGAGCGCGTAGAGGTCAATGGAGCGGAGACATTCGTCGACACTGGCCGACTTGTCGTTACCGAATGATAGAGGTACGATGTCGAAAAATGGTGACGAGATACTCCTCTTTGTCGAACGTTCTCCTGAATCGCCGCGGCGAACGGATCCTGCGAGTGTATTCGACTTCGTAGCAGTAGCGAGCATGACATGAAAAGCTTTACGTTCAGGTCCTCGTAAGCGATTGACTGTACTTATTGATAACACGTAGGATTTGCCCATGAAACGGCGTGACTTTGTGAAGGGCCTTGCGGTCGTTACGGCAACGGCGAGCACATCACTTGGACAACAGCCTGCACCGCAGGCACAGAATCCACCTCCAGCCGCAAATGCGACGGACCCGGGCACCATGGCGGTGCAGCCTTCGGCGGCGTCCAGCCAGCCGGCGATGGCGCGTGTACAGGCAATGGCGCGGTTCCACACACCGAACATCCCAATCTCGCAGCCGGATGTTGTTGCCAGGACGGACGCGCGCTACTTCACACCGGTGCGTTATGCCACCTTGGTGCATCTGTGCGAGATCATGATGCCTGCCGGCGACGATTACCCCAGCGCGCTGAAGGCTGGCACACCGGAGTTCCTGGACTTCTACATCGGCGCCTCGCCCGATGAACAGCAGAGCGTGTACAACGACGGCCTCGACCGCTTGAACGCGGACTGCATGAAGCAGTTCAACGCACCGTTTGCAAAGGCTGATGCGAAACAGGCCGACGCCGTGATCCGTCCGCATCTGAAGGGATGGATGAACGACCATCCGCCGCGGGAAGGCCATGTTCGCTTCATCAACCTGGCGCACCGTGACATTCGCACCGCCACCATAAACTCCCCTGCGTGGGCCATGGCGGCCGAGGCCACGGGCGAACGCACGCCGGGGGTGGGTCTCTACTGGTATCCCATCGACCCTGGGATCCAGACCTGGGTGAGCCAGGGGGTGGCCCAGTCCACACTCACCACGAAGCATAAGCACTCGTAGAACGTCTCCCCTCAGAGAAGAGAAACCAGAGAGAGCGCATGGCACAGAAGAAGGTGGAGGTCCTGATCATCGGGTCGGGACATACGGGCGGGTTAGCCGCAAAGATTCTTACGGAAAAGGGTATCTCCTGCACGATGCTGGACGCAGGCCCGATCTTGAACTTCGAGAAGTACCGCGAGCTGAAGCCGGTGCACGAACTGCCCTACCGTGGCTTCGACGCGCCGGGCCGTCTCCCGCACGTCTTTCAGTCGAGCGAGTTCAATGCGAACCAGTGGGTGGATGAGAAGGTCGTTCCTTACTATCATCCGCCGGAGCAGCCTTACAACTGGGTCCGCGTGCGCAGCGTGGGCGGACGCTCTCCCTTCTGGGGACGCCAATCGTTTCGCCATAGCGACTACGAGTTTAAGAGCAAGGACCACGACGGCTTCGGCGAAAACTGGCCCATCTCACTTCAGGATCTGGTCCCTTACTACTCCCGTGTGGAGGAGATCTTCCGTGTTACCGGCCATACGGATGGCCTGCCGCAGTACCCGGACGGCAACTTTATCGACGACAAATCGCCATGGTCCGGCGCCATGCAGCGATTTGTCGACGCCGGCAAGAAGCTCGGCGTTCCAGTCACCAAGCCGCGCTCCTCGCTGGGCAAGGATGGCATGGCTGCTTCGATCAATCTGGTCATTCCAGACGCAGTGGCTACCGGTAAACTCACCACTATCCCGAACGCGATCGTGCGGCAGATTACGGTGGACAAGAACACCGGCCTGGCGGATGGCGTCCTCTTCATTGACAGGCACTCGCACCGCGAGATGGTGCTGAAGGCGCGGGTCGTTATCGTTGCTGCCGGCACGCTGGAGACGACTCGTCTTCTCATGCTGTCGGACATCTGCAACTCCAGCGGCGCGCTCGGTCATTACCTGTGCGACCAGATTTACGGAGCGGGCATCCTCTGCTCAGTTCCGGAGGCACGGGACGGCAAAGCGACCCGCGGCCTGATGGGAGGTGGCGCTCTGATTCCACGCTTCCGCAACCTGGAGGCGAAGAGCAACGGCTTCTTGCGCGGCTACGCCGTGAATGTCTCCTGCAGCAACGGGCCGTTCGACGCGCGCGCCCTGCCTTTCTACGGCAAGGAACTGGAACAGAAGCTGCAGAGCTACAACGGCAGCGGCTTCTCCACGAACATCATGGGCGAGACGCTCGGACACTATGAAAATCACGTCACGTTGAACAAGCAGGTGGTGGACGCCTGGGGCATCCCCACGCTGAACATCTATACGAAGTACACCACGAACGAAACCAACATGGCGAAGGACTATATCGATACTATGGAAGCGATGGCTGAAGCTGCCGGTTTCGAGATTCTGGTGAAGAACTACGAGTTCAATCCGCCGGGTTACTCCATCCACGAACAAGGGACAGCCCGCATGAGCGACGATCCGAAGAAGGGCGTCGTAAACAAATGGAACCAGAGCCATGACATGAAGAATCTGTTCATCACGGACGCCAGTGTCTTTGTCAGCGCCGGATGGCAGAATCCGACGATAACCATGTGCGCACTCGCCATGCGTGCATCCGAATACCTGGCAGAGGAGATGCGCAAGGGCAACGTCTAACGTTCCCTACGTGGTCCGAAACTCATCGGCGTGCTGTTTCCTTCGAGAAACGGCACCCTGTTCTCAGGGGGAGATCTCGCATGCAGAAGTTTTTGCTGATGCTTGCCGTATTGTTGTTCGGATTTACCGTGGCCATCCACGCGCAAACCGCAGCCGCCCCGGCGCAGCCCATCGCCTTCAACCACAAGGTACACGTCCAGACTGCGAAGATGTCCTGTAACGACTGTCATGAGCCGCGTGGCAACGGTACGACACTGGCCATGCCGCAGCCACCCAAGTGCATGCGTTGCCATGTCTCCATCGCAATCGACAAGCTGGACATCCAGCGCATCGCCGAAGCCGCCAAAAACGAAGATCCCATTGTATGGGTCCGTGTCTATCGTGTGCCCTCATTCGTGACCTTCAGCCACAAGACCCACACCACCGCCGGCAGCACATGCGAGGAGTGCCACGGTCCGGTGGCCGAGCGTACCGCGATCGCACTAGAGAAGGACACAAGCATGGGCAGCTGTATCGGGTGTCACCAGGCCAAGGGAGCACCGGCAACGTGCGACACCTGCCACGCCATTATGTCGAAGAACGGTCACACTCCCTTTGGCTTGGATGCCACCTTGCGTGCCCGCCTCCAGATTCAGCCGGCGGGAAAGCCCGCAATGACGGAGCCGGTACGGCACAGTAACCCGCGGGTCGCGCGGCAGTTCGCTGCTGTTGCCAGCTTCCTGCACGCGCCGATGCTGTAGCGGCGGTGACCTGATTTGTAGCTTGCGAAGCTATTTGTCGTAGATCTTTTGTCGTTATTTGGCGTATGAGTGAACGGCGCTCAACCTTGCCCTATCACCAGGCTGTCTCGTGCGGCCTCGACAACCTCTGCGGAAACAACATGCAGTTCGTTCACTTCGAGAACCCGTTCGATCTGCGTGAGGAGCCGGGTAAGCAGCCTGAAATTGCCGCCAGTCATTCGGATCAGCCTCGCCATCACACACCGACAGGAGTCCAGCGACGTTCGAGCAGATTTTGCATCTCGGTTGCGTCGAGTGGCCGGAACTCGTGAACAAAACCTATCCGGGAATAGAACTGCGGAAAACGGGCGATGCGCTTTTCGATGCCCGGCATGCCGATCAGAACCATCCCGGTACTGCCTTCGTCGAAGATGGATCGCATCTGTTCCAGGCTATTCATATGCAAACGGTCCGCTTCATCAATAAGGATGAGCGTTGTCGGATCTGGAACGGCCTTCTTTCGCGCTTCATACTGTTCGAAGGTCTGGAAATAAGTCGGGTCGACCGGAGGTCGATCGCACGGAGAGCATCCTACTCTGTTCAGGATTTCTCTCCGCTTTGCTTCGTCGCGAAGGCGATGACCTCAAGAACCTCGGTCGCCTCCCGCCGGAGAGGGCGCAGCGTAATTCCCAGCAATCTTTCGCGGGCCAGGCGGATGTCCGACTCGACTCTGGAAGACGTGTTTATTACCGAGGTAGTGTAGAGAACCGTGTCGATTGGGAGTTGATCGCGTGACTCGGCCGTCCAGCGATCAAGTTGGACAACCATCTCTGCAGATCCTTTTATTGGGGCAAAGTTGCGAGGCTTAAAGCGAAAGAAACAAATGCTCGAAACAGCAGGAGGGGCTCTGACCTCTGAACAAGTGGCAGAGGTGCTAGGAATCTCACGGCAAGCGGTCGACAAACGCCGATCGTCAAACCAACTTCTGGCTTTGACTCAAGGAAGACGAGGATACAGCTATCCAAGTTTTCAATTTGAGGACGGAAAGACAATCCCTGGACTCGAGGAAGTTCTAACAGAACTCAAAGCTCTTGATCCATGGATGCAAATGGTGTTCTTTACAAGTCCTAATGAACGATTGGACGGGAAAACTCCGATCGAGCGTCTGCAGAAAGGATCTACTGAAGAGGTGGAATCTGTTGCTGTTGAGTATGGCGAACAAGGAGCCCTATGACGGACAAGCCGGGAGATCATCCTCCCCCTCATCCGGAACTGTCGACGCAGACGCCGCTCATCTTTACTCTGAAGATGGGCGACATACTCTATCGACACCATCAGAGCGCACTTGATCCGATCTATTTCGGCACCAGCGGAGCGAACCGCTTCGATGACCCCGACTGCCCTGCGAAACATGCCTTCGGCGTTCTCTACACAGCTGAAGACGCGCACGGTTCCTTTATCGAGTCTTGCGGAACCACGACCGGAGTGCCCGCCGTTTCTGGTGACTATCTCGACGCCCGCGCAATGGCCTTGCTCGAACTGACCCAGGATCTGCGCTTTATCTATCTCTTCGCTACCGGCGGACTGACTCGGGTTGGAGCCGACAGCCGTCTCTTCGCCGGCAGTCACATGATCGCGAAGCAATGGTCGGCCGCCTTACGATTGCACCCCTGCAAACCGGACGGCATTCGCTATCCGGCCCGACACGACCACACCCGTGCAGCCTGCGCAATTTTTTCTCGACCTGTGTCCATGTTCAAGGTAAGTTCCCTCGGGTCTCTGATGGCTTCTGCCAACAGAGCCCTCCTCAACGACATCCTCACGCTCTACAACGTCGACCTCATCTGACGGGACTTGATTCCCATTCAGGCGGCTGCGAGGCGAGGTGGGACGCTAACAGGGGACACCTCACGAAAGGGAAATTTATGTACGCTAAGACCAACTGCGGCTTTTCTACGGTCGCCTGGCCTGTAGCTTGGATCGCAATGTGGCGTAAATGGGGGTCTACGCAATGTCACGAACTGCTTAGCGTACTGTGTGGCCCGAATTCTGAAGGGACCCCGAAAAGAAAATTCTGAATTTCCTAATCGCAGAGTCAATTAGTTTGGTCTTCGGATTGCTTTCTACGTAATTCATTGCGCTTACGAGAATGTCCCACGGATGTGCCTTCCCAAAACTTTCTTCTTCCCGGATACGCCCACTCGACTACTGTGAGATCCGCATCCAGCCTTTTAATACTTCACTGTGCTGAGGAATCCTTTGAACTCTTCTGTAACGATTAAAAGTGCCATCCATCATCACGAGAGGGGAGCCTTTCCGGAGGCTGCGGAGATGTATCGTCAGATTTTTGCTAGCCGACCCTCAGAACGCTGACGCCTACCATCTCTTAGGCGTGCTGATGAACCAAGTGGGTCAGCCCAAGGTTGCTATCGAGTTGATTGGGAGGGCCATATCGATCAATCCGTCGTTCGCACCGTACCATAACAATCTTGGAAATGCATTTAAAGGAACCGGAGAGATATCGAAAGGGAAGGCAAGCTTTCAGCGAGCTCTCTCGCTCAATCCAAAGGATGTCAGCACGTATGTCAATCTTGGTCTGTTGCTTGAGTCACAAGGGGACTGGCTTGAAGCAGATAAGAGCTATCAGAGTGCACTTCGATATGAACCGTCTTTGCTTCAGGCACTCATTGGACGGGGAAACGCATCAACCGCACTCGGCGATCACCTCCTTGCTTCAAGCTGGTACGAGAAAGCAGTTTTATCCAGTCCAGACTATGCCCCGGCCCACAATTCATTAGGCAATGCACAACTCGCTTGCTGCCTTAAAGAAGATGCCAAAACGAGTTACCTCCGAGCGGTTGAACTGGACCCGCTTTTCGGAGACGCCCACTTCAATGTGGGAAATATCTATTTCCTCAATAGACAGTATGCCTTTGCTGTGGAATGTTATGAACATTGCATTCAGCTGAAACCGGCTGATTTGGAGGCACACACTTATCTCGGCGGAGCATTAGCGGAACTCGGCGATACAAATGCAGCGATCCGAATACTTACTCACGCTTTGTCGATAAACCCGCTTCATGCTCGAGCTCATTTGTTCTACGGAAATGCACTTGCCAAACGAGGCGATCAGGCTGGGAGCATCAAGCGTTTTGAAACGGCAATCAGATTAGACCCTCACCATTCTGAGTCGTACACCAATCTAGGTGTCGCGCAGGAGACAAGAGGGGATGTTGTCTTAGCGACAGAGTCGTTCAGGCGCGCACTTGAATTTAAGGCGAACGATCCAATAACCCTAACCAATTTGGGCTGCAATTTGATACACAGAGGCGACAGAGAAGGCATCTCCTATCTGGAACGGGCTCTCCAACATGATCCAGAAGCTGCAAATCTTCATGGAGCTCTTGGCGAAGCTCTATTGACTTTTGGAGAACATGCAAGCGGATGGAAAGAGTTTGAGTGGCGGTGGCAATTGGACGAGTTTGCCACCCAAAGGCGATCTTGCGATGCGCCGCTATGGACTGGAGAGCCACTGACCGACAAGATCATTCTTTTGCATGCGGAGCAAGGCTTCGGCGATACCCTTCAATTCTGCCGTTATGTGCCTCTCGTGGCAGAACTAGGAGGAACTATTTTATTGGAGGTTCAAGCCGGACTTTATCGGCTACTGGAGCACACTCCGGGTGTTACCAAGTGCTTTCGACGCGGGGATCGTCTCCCAGAATTTAATATCCACTGCCCGCTAATGAGCCTCCCATTAATGCTTTTTTTAACGGAAAGCACCATTCCCCCACCTTTGGACTATCGCAATATTCAGTCAGAAGCACAGCCAGAAAGGAGTAACAACCTTGCAGAGACACTGAGCGTTGGTTTAGTGTGGGCGGGCAATCCTACTCATGTACGTGATGCTTTCAGATCTCTATCTCTGCAGGAGATGTACCCTCTTAGCCACGTCGAGCATGTTTCTTTTGTCTCACTGCAAATGGGACCCGCGAGTAGTGCCACAAACGATATTGCATCTTTTCCAATGACTCAACCATGTATGAGCGCTATTGATTTCTATGACACAGCGAAAATCTTAGAAGATCTGGACCTCGTCATTACTGTGGACACGGCTGTCGCACACCTCGCAGGATCAATGGGAAAGCTTGTATGGATACTGGTTCCGGAAATCCCGGATTGGCGGTGGGGTCATCGAAGTGAAACAACACTTTGGTATCCAACTGCGAAGCTCTTCCGCTGCTCGTCAACTGGTGGATGGCGAGAGCTGATGAAGAAAGTAGTCTCGGAGCTAACAATATTGCGAGATGCGAAGCGACACTCCTTGCAACCGTCACGCCGTATAGGCTGAAGGGAGCCCGGTTTAGAAAAAGAGCGTGCTGTAGCGCTCAACGAATACATTTCACAATTCCAGCATCAACGTTTCTCACCATGGACCCACTTGTTCGGGTTTTCCTAAAACCATGGCGTCAATCACACCTTAGGGGTACATCCCTACTACCCATTGGTCACTGACACTCACGGTAACCCAGTTCGATTGTCGTTCATCACCGCGTACCAGGAAAATCCGTGCTCCATCTTATGATTTCACTTTGCCCTGGGTGTCATGCGAAAGTGGGTCGCACAAAAGTCGTGCTTTCACAGATGCCAGCGCTTCTGCTCGAATTGTGGCGAGAACAACAACCCCTCGGTCATGAGCAAACTGCGTTAGACTTCAAGGCCAAATATCCCGTGGCTAACACCGCGCCTCTGTTCTTGGATCGTCTCACTGGACACCGCCAAACGAACACTCCGCAAAGCTCTGGAAAGTCATCCAGGTCAAATAGTCTGATGGGTGACGAAGCTCAGTGCAGAATCCTTAACTAGCTAATCAGATGAGGGTAGCGTCGGGTTCGAACGCAGCAGCGTTCGATGGCGGCGCATCAGCAGCACCAGTTCGCGTCGAATATATGAGGCAAGCAGGGGTGAGCTGCTTTGCCTCCTTCAGATCGAGGAACCAGTGGGTGTTCAGGCACTCGCTTCGCAGGGTTCGGTTGAAGCTTTCAACGAAGGCGTTGTCGGTTGGCTTGCCTGGACGGGAGAAGTCGATCTTCGCGCTGTTGCGATAGGCCCATAGATCCATCGCCTGACTGGTGAACTCGCTGCCGTTGTCACGGAACACTACCTTCGGCACACCGCGATCCAGCTTCAACCGATTCAGGGTCCGCACGACGTCATCTCCTTTCAGGCTCTGGCCTACTTCTATCGCTACAGCTTCTCTCGTATGCACATCAACGATGGTCAAGGCGCGGAACTGTGTTCCGTCCTGCAGCTGATCCATCACGAAGTCCATGCTCCAGGCTTCGTTCGGAGCTGTGGGCTTGATCCGATCCTCGCGAGTTCGACAAGCCTTCCGCCTCCCGGCAGGTCTCATCCTCTTCAAAGTCAGTCCTTCTTCCATGTACAGCCGGTACACCAGATACTTACCTACATCCCAGCCTTCGCGGTTCAACAGTACGCGGATCTTGCGGTATCCGTAACGCACTCTTGCCTGAGCAATCTCCCGGATCCTCATCCGCAGCTCAGTTCGTGGATCGAGACAGCTCCGATAACGGTAGGTTGCTCGAGGAACTCGAAGAACCCGGCAGGCCCTCCGCTCACTCACCAGATAGCTGTCAACCAACCGCTCTACCATCGGCCCACGCCGCGAAGGCTTCACCATTTTTTTGACAGCACATCCTGCGACATCGTCTTGTCCAGCGTCAGCTCCGCGACCAGCTGCTTCAGCCTTAGGTTCTCCTCTTGCAACTGAGCCATCTTGCGAACTTCGTCCACATCGAGGCCGGCGTACTTCGCCTTCCAGCGGTAGAACGTCTGCTCACTGATCCCTGCCTTCCGGATCACCTCGGCAACAGGAACTCCCACCTGCGCCTGCTTCAACACACCAATCATCTGTTCTACAGAAAAACGCTTCTTCCTCATCCCAAATCCTCCTCAAAGAAAGGCTCAGATTTGGTCGAAGACTAACATTTCGCCTGGCTCAGAAATACCGAGGCCGATCAATTCAAATGCGTCAAGATCACCACGAGTTTGTCTCTCACTCATGATGAAGGTGACAGTCATACCACCGAGATAAGTAACGTGTAGAGCACCCATTGGCCAAATTGTATCTCGCCGGCCTCCCGC
>JAOAPB010000093.1 GCA_025462645.1 Edaphobacter sp. | reverse complement strand
CGCCCCTGAGCGATTAATTTTCTTGCTTCGCTTGCGAATTTACTTGCTTCGAGATTCCGCTCAACTTCTTATCTGCATTCTTCTCCTCGGCCAGCGTCTCATCAAGTAGCCCAGCCACTTCATTCCGACCGAGCAGCTTGGCAAACTCGCGCGCCGACCCGTAGCCTGCCATCTCATAGTGCTCCACCCGCTGGCACGCGGAGATTAGCGCGGCGTCGCGAACCGTTCCTTTCTCCGTGTCTTCCAGTACCTCCGAACCCTCTTCAAGCACACCCTTCATGCCAACGCAGGTTTTGCCCGTCATTTTCTTGCCCAAGATTTCGCCGATCTTTTCAAGGCGGGCAACATGGCCTTTCGTCTCCTCAAGATGGGTCGAGAGCGCATCTTGGAGGTCTGGCGATGTGGCCGCTTTCACCAGCTTCGGTAGTGCCCGGACAATCTGCTTCTCGGCAGAATATAAGTCTTTGAGTTCATCGATTAGAAGTTCCTGCATTGTTTCTACGCCCATGTCTTAGCCACCTTGGATGAAGTTGTCACCGTGGATAAGACTGTAAAGAACACGTGCGAGTTGTATTTCATGAAGAGGTATCAATTTGACACCATCCAAGAATGATTCTTCCGGGCAATTCTCTCTCTCACCCGTTTGATCCGCTATAAGTTGATATCTCGAGGAGTTTGAGTGTAATCAGTAAACCAGACCGTCCGATTGGGTTTGAACAGCAAGGAAGCGCCCTTGTGCTAGTGAGTCGAGGCGGCGCAATCCAGCTAACGTTCAGAGCCTATCGCGGCTAATGGCCAACAAGCATGGAACATGTTTGATGTTCACTTTGTAGGTGACCGACTCAGCAGTCAGCCGAAACAGCAACGGGTTCTAGCTCTGCAGTGCGTGTTATGAAGTCTAGTTGAGCCAGGCGCAGCCGGCGCAGACCACGCGAGGTCGGTTTTGTGCGTCTATTCAAAGGCTGAAGATAACGGAATGGTTCGACTCCTTGTCTCGTAATGAAATCTGGAAGAATCAGATGACAGTCACTCGCGCAGGCTTCGGAGATGACATGGTTTGAGAGATAAGAAAGAGAATTTCACGAAGATTGTGATCGACGCGTGGGCCGAATTGTGGCATAGCGCATGAAGATCAGGACGATATCTTCCGAATGAAGGGACTTAAACCACCAACGGAGGAAATATGGCAGACGCTATCCAAGACCGAATTGACCAGTATCTGAAAGACACGATCGCAGCAGAGCGTACTTTTTAAAAGGCACTTGCAACCTTTGGCAATGCCGGGGAGCAGACCCCAGGTGCAGGCTATGCTGTCAGCAGCTTCTGAAAAGCAAAGACTCAACACGAACGATTGGTGGCCTTTTCTCGCGAAACGTGGGGGTACGCCCTCCGAGGGAAAGACCTTGTTGGCCGAGATGCTCGCCTTCACCCCTCTGAGCGCCCAGATTGGACAGGGTGCTGCTGAGAAAATACTCAAACATCTCATGGTCACGTTCATCGCAGCAGCGGCTGAGATGGCGATGTATGAGTCGCTGCGACCGCAGGATCGGTCGGCAATTCAGAGGAGGTGGTTTCACTTGCGCGTACTCTTCAGAACGAAGAGCGCGATGATTACGACCAGGTCTGGGCCGTTATACGAGCAAGTGCCGCAGATTCATTTGAGGCTGAGCTGGCGAAAGCTAAGACAGCAAAAGATGTATTGAAGGTCTATTTAGAAGACGCTATCGCTGCAGAAAAGAGCTTCGAGACGCAGCTTAACGGTTTCAGTAAAGAAGCCGACGATCCCACGGTGCGACAACTGTTCGAACAGCATGCGAAAGAGACTACGGACCAATATGTTCGGCTGACCGCGGGTCTAGGAGAGCTCGGCGGTTCAACATCCGCCTTGAAGAGCATGTTGGCCCACGTCTTCAACTTTGCGCCCAAGATCGCGCAGCTCGGTCATGATGAGCAGGAGAGACAGACTCAGAACCTCATGATGGCTTTTGCCGTCGAAAACGCTGAGGTCGCAATGTATGAGTCACTGGAGGAAGTCTGCCGTATCGCCGGAGATCGCGAGACAGAAGCACTTGCACTTAGTATCCAGAAACAGGAACGCGTAACAGCGGATAAAGTCTGGGAACAGATTGCGCCTGCTGCACGCCGCGCTATGGAACGTTGCGGTCGAATGCGGTTGCATAAACGAGGGCTATTCGATAAGAAAAATAGGCCTCGTCGACCTGCTCTTTTGCACTATTTTTGCGCCTGGAGAAAGGTTGCAATCTCCCTTGCATCCTCCACGGTTACATTCATCTCCGGCATCGCTGTACCGGGATGGATCCGCTGCGGGTGCTGGATCCAAAGGACTAGATTGTCCGGCGAGTTCTGCAGTGTGCCGGCTAGATACGATCGTTGAGCGAGGTTACTAAGCGAAGGCCCGACTTTACCCGCTGCTCCCGGCACCGCCGGAATCATGTGGCACGTGGGACAGCCGTAATGAATTATGAGGTCAGGGGCGCTCTGGGAGCCAGCGACCTGAAGCGGCCCTATGTTCTGCGAACATCCTGAGCAGAACATTACAATAGCGCTGATGAAAACAGTGAATAGGAGTTTCAATGCGGGTCTCCTTTTGCGGTGTCGAGCACTGCTTGCAGAGAGGAGTGCCGCTGCCTACTCCCAGCTTCCACAATCCATCTCGCAAAGAGCACCAAACCGATCAAGACAAAGACAACGGCAGTTGGCACCCACATGATCAATCCTCCAAGTTGCTGGTCCTCTAAAGGCGTAAGGCCCCAGGACTGCGTCGTGGCAGCATAAGCTGGATACCATACCACCGCGGAGAAGGTCAGGAGCGCGCCAAGCGCACTGCAATGAACGGCGGTCCCAAACACATAGAGAGTTGCAGTCCCATAACCCATCGCAGAGCGTCCAGCGCCATACAGTGCCGACCAGAAGAGGACGGCCGTCAGAAAGAAGCTAAGATGCTGCGCAGCGTGAACCCAATTCGACGTAAGCGTGGCTTGGTAGAACGCGGGAACATGCCATATCCACAGAGCAAGTGCTTCAAGTAGCCATGCGGTGAGTGGGCGCGTGATGAACTTGATTATCCATGTAGATTCAACGCCGTGAATCCAACTACCGACGCATTTACGGCGGCGTGGAGCGAAAGCCCAGAGACAGATTGCAGCGGGATGCGCGGCAGAGATTAACGGTGCTGAGACGAGGATGAGGATCTCGTGCTGCAGCATGTGGGCAATGAAGAGTTGTTCGCCCAGCTCGTGGACAGGGGACGTGAGTGCAAGGGCAAGAGCGGCCCAGCCACTGAAAAAGCTTGCGTGACGCCACCCCACGATACTCCACCTGTCACGCCGGACGGCTCCCAACGAATAAACCACCAAGAGGAGCGCAAGAGGAACAACAATCGAAGGCTCCCAATTCCAGGGCACGGACCAGAGCGAGCCTTTCTCTAATGGGAGCGCTAGAGAAGCTGACGCGGTCGATATGGAAGTCAGAACGTGCATCAAGAGTCTGGCCGAAGAGCTACCAGGACAAGGGTTCCCGCAATCACCAGGAGTGACACCAATCCCGCAACGAGAAGGTTTAGGTTAGCCATAAACAACCGACGTCCCTGATTGGACCGAGTTTCATCCGCTCCGGTCACGAGGCTGCGGACATGCAACGCTATCCAGCCCCCGATAAGACAGATGCAGAAGGCAATTCCAGAAACGAAATAACCCGATCTCTTTGCGCCGGTGACCGTGACCCAGTGCGCGACACTGAAGCCGACGATCACCTCGAAAGCTGCCGCAAAGACCGATAGCGCCATGCTCCCGAGAAGCTGCCGGTCGAGGCGCTTTTCTTGGGATGTCGGCTCAGATGGCTGCGTTTCAGGCATGGAGCCACCTCGGCGCCCAGTAGATGACAAGGTAAATTGGTATCCAAGAAATTACGACGAAGTACCAGTAATCCGCATTCTCACTCGCGTCCATGAAGCGTTTGCCCTCTACCATCGGTGTAAAAAAGAGCGAGCTAAGGACGATCGTATCCACTAAGTCCGTCAGAAGGTGGGTCACGTGTAGTCCCATGAGGAGCCAAACAACTGAGCCATAGGCGTCAAGACTCCAATCGCAATTCAGGTGACGCAGTTCAAAGTAGCGGATGACGAGGTTGATTACCCCGATGCACGACACGATAACCAAGCCGATCCGAACCGCCTGGCCATCTCCCTTACGCGCCCGCCGTCGATACCATTCAGTAGGGATGACGCTGAGGAGAAAGACTGCGAGATTCAACGTGCCCCAGAACAGCATGGGCGGACCTTCATGGGGTGGCCACTCGACGGAGCGGGAGTGAAGATAGAAGTACGAGGCAATCGTGAGGACAAAAAACATTCCCTCGATTGCCATCATTTCGATAATGCCGCACCAAGTGAGGCTCTTGGTCCCAAACTGCACAGTCGGCAGCTTCGAGACGTCAAGAACTGACCGTGGAGTCCGGTAGGCTATTGCTTCGGCCATATCTCCCTCGCGCGGCGGCGATCCGCCTCCTGTTTATGGGGCCAGAACCAGCCGATCAATGTGACGGCAATGGGAATCGAGCCGTAAGTGATACCCCAGGGCGTGAAGATGCTGACGATAAATGCTGCTGAAGTAGCGACGGCCGCGAGGAAAGGCCAGATTGTCGGCCCCGGAAATTCATCCTTGCCCTCAGGCTCAGCATCGAGAGTGCGGGTCGTTAGGAAGCTGCGTACATCCGTGTCGAGACCGACAATGACAGGCTGGTTGGAATCCGCATCCCAAAGTGCTTCGCGGCCATTCACAGTTGGCAGGTGCAGAAAATTGTATTTTGGAGGAGGTGAGGTCGTTGCCCATTCCAGTGTTCCGGCCTTCCACGGATTTCTTCCTGACAGTGCGCCCTGTCCCAGAGAACGGTAGACGTTCCACATGAAAACAAGAACCGAAATAAACAGGAAGATGTAGCCTGCTGACTCGATCTGGTTGAGAAGCGTCCATCCCATATTCGCGGGGTAGGTGTAAACACGACGAGGCATTCCGCGAATGCCCACAAGATGCATCGGAAAGAATGTCACATTGAAACCGATGAAGAACAGCCAGAAGCTGACCTGGCCGAGCTTCTCGTTGAGCATGCGTCCGGTGACCTTGGGAAACCAGTAGGTCATAGCTGCGAAAAGCGGGAAGACCGCACCTCCAATTAATACGTAATGAAAGTGAGCTACGATGAAGTAGGTGTCATGAAGTTGTAGATCGACAGGGACGGATGCGATGAAAATTCCGGTCATGCCACCCATTACGAAGACAAAGAAGAATCCCAGGACCCACCACATAGGCGTTCTCAAGACCACTTTGCCGGTTGCCATCGTAGCAATCCAACAAAAGATCTGTGCGCCCGAAGGAATGGCGATCATCATACTTGCGGCCGTGAAGTAACTCTCCGCTATCTGCGGAATACCCGTGGCAAACATGTGATGCACCCACAGTCCAAACGCCAGAAAGCCTGTGCCGACCAGCGACAACACGAGTGCGAGATATCCGAAAGCATGGCGACGACTGAAGGTCACAACGATTGTCGAGACCACCGATGCTCCTGGGATGAAGATCAGATATACCTCGGGGTGTCCAAACCACCAGAAGAGATGCTGATACAGAAGCACGTCACCGCCGACGGCGGGATTGAAGAACTGAGTTCCACCGGTTCGATCCAGCAAGAGCATCGTGCTCGAAAGCGCGATCGACGGCAACGAGAAGATCACCATCATCGCCACAACCGTCTGGCCCCATACAAAAAGAGGAATGCGGTTCAGCGACATTCCAGGAGCACGGAGCTTAAAGACGGTCACAAGGATTTCTACCGCAACACACAGTCCAGAGACCTCGGTGAAGGTGATGAGTTGCGCCCAGAAATCGGCGCGTTTGCCTGGAGAATAGTCAGGACCGGCGAGAGGGACGTAGGAGAACCAGCCGTTGTCAGCTCCTGTGTTCGTGAGGAATGCGACGTAAAACATAATCCCGCCGAACAGATACAAATAATAGCTGAAGGCGTTCAGACGTGGGAAAGCAATGTTGCGATTCCCGACCATCAATGGCACAAGATAAACACTTAAGGCTTCGAACATCATGGGCACGGCGAACAGGAACATCATCGTGGAGCCATGCATGGTAAAGAACTGGTTGTACTTGTCCGCGGAAAGAAAGTGGGATTCGGGAAACGCCAGTTGCACTCGCATGGCCCCGGCGAGCAGTCCGGCGATGAGGAAGAAGCAGAAGGCCGTAACTACGTATCGGATACCGATCGTCGTATGATGAACCGCCTTGAACCAGCCAATGAAACCTTTGGGTTCATTCCAAATCCGTTCAAGTTGGTTGGCTTGCTCTTGTTCGGCGGCGGTAAGTTCAAATTGGGTCGTTAGATCGAGGCTCATCGCAGCGTCTCCAGGTAGGCAAGAAGGTCCTGCAGGTCAGCCCCTGAAAGCTGATTTGGAGGCATGCGGCTACCGGGCTTTAATGATTGCGGATTCATGATCCAGCCTCCGAGGTTGCCTATCGTATTCGGCAACATTCCTGCGGCGATCGTTGAGCGACTGGCAAGATGGGTCAGATCTGGCCCGACCCGGGACCCGGCGATCGTGCCTCGAATGGTATGGCACATCACGCAGGAATGGGTGAGGAATACCTGCTGGCCGTGCTGCGTCTGCGGGTTAGTTGGCGTGATCGAGGGCTGCATCTGTGCATTCATCCAGTTGTCAAAATCCTTCGTGGACTCACCAATCATGTAGAAAGACATGTGCGCGTGTTGCAGGCCACAGTACTCGGCGCACTGCCCGCGCCAGCGCCCGGGTTGATCCACTTGCATCAAGACGTCGGTGTTGTAACCAGGCATGAGGTCGCGCTTCCCTTGGATGTTAGGCGCCCAAAAGCTATGGATGACATCCCGCGAGGTTCCATGAATCCGGATTGGCGTGCCGACAGGCACATGAATCTCATTGGCGGTCGTGACGATACGGAACGGCTCATGCTTATTGGGATACTGGATCTCCCACCACCATTGATGCCCGTAAACATCGATGGTTAGAGCTTGTTGGCCATTCATGTGCCCAATGCGGCGGCTGGTCAAGAAGCTCGAAATCATCATGATGAATAGGAGCAATACCGTTAGCCCTACGGCAGTAGCCACCACGCGAACGGCGAGATGGTCGGAGGCATCTGTCGTTTGAATTGGTTCTGGAATGAGTGTCAAATCGTGTTGTCTACGAATGACGAAGAAGATCAATGCGGTCAGCGTTAGTACATAGACGATGGCGGTGATCCAGAAGATCAACGCGAACGTGTGCTCGATGTGTGCGGCAGCGGGTCCCGCCGGGTTGAGTGAGCTCTGGTTGCCGGGAAAGCCGGGGATGGCAATTCCGAGAATCATGGCTTTTCCTTCTGAATGGGCTGTTCATTCTCGTCAGAGGGGTGTTCCTTTTGTCGCGCCTGCTCCGCTTTGGCTACCGGCATCGTGTCCGACCGTGATGGGGCCACATCGCTCGGGAGTTGACCGCTCATCGAACGAACGTAAGCGACCAACTCCCAGACTTGGTAATCAGGCAGCTTTCCTCCGAAACTTGGCATGCCGTTTGGTCGGCCCTGGACAATGGTCGAGTAGATTTGATCAGGATGGCTACCGTAGATCCACTCGGAATCCATGAGCGCGGGACCGATCGCACCACCACCCTGCGCATGGCAGCCAACGCAGTTATAGGCGCTATATAACCGCTTGCCCTCGCTGACCGCATAGGCATTGTCTTCGACACCCCTTATATCCGCCGGCGGAAGAGAGCCGCCCGCATGCACAGCGTTCAGCGAGATGCCGTTTGCAACTTGCGTACCCGTAGAGCCCGGATCAAAGACCCGCTGCTCGCGCTTACAGCCAAAGATCAACGTCCCAACCAGTCCGAGCATCAGAAATTGGACTCGACTTTTCATTGTCCCTCCTGCTCACTGGTCGTGGGCAAGTGATACCCGGCGAGTGTCCGTTCGATCTGTGGGCGCATCCGCTCAATGGAAGCATTTAGCTGCGAAAGCAGAGCCATGTCCCGTTTGTGTACGCCAAGGCTGATGGCATACGTAAATGGAACGCCAGCGAATCGGTAGTTGGAGGCTATCGGCGAGATTGTGAGAGGCGTTTTGCTCTGTTGTGCAAAAAAACCTGCGACCGGTCCCCAAACCACTGCGACGCCGACTCTCCCATCGGCTACGGCACGGACCACATCGCCCTCTTGCTTGCCGAAGGAGTCGAAGCCTACTAGTTGACCAGCATGCCCCTCACGTATGAGTGGAAGGGAAGGAGGCGAGAGGTCTTCTTCCAAAATCTGCAGACCAATGCGCTGACCGTTCAAGGCGGGATCGGCGAAGGAAGTTAAATGCAGGTGTCGCACGGTGGGCGAAACGAAGACGTAGCTAGACTTGTAATAAGGAATCGTCGTCGATACGGAACGCATCAGCGACGGTACTCCGAGTAGTACATCGCAGGCACCCTTGTTAAATTGCTCCCGCAGAAAGCCTCGGCGGCTACGCACCCATACGAAGATGGGAGTGCGATGAAGGTCATGAGCAACGAGTGCGGCTACTCGTTGGTCGAATCCCCCTCCGCTTCGATTCGAGAATGGCAGATTGTCGGGGTCCGCGCAGATGCGCAATGGACTTTCCGCCGTAGTCACCGAACCTGAGGTGAGAGGCACCAAAACGATCAAAAGCCTAAGGAAGCGCAAAAACATAGAGCGTCCCTCCAGCAGTGGTGTCCTTCTTTAGATCACGTAGCGCGCTACCCCATCCGTTCGCGGCGGAGTCATCCCGCGTGTCCAAGTTGGCAGAAACGATCGACCCCGGCCATCCGCCAACTCCGGAAAGGATTGCAATATATTGCTTTCCGTCGGAGCCTCGATATGTCACAGGTTGGCCAATGATCCCAGAGCCTGTCTTGAACTGCCAAAGGATCTTCCCTGTCCGTGCATCCGCCGCTTTGAACCAGCCGGCGAGCGTCCCAAAGAAGACCAGATCGCCGGCGGTCACAACCGTTCCGCTCCAGGTTGGATACTTGTCTGGAATCGTCCAGACTTTTTTCCCGGCAATTGGGTCCCATGCCATAATCTCGCCCATATTGCCGCCTGGACCGGCATAGTAGCGAACGGTCGCTCCGATGTACGGTGTGCCGGCTATATAGTTAGCGTCGTTATATTGCTCGTCCATGCACATGTTCTCGTGTGGGACATAAAGCAGACCGGTGCGCGGTGAGAAGGAGGAGGGCTGCCAATCCTTCGAGCCTGGTGCCATGGGGCAGATGTTTATCGTTTCTTTGCCGACCTCCGGCTTCTTTTCCTCCACGTGAATGAGTGCACCGGTCTTCAGGTCGACGCCCTTCGTCGTGGTCGAGTACACATAGGACGTCGCCGAGAGTACCTCTCCGGTGAGGCGATCCATTACGTACATGTAGCCGTTTCGGTCGGGTCGAACCAACACCTTGCGCGTCACTCCATGCCACGGCAGATCAAGCAGGATGTCCTCGTTGATTCCATCCCAGTCGAACAGATCATGGGGAGACATCTGGTAGAACCAAACAGCCTGTCCACTATCGGCGTCCCTGGCCCACATGCCTCCGGTCCACTTGTTATCTCCGGGGCGGGCATCCGCATTCCATGGACCTGGATTCGCGGTACCGTAAAAGATCAGATTGGTACCGGGATCGTATGCGACAAAGCCCCAAACCGTGCCCCCTCCGACGCGCCAAGCGTCCGGGGGCCAGGTTTTGACGCCCAAATCAACGCCCTTATCACTGTCGTAAAACGGCTTGAACTTGTCGCCGATCAACACATCTTTATCGGGACCCGTGTTGTAGGCCTGCCAGAGTATCTTTCCGCTGTTGGTGTCAAGGGCTGTCAGCCAACCTCGGACCCCAAATTCTCCGCCGCTATCGCCGACGAAGACCTTGTTGTGTACGACGGTGGGCGCCATGGTGATGGTTTCACCCTTGCTGATGTCAGCTAGATGCGTTCGCCACAGGAGCTTGCCCACATTCGCATCAATCGCCACCGTGTAGCCATCGAGCGTGTTATAGATCACCTTTCCATTGTCGAAAACTGCCCCACGGTTCACCCAATCGCAACAGGCCTCACCTTTGGCTGCAGGGGAGGGATTGGGCTCGAACTTCCATTTGATCGGCGCTCCGGGTTTCGTAAGATCGAGTGCATACAAAGTATTCGGCCAGGGTGCGACAACGTACATCGTGTTGTTGGCCACGATCGGAGCAGCTTCTTGTCCCCGCGCAACACCGGTATCGAATGTCCAAGCAACTTTCAGATTGGCGACGTTCTCGGTGTTGATCTGCGTCAGAGTGCTATAGCGAGTATTGGCGTAATCCTTGGTCGCCCGCACCCACTGACCGTCGTCTGTTTCAAGGGCCCCCGAGTAGGGCCGCAAGTCGCCGCCCGCAGTAGCCGGTGGCTGTACGGTTTGAGTTGCTTTCCTGCAGCTTACGAGGAGTGGGGTAAGTAATAACATCGCTATCCACCGGAGAGATCTCCGGTGTGCTCTCGACAAGCACGGAGCAATACCCGCTCTGAATTTAGGACGTAGGTAGATCGTGAACATCAGATCCTCGAAAACATACGGCAAATACGATGCCCGTGACGGCTATAAACGTTGTGGCCAGACGCAGAACATGGCGAGACAAAAGGAGAACGAAATCTAGATAGTGTCGATCCGTTCGCAATAAGACAGTGGCATAGTCGACAAGATGTTAGTCATTGACAACTTTTCTTTCACTGCGGAAGGAAACAATACAGCCCGCACCAAATTGCAGACTTGTGTGGTTTTTTCTATGTAAACCTCCAAGCAGATTTCTGATAGCAAGTCAAAGCTTTGAGCTCCAAGGCAAACATGTCTGTTAGAGTCAAATCGAAATGGGGGCGACCCGTAGGCTGCCCCATTTTCGTAACAGGACGCGCGCAGTATGTTATTTCTTCGATGCCCTTTTCGTGGGAGGATTGCTCTTCTTACTGGGACCATAATTGAAACCAATAGCCTCGTCTGCGGCTGAAGTAGTTGCTTTCTGCGCATCGTCTTGTTTTCCACGATCTTCGCCGTCGATCTTGCCGTCGACATTCCCGACCGACAGACCCTCACCGCCATTCATCTCAGATTCGACCGGATGCAAACCAAAAGAGGATGTCCAGGGTCCACGCATATCCGAGTCTCCCTCACTGCCGTCGCCCGTTGATCCGTTGAAGTACTCGTCCACAATGCCTGGCGTAGGCTTTAGCAAGCCTACTGAGAACGGAGACTTTTCCAAGCTGTCCAAGGCCGCCTGAAATGCCTTCATGTGGGTGATCTCACGCGTCATCAAGAACTGAAGTGTGTCGATCGTTCCCGGGTCTTGCGTACGGTCAATGAGTCTTTCGTACACAATCTTTGCGCGAGCCTCTGCCGCAATATTGCTACGGAGATCGACATCCAACTCACCGGTGACCTTCAAGTATGTCGAGGTCCAGGCATTTCCCATCGAATCGAACAGGTTCAACCCCCCGCCCCCGGCAATCGTTACGAGGGGATCGGCCTCAGCTGCCTCACGATTGGTTTTGAGCGGTTTGAGATGCATG
Organism: Edaphobacter sp.; assembly: GCA_025462645.1. GTDB lineage: Bacteria > Acidobacteriota > Terriglobia > Terriglobales > Acidobacteriaceae > Edaphobacter. The sequence goes on along the minus strand of JAOAPB010000093.1, from coordinate 64,212 downwards.
CGAATCAGAGCACCCACAACTTCGAGATGGCTCAGTTCTTCCGTCCCGATATCCATCAGCAGGTCGCGCCTTCCGATATCGTCTACACAGTTCCACCCTTGAATGGTGTACTGCATCGCTGCGGCGAGTTCACCGTTTGCGCCGCCGAACTGCTCGAGCAGCATGTTTCCGAACCTCACGTCCGGTTCGCCAATATTTACGGTGTACATAAGCTTTTTTACATGGTGATACATGAAGGAACCTCCACGTGAATGATGTGATCGTGCGTTCCAGGTAAGAGCCGTAAGATGAATTTTTCGAGAACCGCAGGCGTAATATCACTTTCAGATAGTCAAAGAAGTTGCCCACAGGCTCTACCGTTCATCCACGTCCGATGAATGTGTGTTGTATTCAAATTCAACGACGGACAACTTAACTCCTCCAGCTGAATGCGGAGATTGGTGCAGTTGAAGCCATAGTCCCTCCTCAACGATCTGTTGCACTGGCAAAATCTCTGATTTCTGAAGCTCTAATTTGGTTGGCTAACAATTTCTAAGATTGCTCCCAGCGTACGGGATAATTTCCCCGAAAGAGCCAGCTAGTCCGCCGCTGCATCCTTAGCAGTTTGAGCGACCGACCACCCATGATTATCTTTGTAGGCCACCTTTACTCTTACAAACGGATCTTCCGCGTTCTCCCTCAATGACCTGCAACCAAGCTTTCCTGAGGGCGATGCGGCACGCACGGCCTATAATCGTCTGGCGACGAATGGCGCTCAAATGGTTTGATGCCTCAGCCAATGGCGATACTTCTATAAGAAGCCGCGAGGCGGAGCTAGGTTGCCAAGCGGTCACAATTGGTCGAAGACCGGAGTACAGCAGAAGACGCTGCATTCCCGACGGGTAGTCCACTGTAGTCCAAGACACAACTGACCAAAGTGCAGTCTGAAAAATAGGATAGGAAGATAGCGGCTGTTTCGCAGTGCGCGACCATTCATTGTGCTTCGAGTAGGCTTACATCATCCGGCTACTTGGAAAGTCAGCTTGCCGCTGCCTGAAGTCCGAGTCACTGAATTTCCGGCTATCTGGGTCTCTTTAGGTCGCATCTCAAATTACTAGCTGCTCATTCGGTTAGTTCAGAGAGGACGTCTCAATGGCAAACTGCGAAGTCTGTGGAAACGAGTACGATAAGGTCTTTGTAGTCGAAGCTGCGGGTGCGCGGCACACCTTCGACAGTTCGAGTGCGCGATTCACGCGTTAGCGCCGATTTGCGAACATTGCCAATGTCGAGTAGTAGGACACGGAGTAGAGGTTGGCGACCGCTTCTTCTGCTGTGCACATTGCGCACGAGTCGCTACATCAGCAAATGTAAAGGACCGAGCTGATTGAGGGCCCCTGTTGTGAGGCCGACGTCGCGGCTGGCAGATTGATGCAAATTGGAGGTCTTTCATGGAAAGAAGCTCAGGAAGAACTCAGTCGGGTTCGAAATCAAGACCTGTGCAAGTCGTTATCGAAACGCCTCGGGGCAGCCGCAATAAAATACAAGTTCGACGAACGGACTGAACGGATGAAGCTGTCCAAGGTCATGCCGGAAGGGATGGTGTTCCCATATGATTTCGGTTTCTTCCCGGAAACGCGCGGCGAGGACGGCGATCCCCTCGATGTTCTCATTATCTGCGACGAACCAACCTTTCCAGGATGTCAGATAGACTCGCGTCTTGTGGGTGCGATTCTGGCGAATCAGCGAAGTGCTGGGCAAAAGGAGATGAGAAATGATCGGATCATCGCTGTTGCCGAGGCTTCGGTCCTTTACGCGAGCGTTCACGATTTGTCTGATCTTGAGCCAATGGTCTTGAAGCAGATTGAGGAGTTCTTCGTAAATTATCAAAAAGTTGGAGAGGTCGAATTCATTTTGATGGGGCACGACAATTCCGTCGGCGCCAGAACGATACTGGAGCGCGCCTCAGAAAAGCACTAACGGTTAGGTCCCTAACCGTTGAACGGGGCCATCTTCATTTGCTATATGAACGACTCCGCCGAATTCACGAGTTCGTTAGAGATCACACCAGTTCGCGCACCGCATCGTGCAGGTTGGAACGGGTCGGATGAATTCGCCAGTCGGCGCTGGCTGGAATTCACTGGATCGGCTGAGAAGGCCATCCTGGGCTTCGACCGGCCGCTTACCGTGCACCCTGATGACCTGGAGGATCACCTCAACAAATGGCGAGCATCGCTGGTAACAGGCGTTCCATTCGAAAATGAAGCACGCCATTGCAACGCAGACGGAACATATCGCTGGTTTCTCGTTCGTGCGGTGCCGCTACGCGATCGGCATGGAGCTATTCTCAAATGGTTTGGAACTCTACAGACATCTAAGAAAGCAAAAGGGCGGAAGAAAGGCTTCGAGAACTTCGCACAAACATCTCCCAAACGTCGAGGACGTCAATGGGCGCAGAGATCTCCGCGTCAATTGCGCACGAGATTAATCAACCCCTGACTTCCGTACTCGCCAACGCGCAGGCCTGTTCCCGTTGGCTCGGGGTCGCTCCTCCAAACATGGATGAAGCCGTCATATCTATTGCGGCGCATCGTGCGGGATGCGCGGGCTGTTGACACGGTAATGCGTGGTATCCGTTCGTTGTTCAAAAAGCATCCAGTCGCAAAGTCTCCCTGCAATATGGTGGATCTCATTCGAGATGCGGTGAGCCTCGTCAAAGAGGATGCAACTCGCCAATCGATTACGATTGAATACGACTATCAAGAACCGGTCCTTTTGGTGCTCGTAGATCGTTTCCAGGTCCAGCAGATCATTATGAATCTAGTAGGAAATGCAATCGAAGCGATGCAAGGTATCGATAGACCCCCTTTGTTGCGGATTTGTATCCGACAGACGGCGGACCGTCAGGTACTCACAGAATTTATCGACAACGGATGCGGGTTGCCAGTCCACGACATCGATATCTTCGACGCATTCGTTACAACAAAGAAAAACGGAATGGGCATCGGGCTTGCCATCTCACGCTCGATCATAGAAGCTCACGATGGACAGCTTTGGGCGGAAACAATCCGGACTTTGGAGCCAAATTTAGTCTCCTACTCAGGTCACCAGAGGCTGCGATAACAAATGCTCACCTCCGATATTACCGGCAAAGGAGAAGTGATGGGAATGAGAACTGAGGGGGACCTACCTGCAGACAATTGCTGAATGTGATGCACATTAAGCGGAGTTTTTCTCAATCAGGGCCGATCTTCATCCGATAGGGGTTTTGGTAATTTGCTGCCAAATGCTACCAAGCCGAAGATGAAGCATATCCGTAAATTGGTGCTTGTTGGTGAACCTGATCGAGATCGAACCGGTGATCTCTTCCATACCATTTCGGCAACGTAACGCAACTCATTGAAACCAGATGGTACAGACCACACTCTACGCCACTGATTACACGTAAAATCGCCCTTATTGGACCTTTTTTGATCTCTAGCTTTTGGAGCGGTAAAGACTGCTCGACTTTCCATTCCAGATTCTTTACCTTTGCCCCGACACGGCAGAGATTTTGGCTAAAATTTGCCGATTTTCGTCAACTTGGATGCCAGAGAAAGTGCCGAAGGTTATCGAACCCTTATCAGACGCTCGATCTCTGCCGTGGCCGAGCGTCATCAATAGAAATGCTAGAGAGACGTACACAAACCTATTCCTCATTTGATAAATCCTTTCGGGGACGCGATCTGTTCAATCGTGGGTTTCCTCAGCAATTAGCTGCAGCGATATGGCCCTGAAACGACCTTCACCTGGATCTGAATCATCCGAATTGTCCGTGACGACGATCTGAAAGGTCTCCCCACCCGGTGGCTACTCGAACCACAATGTGGCCATCCATACTCTTAATCTTTGAATTGAACTGGTTATTGAAACTCTGTTCTCCTCGATCGTGCATGTCGCAAAAATATCGCGGTCTCCCGGATAGAGCTTGCGACTGAACATCCGGCGCAGCGGTAAGGTTGCCGGATGGGAGACGTACCAAGCCGGAATGATAAAAGCCTGAGGGCGAAGCTCACGGACGAAATTCGGCCCGACGGCTCCAGGTACGCGTGATGGTCTACTACGGCAACCTCTGCCGACCCTGCCGCCTTGGCGGCGGCCAATTCGATGTCGCGCCAGGACTCTGCCGATTCTTCGCCCGTTCCAGAGGGAAGGTCTCCGCCCGTGAAGTAGTCAAATTTTCCGTAGCTCAGACGCAGTGCTATCGAACACATGTTCTCATTCGGATAGTCCTGCTTGCGAAGGTCTTTCAGATCAGGAAATGTGTTGTGGGTCTGTTCTCCAACTCCTGTCCATACCTCGCCGTTGGCGGCGAGATTCCGGACCGAAAGATTGTTGTATCGGTCAGGGTGCTGGAGGAGACGGATCTGAGTCGAACTGCCCACCTTGATACGCTCCGTGGATTCACCGAGGCTCTGTCGAGACTTAACATATCCGAAGTAATTCAGAGCGAAAGGAGCCGAAGTGCTGAATGGACTATCCAATGCGGGATAACTGTAGTCTGGAAAGCCCCTATCAATGAGTTTGCGAATCGGCACTGGCGCATCAACGTCCATGAGGCCGGTAAGCCGATAGTCTCCTTTAGGCGATGATGGATCTCCTACACTGACATCCCCTAGATGATCAGGGTGAATATGGGTTATGAGTGCATAGTCTAACTCTTTGCGCCCTGCTGGCTTCATCTGCCTCAGAGCATACGAAGGGATCCATTCTCCGGGTCTGACGTGTGGATCCGGCTTCTGAGCACATGAGACTTTCGTAGAATCTTTCGTCACCCCAGCATCTATGAGGAAGGTCGTGCCATCGGGACAGAAGATGAATGTTGAATTACCACGACCATAAGCCAAGGGATGGATGTCGAGCATCCCAGGCTGCCAGGGTTCCAATGTTGGAGAAGCAGCTTGAGCAAAACCGCGCACAGAGCTGTACAGACCCATGGCAGAGGCGAGTTGCAGAAACCTTCGTCTATTCATATCGCTCCCGCGGAAACCTACCGTTATTCGGTGATCGATTACATGAAGCCAACGCCTCTCGACAATACCGTTGCGAGGCATTGATATATTGAGATGGCTAAAATTGGAGCTTCAGCATAAACTGCATGGACCGCGGACCGCCCTGCTGGTACAGCGTGGAGGTGCCTCCCAAGGCGTTCGACAAGGTATTGTTGGCCTGCCCCATCAGCGCGTTATTGCATGTAGCTCCCGGAGCCGTGACGCCGCAGTTAGGAGCTGTGAATGCTCATAATTTCAGAATGAAGAGCAAGGTTAAGGGTCTGAAGCTCCCGATTGAACTTCAAACCCCTTTCTAGTAGCGCATCCTGCTATACAAGCCTAAGCTCTTGAGCTACGGGCAGTCGTCTTTAGTGAACAGGACGACTATCCGGGAGAAGACCTAAGTGGGATCAGACGCTTATGGCGATTGCGATTGTATACCTGAGGTAAGCGTCACGTAAGCTCATCACAGGTGGAACTTGTCAGCTAAGACTGCTGCACTGAAAAGTTCCATCAGAGGGATCTCCCAGACCGCCTTGGCATCGGCATCAAGCCTTGGAAGAACGTCCAAAATTCTGGCTACCGCTTTTTTGTCTACGAGTGGGATCCTGTTCAAAGCCCCTCCACGAAGAGTGTCCTGCATCATCATGTGCAAAGGCGTGTCCGCCTTCGACAACAAGGGAGGAGCGACGAACGTGTGTTTCTTCCGCTCGTACGCTGCCTGCGGCAAAAATGGCCGCATTGCTTCGCGCAGGACGAACTTTTCAATCGTGCCGTTAATCTTTTGCTTCACGGGGAGAGAACGCGTGAACTCTACCAGGTGATGGTCCAGGAATGGCACTCTACCTTCGACAGAATGTGCCATCTCCATTCGGTCCCCAAGTGTGGTCAAAATATACTCAGGCAGATACGTCTTATTCCAAAGGTAAAGACTTTGGTTGACAGCATGTCGCCCTTTTAATTGACCAACGATGTTCATGTCATCCAAGCACGACAAAAGTATCTTATCGAATGGGGCTGAGACCTGGAAGAAATCTGCGATCTTTCTGCCTATTTCCTGCAACGGATCCAAGAAGGCAGGAAAATAGCCAAGCCGTTCCATCAGGAGTAGCGATACGCGATCGTCCGTGGGAAGTATGGCGCGAGGATCGGTATTTTTCTCAGGAAGGAGACGCATAGAATCTGTGTCCGCTCCTGAACTGCGGGAAAAATCTTGGCTAAAGTGAGGATAGCCCGCGACAATCTCGTCGGCGCCTTCTCCGGTCAGTACAACTTTGTAACCCGCATTCCGAACGGCACGGCTCAGCAAAAACTTGGCTACACCATGCGGGTTGGCAAATATAGTTTCCGCGTGCCATATCGCGTCGCTGAAGTTATCGGCGAGATCTGCCTGACTTACCGGGATAATATCGCAGGCCGTACCCGCGTGACTGGCCATTTCCTGCGCGAGTATCGATTCATCCAATGCGGGATTATCGAACTTCAGAGTAAAAGCACGAACCGGTGAACTGGAGAAGCGGGCCATCAGGGCCAAGATGCTACATGAATCAATTCCGCCGCTAAGATAACATCCAACCGGAACGTCGGCTCGCATCCGAATACGAACCGACTCGTCGAGAAGGGATCTAAATTTTTCGGCATATTCTCGATCGGGAAGAACGTCCAACTCTCCCTCTCGAGGAAAGTCAAAGTCCCAGTATTGAGTAACGGTTACATTCTCTCGGTTGGCTACTATGTAATGGCCCGGAGGTACGGTTTTGATATGGCGAAATTTGGATTTTCCAGAATTCGAGCTGTGCAGTCCCAGCATCTGCACCAAGACGTCCTCGTTCCAACCAGCTTCAATACCGATCGCATGAAGGGCCTTGACTTCTGAAGCAAACGATAGCTGACCGTTGCTGTGAGAATAGAATAATGGCTTAATTCCAAAGCGATCTCGAGCTGCAAAGAGTGTTCGTTTTTTCTCGTCCCAAAGAACGAAGGAAAATTCTCCTCTCAGGTGACTTACGCATGCTGGGCCATACTCTTCATACAGATGAAGAACAATTTCGCTATCTGATCGGGTGCGAAAGCAATGTCCCCGCGTCTCAAGATCTTTGCGAATCTCCTCAAATCCGTATAGCTCACCGTTCACGACAACATGCAAGGTCTTATCTTCATTGGTGAGCGGCTGGTCACCCGTATTCAGGTCAAGGATGCTAAGTCGCTTGTGCCCCAAAATGGCGTGGCCTCCATCGGACTTCCAAATCCGACTGGCATCTGGTCCTCGGTGGTGAATGCTCTTTAGTCCCCGGGCAACGGCCTCACGGGAAGGGTTCTTCTCCTGCCCTAGTATCGCAACGATTCCGCACATTTCCGCATCTCCAGTTCAGAGGTTAAATAAATGCCTACGGGGTATTAAGGCTTCGTTAGATATAACACGATGGAGAGATATAACAGGATGGAGGAAAACTTATCGCGACCTGCCTATGGCGCCAGTGGCATAGTAAGGGGCCAACCCATCTGCAAATTTTTCTCGGAACTTCCACGATGATCGGAATGTCATCAATTACATGAAGGGTGCGAGATCGAATCATGTAATTAGTCAATTTTATTTTTGGGAGATTCCAAATTTTTACCCACTATTTTTATATTTTGCTTGCCAAAAATATTTGGCTCTGCGAGTATGCCATCAGGAAGCACTGAACATGTATGAAATCCTCCTAACTTGAGCTGCTGCTTAGGTTAGAGCATTGCCTGATCTTCTTCTGCCCCCCGCTTCTCCTTCTCGTCTGTTGGCGTGCAGATCAACTCCTTATGTGGCGGTTGATAGGATTTCCGTCCGAAAAACGGACTTCCTTTCGAAGCTGATATATCGGTGACTCACTGAGAGCCAAATAGCGATCCGTGGTTCATATCGCGGACCTGTCGGTCGAAGAAGGAATATGCGATGAACGGGTATGGACATAATTCGCTGCCGTTGACCACTGCGCAGCGCGGTCTATGGGTCAGTCAGAAAATTGCGCCGGGCGCCAATTTGAACATTGCCGAAGCGGTCGAAATCTGCGGTCCGATCAAGCCGGAGATGTTCCAGCAGGCACTTCGCCAGCTAATTGCCGAGGCCGATGAACTGCGCGTACGCATTGTCGAACAGGACGGAAGACCGATACAAATCGTGCGGTCGGTCTACGAGGGCGATTTTCCCTACCTCGATATGAGTCTCGAAGCAGATCCGTGGGCTGCGATCGAAGCGTGGATGATGGGTGAATTGTCCCGACCGGTCGACCTAGCTAACGACCCGTTGTGGGTTTCAGCCTTGCTCAAGGCAGCAGACGATCGCTATTTTTGGTATCAGCGCGCCCATCATATCGTTTACGACGGGTACGGTGGAGGCTTGGTTGCTCGACGTCTGGCGGAGTTGTATACGACTTATGCGCAGGGCAGTGAGCCGGTACCGAACCGCTTTTGTAAAGTGGAGGCGTTGGTGGAAGCCGAAACTAGCTATCGTAATTCGGACCGCTTCCAGCGCGATCGTGAGTACTGGCACCAACAACTGGACCAGATGCCCGAGGCGGTGACATTATCACGGAACCGTCACCGGCATGGCCTGAGTAGCAACTTGCTACGTAGTGTCGGTCATCTGTCCGCCGAGACTGCGCGGCAGCTCGCTGAGCTCGGTAAAACCGCTGGTGCAAGCGTGCCGCAGGTACTGATCAGCTTGATCGCGGCCTATTATCATCGCGCGACCGGCGTCAGCGACTTGGTATTCGGTATGCCGGTATCCGGGCGCCTCAACTCAACCCTGCGTCGCTCCGTTTCCGTATCTGCGAATGTGATGCCAATCCGTGCGTCATTCACGCCGGAGATGACGGCTGCTGACTTGTTCGCGCAGGTTTCGCGAACTGTGCGTCAGGCACTGCGCCATCAACTGTATCGTTACGAAGATCTGCGTCGTGATCTCGGACTGTTCAGTCGGGATCAGAACATTGCATGGCTCAACGTGAACATCGAGCCATTCGATTACCGGCTCAATTTCGACGGAGCGGCGACCATCTCGCATAATTTGTCGAATAGTTCAGCGGAAGATTTTATGGTGTTCGTGTACGACCGCGGCACTGACACTGGGTTGCGTTTCGATCTGGACGCCAATCCTTCGCTGTACGGCGCGGTCGAGTTGGACGAACACCGGCGTAGGTTGACACGCCTGATTGAGCAGGTGCTCTCCAACCCCGACATCCCACTGCGACAGCTTGACGTTATGGGCGACGAGGAGCGCCATCGCCTGCTGATTGACTGGAACGACACGGCGACTGCGCTGCCATACACCGGACTGCCCGCGCTCGTCGCACAACGGGCAGCAATGACCCCGAGCGCGCCGGCCGTGGTGTTTGAGGACACCACGGTAAGCTATCAGCAACTGCACGACCGCAGCTTACGGCAGGCTCACCAACTGATCGCTCATGGGGTTAAGCCAGGCGACATCGTCGCAGTGGCGTTGCCGCGTAGTGAGCAATTGCTAATTGCGCTGCTAGCGATTATCCGCACCGGCGCGGCCTATTTGCCTATCGACCTGGACAGTCCAATAGAGAGGACTGCGCTAGTGCTGGACGACGCTGCGCCAATCGCAATGATCGCCCAGCCGCAGATCCATGCGCGCTTCTCTCGGGGCGGTTTCAGGCTGGTGGAGCCTGAACATCTAGATACTCCTCTGATCGGTACCGGAAAGAGATTAGATTTGAGTACGCCGGAAGGCACCGCTTATGTGCTCTACACCTCCGGATCGACCGGACGCCCGAAGGGTGTGGAGATTACGCACCGTAATCTCGGAAATTTTTTGCAGGGGATGCAGCGTCAGTTGATGCTGACGGCGAACGATCGTTTTCTGGCAGTGACCACGGTCATATTCGATATTGCCGGGCTCGAGTTGTACCTGCCATTGACGGTTGGAGCGCGTGTGATAATTGCCGGCAGTGAGTTGGTACACAACCCGCCGGCGCTGGCGCGAATGATCAAGCACAGCGGTGTGACACATATGCAGGCAACGCCATCACTATGGCGCATCCTTCTTGCCAGTCCCGAGACGGATCTTAAAGGTGTGCATGTGCTGATAGGAGGCGAAGCGCTGGGCACCGACTTGGCCGCAAAGCTCAAAAGTATGGCCACGCGCGTTACTCAATTTTATGGCCCGACCGAAACCACGGTCTGGTCAACCGCGTTTGAACTGGACGAAATAGGTATAGCCCCGCCACCGATTGGCCGTCCAATCCTCAATACCCAACTCTATGTGTTGGACGATGATCGTCAGCTGGTCTTTACGGGTGCAGTCGGCGAACTGTACATCGGTGGCGCTGGCGTAGCTAAAGGTTACCTGCGCCAGTCAAAGCTCACTGAGGAACGCTTTCTTGCAAACCCGTTCGTCGACGATGACAGCCGCATGTATCGTACCGGCGATCTGGTGCGCTGGACAGACAATGGACTGCTGGAATTCATCGGTCGTGCGGATAACCAAGTGAAGATCAACGGCCACCGGGTCGAGCTAGGGGAGATTGAAAATATGTTGCTGCAGCACGCGACGGTCGCAGAAACGGCTGTGGTCGCGCAGCGCGATGGAGAGGGCACAATATCACTGGCAGTTTATTTGGTGGCACCAAGCGAAAGCTTAATCGATATTGACACGCTGCGTGTGTTCCTGGCCGGTCGCTTGCCGAACTACATGATCCCTGCCAGCTTTATGGTGATCGATGCCATGCCGCTGACGCCGAACGGCAAGCTCGATCGCAAGGCGCTGCCATTAATAGAAGAAACCCGACGGGACATCTATGTTGAGCCGGTCTCACCGACTGAAAAAAAACTGGCAGTGTTGTGGCAGCATATTTTGGGAGTCGAGCGGGTGAGCTTGTACGACAATTTTTTCGACCTGGGCGGCGATTCGCTGAACGCAGCCGAGATGGTCGCGCACTTTCCCGCACACTTCGAAATGGATTTGCCGCTAGGCAGTTTGTTCGAAGCCCCAACCATCGCCCATCTTGCGGCTCTAGTCGAGCGCCTCAGCAGCGAATACTTTGACCCACTGGGTGTCGTGCTGCCGCTACGCAAAGTCGCCAAAGGCGCGCAGCGGCCGTTGTTCTGCATCCATCCGATGGCTGGTATCAGCCTCGGCTTCTCCGGCTTGCTACGGCACCTAGACCCGACAATACCGATCTATGGGCTGCAGTCGCGCGGACTGCTTGGTGGCGCGAGCCTACCGGCCAACATAGAGGAGATAGCGACCGACTATCTGACACAGATCCGGCGCATTCAGCCCGAGGGTCCGTATCGACTGATTGGTCGTTCGCTGGGTGGCCTGATCGGCCACTCAATCGCCGAGCAGATGCAAGCACAGGGTCTGCAGGTGGAGTTGCTTGCGATGATTGACAGCCATCTGTTCACGGAAAGGGAACTCACTCGCCCACTTACAGGGCCTGAGGAGGTAAGAGCGGCACTGAGTTTCCTCGACATTCATCTCGGCCACGATGAGATGCCACAAACCCTGAAGGAATTAGGAGAGTTTTTACTGCACCCCGATAACGTTCGTTCGATTCCCTTGACTCAGGGAATCATGAAACTGGCTAAGGAAATTATGAAAAGCAGTCCGGAGTTTATTAAGCACCTATCCGCGGTAATGCTCAATAATCTGAGGCTGGCGCGCCAGCACGTGCCGCGCAAGGTGGATCTTGATTTGGTGTATTTCCATGCCACGGAGATCACAGGTAATGTGGATGACATTCTCAACCGTAGTCCATCGGCATGGCGGCCGTTCCTGAGTCGCAAGATTGAAGTGCACGAACTGGCCTGCCATCACGAGTTAGTGCTGGATCCGGTGCCGGCAGCTCAGATCGGCAAGATATTGCAGCGGCGTCTCGCACTCCTGGATGGTCAGTCGGTGATAGAGGTTTCGCCAATCGTTCACGGAGAAATGGAATCAATCATCCCAGTTTATGTCTGAGAGCTCAGTAAACATGCAGAAACCTGTCGTAATCTTCGCCATCGGCACGCAAGGCGATGTCCGCCCTTGTGTGGCCTTGGGCCAGGGGTTGCATCGCGCCGGTTATCCGGTACGCATTGCAACCAGCGAAAACTTTGCCGAGTTAGTGCGCCAGGCTGGCCTGGAGTTTTTTCCGCTAACCGCTGATTTTCAGGCCATGCTGGAATCCGATCGATCGATCGGTGACCAGGGCTTGAAAATCAGCGCCATGATCCGCATCTTTCGCGAACGCTATGCGGGTTGGGCCGTCAACTGGGTGCAGGAGGGGCTTGCTGCAAGCGAAGGGGCAGGGCTGTTGATCGGGGTTAGCAACAGTATCATGCTGGCCAAAGCATTATCTGAAGCGCTAGCGATTCCGTTCGCGATTGCTCGGCTGCAGCCTTGTACGCTGTCAAGAATATTGCCGCCGATCATGTTGATCAGTTCGCAGCGAAAACTTCCCGGTGTACTGAGCCTTGGGGCCCATTATCTGTTCTTCAAATTGTTATGGGACGTGATGCGTCCCGCGATCAATGACATCGTTCGACCACAACTTGGGTTGCCCCTGTATCCATGGTATGGTCCTTACTTCCGTGATTTACATAGGGCAAAGGTGATCAATGGTTTCAGTCAGCATGTGTTGCCAAGACCGGCGGATTGGACGAATAACTCACAGGTCACCGGGTATTGGTTTTTCGATCAGATTCAATGGCGCCCATCCGAGGCGTTGAGTAGATTCCTTGCGGCGGGACCGAAGCCGGTTTACATCGGCTTTGGGAGCATGGTCAGCAGCAATGCGAGCGCGTTTACGCAGACTGTGCTCGACGCTGTGAAAATGAGTGGTCAGCGTGCGGTTCTGGCCACCGGCTGGGGCGGCCTGGACGGTGATGAAGGCCAACAGGATAAGCAGGTCTTCTGTTTGCGCCACGCGCCGCATGACTGTCTATTTCCGCTTATGTCCGCCGCTGTACATCACGGCGGGGCCGGCACCACTGCTGCAGCCGCGCGTGCGGGGATCCCTTCAATCATTGTGCCATTCTTTGGTGATCAGCCATTCTGGGCGAGCTGCCTTAACCACCTGAACGTTGCCCCCCCGGCGTTAGATCGCAAGCGTATGACCGCCAATGAGCTGGCCTCAGCTCTGGCGGCTACTGAACAACCGGCGATGATCCAGAAGGCGGCGGAGTTGGGACGTGCGATACGGGCAGAGGATGGTATCGGAGAAGCCCTACGTTGTCTGCGCGCATGGGATCTGCTGCCGGCGCTCGCGGTGGATGCAGCGATCGAGACGGCAGGAAGGACCATAGCGTGAAACAAGGTTGGCCCTATCTGCTGAGAGGGTTCGGTGCGGCGGTACCGGCGCTCGGGAAAACGAGGTTTTGTTGCAGGCGGGAGCCACACAGTCTGCAACAGAGGCCGGCAATATTTGCTCTCACGAACGCACCTGTACAGAGCAGCACGCGGTCGCGGCCGCTGCTGTTACCGGAAAGGACGATGTACCGAGAGGGACTAATACCGTTCACCAGCGTGTTCACCATTAAGCTGGTCGGTGAGCTAGAGGAAGAACAAGTGAAGCAAGCGCTGGCCCGGGTGCAGGCCAAGCACCCGCTGCTGCGCTGTGTGGTTGAGGATGACGTTAGCGGCCCTTGTTTCGTGCTGCAGGAACGGCCAACACCGATTCCATTGCGTGTCGTTGGGCGAAAAGGTGAAGACGATTGGCAGGTCGAGGTCCGTCGCGAATGGGTAACGCCGTTTGACGCGAGCCGCCGCGAGCCATTGGTGCGGATGATATGGCTACGGGCCGGTGAGATCAATGAACTGATTCTGGTTGGTCATCACTGTATTTGCGATGGGTACTCCGGTATTAATTTTCTGCGTGAATTTCTGAACACCTATGACCGGCCCGATGAGGACCTCGGCTCCTATGAGGCACTTGGTGCGATTGAAGATCTCGTGCCCGCAACTCAACTGCATAACCGACACTTCCGTCGCCGGGTGCGTCGGAAGGTTGGCCTGCTCAAGCTGGCCCTCTTTTTGAAGCCCCGTGGGCATCGCAAGCCGGTCAATCCGGGGATAACTGCCGAACAGATGTACTTCCATCGCTGGTGCGTCGCTAAAGCGGCCACACTGGCGCTGGTCGAGCGTTGCAGGTCAGAGCATGTCACTGTACTCGCCGCGGTGAGCGTAGCTTTCATGCAGGCATTCCGGATTGTGCGCGGAACACAGGCGCTCCGTAAAACCTACACGATGGTGAGTGCGCGCAGATTCTTGCCGCAGTTGCGTGCGGATGCGATGTTCGGACTTGCTCCAGGTGTTGCCTTGCGCATGAAAGAGCTTCCAGAGCCCCAAAAGATGTCTGTTGGCGATTTTTGGGCGAGAACGCGGGCAATCAAGGCAGACATGACGCGTCGGATTGATCGTCTTGGCGCCGGCCTTTACGAGCATCTGATGGCTCTGGAAGGTTTGCACGACAAGTACACCAGGCTGGTAGCCGATACCGAGGGTGCACCCGCAGTGCGCCACGTCACCCTGTCGAATATGGGGCGAGTAGATCTGCCGCAACAATATCGAAGTTTTCAGTTGGAAGCGGTCTATAGCCCTTTGGTAATGGTGTCGCCCAGCCCGGCCAATACCGTAATTCTTTCCAGCTTTGTCGACCAATTGGAATTTGCGATCGTCTCGGATGATCGCTCGCTGCCTTATGCGCAGGCGCAGGCGATAGAGCAAATGGCCATGGAGATATTGCATACCTGCGTAGCGATGCCCGCGCAGTACAAACCAGGGATCGCCCACAGGCCACCTACAACGCGAGTGGAAAGAGCATGAAAAGCTTTGGATTGATCTTCGTACTCTACCATCCTACCGAGAACTTCCTATGCAATCTCGCCAAAGCCCATGCGATCTGTCCGAACCTGATCGCTGTCGATAACTCGCCCGAGGCCGATTTCCGTCTGCACGAATGTCTGCGCGAACAAGGAATGCAGGTTATCTTCAATCGCAATGAGGGCGGACTAGCCGGCGCCTACAACAAGGGTGTCGAAGCTTTACTGGCCCAGCAATGCGACGTGATTTTCCTGCTTGACCAAGATTCGGATATTCACTCATCGTTCTTCGGCAAGATGATGAAGGCTTGTACTGAGATCGGCACAGACATGTTCTTAATCGGTCCGAAGATCTACGAGATCAATCTACAGACGTGTATGCCGGTGCTCCCACCTGGAGAGCGCTTCCCTAAACGTTTGCGCATCGATGACCGTAACGAAGGATTGTTTTCCACCCTGTGCATCATCTCCTCAGGTTCGGCGATCTCCGCCGCTGCCTATCGCAAGCTCGGCGCTTTCAGGGAAGACTATTTTATTGAGTACATCGATATTGAATACAGCCTGCGTGCGGTGAGCCAGAACGTACCGGTTTACATGAATGCTGCAGTGACAATGCAGCAGACCACCGGGAAGATCGAACGGCACGGCAAGTTATACACCACCAATCATGCGGCGTGGCGGCGTTATTACGGTGCGCGCAATGCGGTGCACTGTCTGCACCTATACCGACATATATGGGGACTGCACTGGTTAAGCGGTTTTCTAGCAGCTCATCAGGCATTCTGCGTGCTGCGGTTCGAGCCGGAGAAGTTAAAAAAAATCACTGCAATTGGCTGTGGCTATCTGGACGGGGTGTTTGGTTTGCTCGGCACGTTTGAACATCGGCATCCGCACCTATCCAGCTTCTGTAAAAAGTCTGGAGGCAAGTCAGTTGCCACTGACAGGAGTTCGTCAGTGACCGTCACAGGAGCCGGGGTATGAAACGGAAACTGTCAGCCGTCGAGCAAATGATCGACGCCAATATCGTCTATATGGTGCGGCTCGAAGGCAGCTTCAGCCCGGACAAACTTCGATCGGCTCTCATACGCGTGCAGCGAAAACATCCGGCGCTGCGCGTTCTGGTTCGCAAGGAAGCAGATGGCTTGTACTACGAGGACGACAGTGCACCAGAGATTCCGCTGCGGGTCGTACCACGCATGGCTGAAAACGACTACCGGCGTGAGTGCTGTACGGAGCTAACTACCGTTTTCGCATATGACCAGCCGCAGCTGCGCGCGGTCTGGTTGCCTTCGGAGTTGGAGAGCGATCTTCTAATTACAACCTCACACAGCATCTGCGACGGCATGAGCATGCTCACCATTGTGAGAGAAATACTACGGTCGCTCCACAGCAATGAGGAACTGATCCCTTATGCACCTATTACCACACGGGATATTATCGGCGGCTATCAGCCTCCGCAACCGTGGAAGCGCAAACTGATGATGCTTTTGTTGAATGGCCTACTACAGCTGGTTCCGGACTCGCGCCGAACTTTAGAAAACAAAGAGCACCACCTGGAGTGGGTAGGCGACCGGGCACTATTGGACGCGCTGAAACAGCGCTGCAAGATTGAAGGTGTCTCTGTTCATGCTGCTCTAGAGGTCGCACTGGATCGTGCCCTGTTGACGATCTTCGGAAAAGAGAAGTCGCCAGAATGGATCGAAAGTCCGATTGATGCAAGGCGAGGGCGTTTGGGTGTGCTGAAGAGCGACATGGTGTTCTTTGGCGGTGGAAGCTTTAAGGTGCGTACCGGACAGACACCGGACATGGAATTCTGGGAGAAAGCTCGCGCAATCAATCAAGAGATAAATAGGCAGGTCGAGCAGGAAATGCTCGATATTCCCAGTCGTTACCACTTTCAAGAGTCGCTCTTTCCCCTCAGGAGTGGACAGGTCAAATCGATTGTGCGCCTTGGTGACGCGTTGAGATTGAATGGCAGCTGGAACCGCTTCGCATTGTCCAATCTCGGCAACATCGTAATCAACGACAGCGACGCCCCATTTCACGTGAAAGACCTGCGCCTTTACATGCATTCCTTCAACGTCAGGCTGCTCTGCCTGATTACCTACACGCTCAATGGGGAGATGCGTTTTTGCTGTCTGGGTGATGAGAAATGTCTGAGTCGCAGCCAGGCCGCCGGGCTCAAGCGAGAGTTCATGGACCTGCTGCAACGCCAGGTCATATCGACGGACGAGAGTGTCAGAGACGTTTCTCGCATGCTCGCCGGAGTCGCGGAATGATATCAATTACAACCAACGCACTGTGGATACAGCTACAGGAGGCAGGGTCATAAGACAGAGATTATCCATCATTGAGCAAATGGCCGACAGTAATTTGGTCTGGTTTGTCAGGTTAGAGGGTAGCTTCAACCTGGACCGGCTTCGCTCCGCGCTCGCGTGCGTACAACGCAAGCACCCGGCATTGCGCGCTCTGATTCGTAAAGGATCGGACGGGCTGTACTACGAAGCGGATTGTGCGCCGAAGATCCCGCTGCGGATCGTCCCGCGCATGTCTGAAGAGGACTGCCGGCGCGAGTGCCAGATCGAGTTGACTGCCGTCCTTGGCTATGACCAACCTCTCCTGCGCGCGGTCTGGCTGCAGTCGGAGTTGGAGAGTGATCTGTTGCTGACGGCCTCGCACCGCATCTGTGATGCCATGAGTATGTTCACTCTAGTCAGAGAGGTATTGCGGTCGCTCCACACCGAGGAAGAACTGACCCCTTATGCGCCGATCACTACGCGGGATCTTATCGGCGACTTCCATCCTCCACAACCTTGGAGGAACAAGCTGGCGTTGCTCCTGATGAATGGCCTGCTGCGACTAATCCCAAGCTCGCGTCGTGCGCCGACAAATAAGGAACATCATGCTGAATGGAAGGCCGACCGTGTGATGTCGGACGCACTGAGGCAGCGCTGCAAGGCGGAAGGCGTCTCTATTCATGCCGCCCTGACGGTCACGCTGGAACGCGCCTTGTTCGCTGTGTTTGGGAGGAAGATGTTTCCGAGGTGGATACTAAGTCCGATGGACTTACGAAGAGGCCGCTTCGTCGTACTGAAGAGTGACACGGTATTCTCTGGCGCGGGAAACTTCAAGATAAATACGCAGTCACCGGAGGTCGAATTCTGGGCGAGAGCACGAGTGATCAACGATGAGATACAAAGGAAAATAGAACAGGAAATACTCGACATTCCAGGACGCTTCTATTTCCTCGAAAAGCTTCGCCCCTTAACGAGCGGACAGACCCAGTTGCTCGTGCGGCTGCTCGATTGGATCATGCAGATGGGCGACAAGTTGAAATTCAATGGCAACTGGAACGGCTTCGGGCTGTCCAATCTCGGCAACGTTGTGATTAGCGACAGCGATGCTCCGTTTCGGCTGAAAGATCTGGGCCTGTACGTACATTCGTTTACCTACAGAATGTTAGGTCTGATTCCTTATTCGGTCAACGGGGACATGCGCTTCTACTACGTGAGTGACGAGAAGTGGGTGAACCGCTGCCCGGCGGAAACGCTTAGGAGAGAGTTTATGGACCTGCTGGAGCACGAGGTTTTAAAAGGGGACGACCGTGTCAACAATGTTTCTCACATACTCACTGCAGCGACCGAATAAATACCTATGACGAATGGTTCAGTGTGGATACAGGAGTAGGAAAATAACATGAGACGGAAGCTGTCCAACATCGAGCATATCCTCGACGGCAATTTCGGTTGCGTCGTGAGGTTGGAAGGTACTTTCAGCCTGGATCAGTTACGTTCGGCGCTCTCGCGCTTGCAGCACAAGCATCCGGCACTGCGCGCGCTCATTCGAGAGGAACGGGACGGCCTATACTACGAAGAGAACAGTGCGCCGGAGATTCCGCTGCGAGTTGTTCCGCGCGGTGCTGACGGCGACTATTGGCGTGAATGCCAAGCTGAGCTGACTACCGAATTTGCATATGATCTGCCCCAGTTGCGCGCAGTCTGGCTACGGTCCGATCGAGATAGTGATCTGCTGCTCACAACCTCACATCGCATCTGCGACGGCATGAGCATAATTATCATTGCCAGGGAAGTATTGCGGTCGCTCCACTCTGACGAGGCCCTGATCCCCTATGAACCAGTCACCACGCAGGACATTATCGGCGATTACCAACCTCCACAACCGTGGAAGCGCAAGCTAAAGGCGTTCCTGTTAAATGGACTGCTGCTACTAATTCCGAACTCACGCCGAGCGCCAGACAACAACGAACACCATCTGGAATGGAAAGCCGACCGAGCACTGTTGGCCGCGCTAAAGAAACGCTGCAAGGCCGAAGGCGTCGTCGTTCATGCCGCCCTCCTGGTCATAGTGGAACGTGCCCTGTTCGGCGTATTGAAGGAAAAATTTCCGAAGTGGATCGCTAATCAAATAGACCCTCGGAGAAGGCGCTTTGCCGCACTCAAAAATGACATGCTGTTCTTTGGCGGAGGAGGGTTCAAGGTGGGCACCGAACAAGCACCGAACATGAAATTCTGGGAGAGGGCACGTGCGATCCATAAAGAGATGCGCGGGCTGATCGATCAGGAACTGCTCAAGATTCCCGATCGCTTTCATTTCTTTGAAATGCTTCGCCCACTGTCCAATGGGCAGGCTCAGTCGATCGTGCGGCTGCTTGAAACATTGAAAACTAGCGACAGGTTGGACGGCTTCGCGCTATCCAATCTTGGCGACATTGTGCTCCTCGACGGCGGAGCCCCGATCCAGGTAAAAGACTTCCGGGTGTACATACATTCTTTTAAAACAAAGCTGCTGGGACTAGTGCCCTATGTGATCAATGGGGAGATGCGCTTCTATTTCGTAGCTGACGAGAAGTGTATGAGGCGCGGTCAGGCGGAGGCGTTCAAGCGAGAATTCATGGCCGTGCTGCAGTCCGAGGTCATACAGGCGGACAGCTGTGGCGGCGACCCATCCCTCATGCTCGCTGCAGTCGCAGACTAACTTCAATCACAACTAAGGCGCTATTAAGACATGATTCGTGTAGACAATCTGACGAAGACCTTCGGTTCTTTCACCGCGGTAAAGGGCATTTCCTTCGATGTAGCGCAGGGAGAGATCTTTGCTTTTCTTGGTCCGAACGGCGCAGGAAAAACGACTACCATCAAAATGTTGACGACGATACTTCGTCCGACCAGCGGCACAATCGAGTTGGACGGACTAAATCCTGCTCACCATCAGATCGCGGCACGGAGGAAGTTTGGAATCGTTTTTCAGGATCCTAGCCTAGATATAGAACAAACAGCATTCGAGAACATGGAGTTGCATGGAGTTCTTTATAACGTGCCAAGAAAAATACGCGCCGAGCGTATCGAGCAACTGCTCCAGACCTTTGAACTCTGGGACCGGCGCAGCGATTATGTGAAGCAGTTTTCCGGTGGCATGAAACGCCGGCTGGAGATTGCCCGCGGACTGTTGCATAGTCCAAAGATTCTTTTCCTCGACGAGCCAACATTGGGTCTCGATCCACAGAGTCGAAACCAACTCTGGACACACGTAAAGCATTTGAACAAAACCGAGAACACGACAATCTTCTTAACCACGCATCACATGGACGAAGTCGATCGTGTCGCTCATCGAATCGCCATCATGGATCACGGACAATTGATCACACAAGGTACAGCAACCCAGTTGAAGGCACGGACGAACACCGATTCTCTTGAAGACGCATTTCTGGTTTTTACGGGCTCTTCCTTACGCGATGAGAGCGCAAACTCATCTGACCAGCTACAACAACTTACCCAGATGTGGAGGAGTTAGCAGATGAATGCGATTTACATATTATGGCTGCGGGAACTCAAGCGCTACTTTCGCTCGCCGTTGCAGGTCGCAGTCTCGCTAGCTCAACCCACATTTTTTCTGTTGGCTTTTGGCTTCGGCTTCAGCCCTGTTTTTGAACAGGCTGGACACGGAAGCTACCTGCAGTTCTTGGCGCCGGGCATGATCGGGATGACAGTGCTCCTCAGCGCGGTACTCTCGGGCATTGCTATGCTCTGGGATCGCCAATTCGGATTCTTAAAGGCAACGCTGGTTGCACCGGTACCCCGTCTCTATGTCATGATAGGACGCACTCTGGGCGGAGCAACAGTAGGCATGGTTCAAGGCGTATTGATCCTGCTGATATGCATCGTCGCTGGTTTTCGACCACAACACTGGATTGCCGCCCTATCGGCATTCGTCTTCATTGCCATGATCGCCATTTCTTTCGCGGCTCTGGGTACTACAATGGGCTCAGTGATCAAAGATATGCAGGGTTTTCAGCTCATGGTGAATTGTTTACTGATGCCTATGACCTTTCTTTCCGGCGCGTTCTATCCTCTAAGCCGGTTACCCAAGATCTTGAGTCTGATTACGATCATCAATCCAGTGTCGTATGGAGTGGACGGGCTGCGGGGAACGCTAGTGGGGTTATGGCATTTCAGCTATTTACTGGATATCTTCTACCTAGGTTGCATGACGGCCGTCTTCCTCGTGATGGGTGCCTATTCTTTCTCCCGGATCGAGATCTAAGCGAGTCGCAAGAACTCTGGTGCAACTAGCGCAGTTGCTCGGTTAGGGTCAGGCACTGAAATGGCTAGAGGACCCGTCGTGCGCGGCGGTTCATTTTCAGCCATCGCTAGCGCGATTTAGAGCTTCCCGCTGATCAATTAAATTGCACTATACAGAAATTGCATTATCAAAAAAATAGGCGGTTTTGTTGTATATAACATGCCATAAGTCTAGCTTCTTTCCAAGCAGTCTTACGCCCAGAAAGGGTCACCACACCAAACGCCAAGAATAGTACGCTAACGGCTACTTTACCCTTTAGTCATTGTTCCGGATCGCTGATCACTAGCCCGAACGATGGAAATAAAATAGTTGGACCTGTCTGGATGATGACTCGCCCTATTATCACCGATCGAGGCTCAGGATGGATCACGAGCCAGTTCTATCGGTAAACATTAACTGATTTCTTACGGACCACTGAGCAGCATAGACAATGATTGTTCCGATGTCCCCGTTCTGGTAGTGCAACTCGCAGAGCAAGTCGTAGCTGGAGTTCCCGAACGTGTATAGCACCTGAGGGGCGTCTTTAGAGTGCTGTGGAGTCGATCCCGGCAATATCCCAGCCCACTAGAGTCTAGCCTGGAGGCTATCTAACTTCAAACTTTGTTATGAAAACTCTTGCTCTCAGTCTGTTGACAGCGGAAGCGGGTTGGTTTGCATGGGAGTGGCAAGACTTACAAAGACCGTTATTGCGGAATTAAGAGCTAGTGCAAGAAAGCCCACGTTGACACCATGGAAGGGATCGCGGTGCGAGAGCATAAGCGTGGCGAGGGTTGCCAGTCCTGCGACGAGTCCGGTTGTAACTCCGATTGCGTTTACGCGTGGCCAAAAAAGGCCTAAAACGACACCTGGAAAGAACTGGGTGACCCCAGCATAGCCCAAAAGAAGAAGCGCAACCAATGTGCTCGAACTATGCAATGCGAGGCTAAAGCTCGTCAATGCAAGTACAAGAACCATGGCTTTTGCGAGTTTTGATACGTTGTCTTCAGACATTTGTGGTGCAAATATAGGGCGAAAGACATTTTTTGCAAAGAGTGTGGAAGCTGTAAGGATAATGATGGCGGCGGGCACCATCGCAGTAAGCGCGCCGGCTCCTCCGATGACCCCGAGGAACCAAGGCGGGAAGCTCTTGCGCGCGAGCATGAGCAACGACATATCCCCATTAACTAATCCCGGGACGACCAGCACCGCTGCAAAGCCTGCGATCAGGATGAAGACAAGGCTGATGGTATAGAGAGGTGTGACGATTGCGTTTCGACGGAGAATGGAACCGCTTTTAGCCGTGAAGGCTGCACCAAAGGTATGTGGCCACATATAGAAACCGCACGCGCTAAGGATAACCGTCGAGATAAACCATAGGTGGCCCATCGTCTTGGTCGCGCCGGGCATCACCAGATGAGCGGGATGCGTCGTGGATAGGGTGTGGAAGAGCGGACCTACTCCGCCAAAATAATGTACGGGAACGTAGATACCAATGGAGAGCGCGGCAAGAATCATCAGAAAGTCCTTGAGGACACTTACCCACGCGACAGCGCGCATACCGCCGAAGAATACAAAAAGTGCAACTAGGCAGACGGCTATGAGCATAGATGTGCTGCGTTGGATCTGGTCAAAGCTGGCAACCTGGACGATGATGCCAAGACCGGTAAGCTGAATCTGCAGGTAGGGAATGACAAAGAGGACACCGACAAGCGATACCAAAAGTGCCAGGCCCTTGCTGCTGTAGCGCTTCTCGAAGAAGTCAGCCTGCGTCTGTAGACCATGGCGGCGACCAAGCTCCCAGATGTAGGGCAGGATATAGAACGAAATGACGTAGCCCAGCGTGATGTAGGCCATGATATACAGTGCAGGACCGCCACGAGAGTAAGCCCATCCGCTTGCACCGAGAAAGGCGAAGGTCGTATAGATTTCGCCTGCCATGAGCAACCACATGAAGAGCAAGCCAAAGCTGCGGCCAGCAATCGACCATTCTTCTAGATTCATCTTGCGACCGGCACCTGCGCGGAAGCCGACCACACTGCCTACGAAAACAATAAAAAAGATAACGCTAATGGCAACCGCGCTGGGCTTCATAGGGGCTGATCTTTCTTGCGGCGCTCTTCTATGCGATTGGCTAAGGCCATACATCCGCTGCTCAACAGGATCCACAGAATCAACCAAAATAGATTGAAGGGCAGACCGAAGACCATGGGGGAAACACGGTCCCACCACTCCACGGAAAAACACATCCCAATGAAGGGGATTATGCCGATGGCCACGGCGAGTAAGGATGGTTTTCGCATCGTCGTTTCTCCATGTCGCCGCTTATTCAGGCAAAATCAATCGCAATCACTTCATAGTCTAATACCGAGGGAATTCGAAATTTGAGTGTATTAGCGGTGAGAGTGTGAGGTATCTCCCCCTCTTTCATCAGTGTGTGGACATGCGCAATACTCTTCCCTTTGGGTATCTCCACCTCGACGGACTGAGGCGGTGAGGGGATAAGCTCATGTATCTGGGGGCGCATGGCCATGGGGTTGGTGAAATTCACAAGATGCACTGTCATGGAGTTCTTCTGCATCCATGCAGTCGCATCGAACATGCCCTGTCCGGTTACACGCAGAGGCGAAGGCTCGTTGGTTGCCCATGCAATCGCATTCAGAAGCAGTCGGGCGTGATCATATGCCATGACATCCCAATAGACACGATCGATATCCCACGGGAAGTAGACTACCCGGCCTGCCCCAACTTGGTTCATGAAAACATCGGGCATCTCAGTCTTTTCCACCGTCCAGAAAGTCTTTTCCATCGGAAGATTGGCAACTGCAGGAATCCTCGAAAGAGGCTGCTGAGCCGCTTCGCTGTGTGGTGTGACGTTCAATTGCCAGGTGCCTCCAATGAGCGTCTCCGCGTCTTCCATACCACGCAGCAGCGTGCTGTAGAGAGGGTTTTGTTTTTGGGGATACAGGTAGGTATTTTGCAGAGGAGTCTTGGTGTTGACTCGTGAGACGAAAGACGCGCCGAAGAGGTCGGCGAGACCGAAGTCTTTTCTCATATCGCCCTGCTCATCGCAAAGCGACGTCTCGTAGGTGGCGACAATGCTTCCGCCGCGGCGAACGAAGTCGCGCAGCTGCTGGCATTGCTCTTCAGAAAGCGCTGCAATATTAGGCAGAATAAGAGTCTTGAAGCGGTCGATATTTGCCGTGCTGAGCATGCGGTCATGAACCATCTCGAACGGAATACGTGCTTCTATGAGTGCTTGGTAAAAGCCGAGCTGAGGATCTTCTACGAGCCGGCGCGCGTCAGCCCCGCCGGCATAAAACTCTGCTGTCTGCTGTGAATACACCATGCCGACGCGTGCAATTGGAGCGGTATTGCGCAGATAGCGCTCGTTCTTGTAATGCCAGACATAAAGATCTTCAATAACTTTGAGACCGCGGCGATCATGCAACTGGCCGGAGACCATGTTGAACCAGGGCCGCAGGCCATTCGCGACTCCGTCCTGTACCCAAATACGGGTCTCAGAAGGGCTCTTGGTTGAGTTAAGCCAGCGGTATGGGGAGACAATACCAACGTTGAAGATGCCGCCAATTGCTTTGTTGCCCATTGTGGAGCGATACTCTTTGCCGTTCTTGCCATTGGCCCACGGCACCATCACCCGCTCCCGACATTGACGATCAGCGAAGAGAGTCGGTGCCAGCTCCCCCACCTTCTTCATGTCCAGGCCACTCAGCGCTCCACCACCTGAGTTCGCAATGTAGCGTGCATCGGGTCGAGCCTTACGGATCTCAGTGTCCCAAAGGCTCCATAGCTCGAAGCGACGTGCCTGTTCCCACATCAGGTAGTGACGGTAAACCGGATTACGCGGATCGTGATCGCGTGGGAGATCTTCGTGGTAGGCCTCGCGGAAATTGCGAATGCAGTGCTCGCAATAGCACATGCCATTGCCGGTCCAGCGGTTGGAGAAGATGCCGCCGACGTTATACATCTCCACAATCTCGCGGGTCACATCGGTCATGAAGTCGAAGTTGTAAGGACCGAGCGTGCAAGTAAGCCACATGTCGGGGTAATCCGGGTGTGGGCGTTTCTTGCCGTTCGCATCCACGGAGATCCAGTCAGGATGTGCTTCGTAGACGTCCTGATACGTTGCATGCGGATCTGTGCGCGCGAGCACGACGATATTCTGCTTGCGACAACCTTCCACCATTTCGGCATAAAAGTTTTCGTTTCCATCGAGCCACTTGCTGCGATGGTGGTATTTGATCTTTGTTGGATAGAAGGCGACGACTCCACCTGCAGACAGGCAGGCTCCGTCAGCATGAATCCGCTTGAAATAGTCGAGCCAGAAGGCACGATCCATCTTTGCTGGATCGTCCTCCGTTAGGTTCAACTGTGCCCAGCGCATGGGACGATCAAACCACTCGGAATCACCGGAGACCAGGGGTGCGGCGCCTCCCGGTGAAGTCATGGCAAAGGCGGTTGCAGCAGTTGTTTGTAGAAAATCTCTGCGAGTCATCATGACGTCACTCCGAAAGGGCTTTGAGAAAAGAAAAAGGATCAGGAGCTTCTGAACCGGGACGCTCTCCGCTGGAGAAAGTCCCGGTGCAATCAACTAGAACTGATAGCGAAGGGCAAATTGCATAATGCGTGGATCGCTAGCCGTTGTGATCTTACCGAACGACGTGGATGCATTACTGAGGTTGCCGTCGGGCTGACCAAAGTTTGCATGATTCAGGGCATTGAAGAACTCTGCCCGGAACTGCACTGTACCGAAGTGCTCAGTGATCGGGAAGCTTCGGACGAGGGAGAGATTTACGTTCGCAAGACCAGGCCCTGATAATGTATTCCGACCTGAGTTCCCGTACCTACCCGGTAGATTGGCTGTGAAAGCAGAGGTGTTGAAGTATCGCGATATCTTATCGGTCTTATTGACGTAGGAGGCGCGATATGGAGTTCCTGTTACGTTGGGACGATCGAAGTTCACTCCAGTAAGTGAGGCATCGCGTCCGGTAATCACCGTAAAGGGATTGCCGCTGGAGATCTGAATGAGGCTGTTGATCGCCCAGTTGGAGAGTACGAGCCGCAAGACTGAGGTCGCGTCCTTGTAAAACGGAATCTGGTACACGATGGAGCCAGCGAAGACATGCCGGCGATCGAAGTCTGAACGTCCGCGATCGGCTCCCGGATTTGCAGGGTCTTGGGGCGTCTGTCCCAAATTGGTTGCGGAGTAGGCATCCAGAAGTTTGCCGAATGTGTAGGCAGTCATGAACGTCAGGCCGTTGTTATAGCGCTTGGAGAGTGATGCCTGCAGCGAATGATAAGTGGCGTTGGAGCAGGTACAAAGTTGACGAACGCTGCCATAGACGCCGGGGAGAAGAGGGCGGCGGGAGTCAGTATTAGCGAGAGTGGAAGACGGTCCGGTGTATACCGCTGGGTTTGCCTGCAGCATACGGATCAGTCCATGCTCCAGTTTGCCCACGTAACCGATGTTGAATTGCATGCCTCCGGGAAGTTGCTGCTGGATGGAGGCGCTGAAGTTGTGCACATAGGGAGCATTCAACGTAGGCGATGGTATGGTGAAGAGGCTCATTGGAAAAGTAAATTTGGATGTTGCCGGTGAGTAGACATAAGGAAACGGATTGACAGTTCCGGCGTAAGGATCCTTAAGGCTTCTTGGGGTGTTGACCGTATTCGAGATTACAAATGGTTGATTCACCGCGGCGTAAGTGAAGACGTCTGAGCGCAGATCCTCGAAGAAGATGCCATAGGCTAGACGTACGCTCATACGTCCATCTCCCTTCGGATCAAACGCGATGCCGACGCGTGGCGCGATGTTGTTGTAGTCCGTAGGGACAAGGCCGTTTTGAATTCCCGAATCACCCGGAAAGACCATGCCCAATGGCGCGCTAGGATTCACAACGCTTTTCTGGTGAGCGCGAAAGGTATTTGTGCGGTTTCCCGTAATACCAAAGGGCTGGAAGATGGAATAGCGGATGCCGACGTTGAGTGTAAGACGGGTTGAGACGCGGAAGTCATCCTGGGCGAAGATATAGCCATCCCATGTCTTCGCATTGCGATGATATGGGCTGGCCTGCAATAGGCGCACTGGGCGTCCAATAAGGAAGTCAGCAAAGGCATTTCCCGTCTGCGTTCCATCGAAGGTAAAGGTGCCGTTATTTCCTGAAGAGCCAAAGTTATATAGCTCGAGCCGCTCAATCTCTCCACCGATGCTGATCGAATGCTTGGCCCGGCTCCAACGGATAGTGTCGCCCAACTGATAGATATTGTTGTGCTCGTTGAACAGATCGGTCGTGTTCAGGTTAACGAAACCGCTGATATTAAGGTTGGGTAATTGCGGCGTGACAACGCCGGGGAAGTTCGCGCCGAAGCCCGAGAGTTGCCGATTGTCTTTTTGCGAAACATTCGAGTCGACGCGGCTGACTCCGAGACGAAGCTCATTCAAAAGAGAGGGACTGAACGTGTGAGTTACCTGCGATGCCCAGTTTTGCAGGTTCAGACTCGTATCGCTTGGCGCATAAGGCGAGATTGTCCCGGCCTGGCTTGAGAGTGTTCCGTTATCCCGAAAATATCGAATAAAGAAGAAGTCTTTGGATGTGAGGTTGTAATCGCCCCTTACAACATATTGATTGTCATTCGTGGGGCTGGAGACCAATTGCACGATGCCACCTCCGGTTTGCGAGGTTGGAATGAACTGGTTCATCAGATTCACGGCAACCGGGTCGAAGTCGGCAGGGTCGACCTGTCCACCTGGATAGACGCCCCCGTGAATGGGGTTCTTGAGCACAGTGGAAGATCCAAAAAATCCATTGCGTTGTGCCGCGGTCGGGATAAACGCTGGGGAGAGTATCTGCGATTGCCGTATGCGTGTCCCCTGGTATGAGCCGAAGACGAAAAGCTTATCGTGCAGAATCGGTCCGCCGAATGTTCCGCCAAACTGATTTTGCTTGAGAGAAGGCTTTTGTGTTGGAAATCGCGTGAAGTAGTTGCGTGCGTTCAATACAGTATTGCGGAAGTAGTCATACACGGAGCCATGAAACTTGTTGGTTCCGGAGCGCGTTACTGCGATAAAGATACCGCCGGAGTTTCGTCCGTACTCTGCGCTGGGGCTGCTGGTAAAGATTTGAAACTCCTGCAACGCATCCGGATTGGGCAGGTTCAAAGAAGTATTCTGCGTGATGTTCTTCCATGAGGCGCCGTCAAAGCGAAACTCGTTTTGTGTGTCACGCCCCCCGGCCACGGTGATCCCTGCGCCCGCGCGGCTTTGTGTCTGCACAGTGGGAGGATTAATGATGTTCGTTACGCCGGGCACCACAGCTGCAAGCGTGAGCGCATTGCGGCCATTGAGGGGAAGCTCCTGGATTCGCTCGCGGCTCACCAGCTCTCCCATCGTGGATGAGTGAGTATCCACGCCAGAGGCCTGCGCGTCCACTTGTACCGTCTGCGAAGTCGAGCCAAGCACAAGGGCCGCATCGACCCTCCCATTCTGGTTGACCACCAGCGTAATACCTATCTGCACGAAGGTTGCAAAACCGGACATCATCACCTTCAATTGGTACGGTCCGATTGGTAGATTCGTAAACAGATAGCTGCCTTGTCCGTCTGTTTGACTCGTGCGCGTGAAGGAGGTCTGTGTGTTCGTCGCAACCACCTCTGCACCCGGAACGACGGAGCCGCTGGGATCACGCACAACACCAAGCAAAGATGCGGTCGTGCTTTGGGCGTACAGATAGGGAGAAGCCATCCACGTGAACAGTGCGGCGGTTGCGAAGACTGCTGGGAGAAGTTTCTTGTACATATTTATCTCCGATTCGACAGCGTTTTTTGGGGCTTCAATTTTGCGGCCTTACGCCTTGCCGTTCTTCGCGGTTCGCACATGGCAGAATGCAATATCCTCTTGGGTTAGCCCCGCTTCACCGAGAATCGCTTCGCGAGGCATGGGGGTATCGCCCATACAAAGGAAGCTAATCTGGCTCTTTTGTGCCACATTCGCCGGAGTTCTACCCAGTGCGCAGCCATGTTTCTTAGCAAAGCGATTGGTCTTCTCCGAGTTGTGTGACCACACTGTCACGCTATGACCTGCATCAACGAGATGCTTGGCCGTGGGTTTTCTCATAAACACAAGGCTCCAAAAACCTACTTTTGCCACTTGAAACGCTCCTTGAGAAAACAGAGTCTCGCTACGACAGCGCGAATAACATGCCATTGTTGTGAAATAAAGTATTTGAACTGTGTCATATTGTCATACCAGAGTCAAGGTATAAATTGAAGTGCGACTCATGATGTATTGTGGAGAAGGTTTGAAGCGATGAGCTAAGGCAAGAAAAGGCAACGAGAAGAGAACATGCGTCTTAAAGTAAGACCGATCCGCAAGAGTTCTATTAGCGACGATATAGTGCAGCAGATTATCTCTCTTATCTCCAATGGCGATTTGAACGCAGGCCAGCGTTTGCCTACGGAGAGGGAATTGTGCGTGAAGTTTGCGGCCAGCCGATCCTCGCTACGCGAGGCGCTCCGATGCCTGTCCATTATGGGGGTACTCACCGCTCGCGCAGGTGAGGGTACGTCAGTCGCAATGGATGGTTCCAAATTTATGGAGACCGTACTGCATTGGCGCATGAGCACAGAACGGCACAATATTGAAGATCTAATGGAGGTACGGATTGCTCTTGAAGGGGTTACTGCTGCCAGTGCCGCGCGCAACGCGCGAGAAGCCGATGTGAAAAAACTACGGGATCTCGTGGCCAAGATGGAAGATGCTGTTGGAAACGCCAAGCGTTTCGCTGCACTCGATCTTGAGTTTCATCTCAGCTTGGCCAGAGTGTCTAACAACAAGCTCATCCTCGATCTGGTAGGAGTCATAAGAGGACAGCTGGAGCGAGGAGTCGCGAAGGTTCTTCAGCTACCGCAAGCGATGCCTCTCTCCGTAAAGGAGCATAAATCGATTCTTCATGCAGTGATCAAAAGGGAGTCAGAACAGGCTCGCGCCGCAATGCAGGCTCATCTGAATGCCGCGATTCTTCGCCATCGGACGGCCGTTGAAGACTCTATCAATCGCCAGAAATGAGTTATGTTCGATGCAGTTGAACTATGTTGAAAACGCAAATTCCCGAACTATCTATATCTATAGCGTTGATACAGCTCATGGCGTGACAGTGTGGTCACAGACGTGCGGCAGTGGAGAGGTGTTTCGACGATCCGCAGCAGATGACGCGCAAGCGGGAAGTTCAAGGTCAACTGGTGCAAACACGGCAATTCGTTCATTGAGCACTCGTTTACGCGGGCTGATCCGGATAAGTACCGGAACTCCCTTGCGATGAGCGAAGTCATGGCTGCGTACTGCAGTTAACCTAAAATAGCGGTCCCTTGGATGAGTCCTAAGCCCTGATTGTTCCAACTGAGACTTCAGCCGTAAATTCCTCAGCGGACATATAGGTGAACGCCGACTGACATTCTGGCGCCCACCCATGTCGTTACGCGACGTCGGAAAACTCTATTGTGGACATGACGTTGCAATCAGGAAAAGCGAATGACCAACTGAATGGCTGGACTGAAGACGCAGCATCCAGCCTCGGTCGGTGGGGACTGCTAATAGGAGAGACGGAGGGCGAACTGCATCATGCGGGGGTCACCTGAAAGCGAGGTGATCTGGCCGGCTGCGCCGCTGGAAAAGTTGTTGTTGGGTTGACCAAATAGAGGTGTGTTGCTGACATTGAAGACCTCCCAACGAAACTCGATGTTGGCTTTTTCGTGGATGGGGAACTCGCGTAGGAGCGCAGCATCGAAGACGTTCGTGTGCGGACCCCGAAGCGTGTTACGACCACTGTTGCCAATGATGCCGGGGGCGGGGAGCGAAAAGGCATCGGTGAGGTTGGGGACATTGGCGCGACAGATGCTCAGGCATTAAAGTCACCTTCGAATGAAGGCGAAACGGGTGGTGCTCGATGCGCTCTAAGCGCACGCGGGGCTGGACGTAAGTCGACCGATCTCTAGACGGTAGTCGCTAAAGTTTATGGTTGATCGATTTGAGAAACGGCTTAGGGTTACTATCGCGCTTGACGTCGATCAGCACCGACACCGTAGTTGCGTTGTAATCCCAGTTGTCGTGGTTGCTTCGTCTTAAAGTACCATTTCAAATTGCCAGTTGCTGCAACTTGCAGTGGGATTTCGCTTCTGGAATTGGAAACGAATCCGAGTTTGCGGTACCATACGCTCATCGCTGTAATTGGTCAATGCAGCGCCTCACTTGATTGAACGACGTCATGTCTTCAGCTCTGCCTCGGAGCTTAGGAGCCGCGATCACTGTAGGAGGACACCCGATGAGACCCTCGCGATCCAGCGTTCATGAGAGTTACGAGCGGGTCGACGAAGAGCTGAAACAAACAAAAGACGAAGTCCAGAAGCAGCCTCCTTGGTTGGATGAATTGTTTGAGCAGGCGCCGGAAGCGGCCGCTGTCCTAAACACGGACGACCGCATTGTTTGCGTCAACAAGGAATTCACACGCATGTTCGGTTATGAGCCGGATGAAGTTTTGCAGCGCCCCATTAACGATCTCATCGTTCCTGAGGCGCTGGTTGAGAGCGCCCGAGAATACACAAATCAACTCAAAAACGGCGGGCGAGTGGAGGGCGAAACCATTCGAAGGCGCAAGGATGGGAGTGAGATTTACGTCTCCCTTCTCGCCATTACGATCAGTACGACGTCCGGCGAGGTCGTGAATTACGCTCTATACCGCGACATCACAGAGAGGAAACGCGCTGAAGAACGACTGCGGGAAAGCGAGGCTCGGTTCCAGGCAATGGCCGACACGGCACCGGTGTTGATTTGGATGACCGGAACCGATGGCCTTTGCAATTATTTCAACAAGCCGTGGCTCGAGTTCACCGGACGAACCATGGAGCAGGAAATAGGCACAGGCTGGATCCAGGGCGTGCATCCAGACGATGTGCAAGGGTGTTTCGATGGCTTCCTGCCTGCGTTCCATGACCGAAAGTCTTTCAGAATGGAGTATCGTCTCAGGCGAGCGGATGGCGAATATCGCTGGATCATTGAAAGTGGTATTCCGCGATACACGGGCGTGGGAGAATTCGCGGGCTATATCGGTTCGAACATTGACATTACTGACATCAAGCGCGCAGAAGAAGAGCGCCAGAGATTGCACCAGCTAGAAGCAGATCTCGCACACATCAACCGCGTAAGCATGATGGGGGAATTGGCCGCCTCACTAGGCCACGAGATCAAGCAACCGATCGCCAGCGCCGTTTTGAATGCCGGCGCGTGTGCGCGGTGGCTACAACGTGATACGCCTGATATCACAGAAGCGCGCGAGGCTGCATCGAGAATGGTTAAGGATGTGGGGCGCGCTGCTGAGATTTTCGACCGGGTTCATTCGCTTTACAGGCGAGATACATCAGAGTGGGAGCTGCTTGATCTAAACGAAATCATTCGAGAAATGATGGTTCTGTTGCACGACAAGGTGAATCGGACCTCCATTTCAATCCGCACCGAGCTCGACCTAGGACTTCCACTGATCACAGCGGATCGCGTACAGCTGCAGCAGGTATTAATGAACCTAATGCTCAACGGCATAGAAGCAATGAAAGATGCGAACGGTGAACTGACCGTCACGTCGAAGAGGGCCGAGGATGGTCAACTATTGATCTCGGTGAGTGATTCGGGAATCGGCCTTCCGCACGGAGAAATGAAGCATATTTTCGAGGCGTTCTTCACCACTAAACCGCAGGGCACCGGCATGGGACTGTCCATCAGTCGGAGGATTATCGAGTCGCATGGCGGCCGATTATGGGCCATCTCGAACTCCGAATGCGGTGCGACCTTTCAATTTACGCTGCCCAGTGGGTTGGCGGCGTCCTCACCTCCGGCTGCCTAAGATGCTGGCGAAACTGTGACTTACCTCACTGCACTGGATGTTGGCGGCGAACTTCACGTCTGCATCGTAAACTTAACCGAGTGCTGGTGAACCTCGACTGCAAAAAATAGATTGCCGTGCAGATAATGAACTATGGATGGAGAGTTGCCAGGGCAGTCTAGCTCCAGAGTTGAAATGCTTTGCAGAGCAGTTGGAGATGACAGGTCGGCAAGAGGAGATGCCGGCGTAATCGAAGGGGAGCGTTGATCGCCTCGAAGATAGAGAGTAATTGTTGAGCCTGCTCCGGAGATTGAAAGCGCTTCATCTGTCTTTCACGCATGCGGTAGGCTGCTGTAAGTTCTCAGCACGGTTATATTAAGATAACGGCTCTGCTGATGAATCACATCGGGTAAGATCAGCTTCTTCGCTACTGCATAGCTTCTCAGTTTGTCGGTGATGTTGACGCGCGTGGTGGTTGCTTCGACACATGTAATAGCTTCTGGAAAAAGTGCAAAGCTGCCCAATGATTCCACTTCCCCAGAATGTGGGTTGATCGATCAAACCTTGGCTCTCATAAGCGTGTTCCGTACTATCCGTGAGTTCGATCTCGGATAAGATTACTTTGTTATGGTCTCGGTAACATGACCGGCGCCCTCCGAGCTGCAGTCGATCCGCAACCGGAAACCGTTTCCAGGCATCCTAGATAGCGTCCTAATTGATCTGAAACAGATAGATCTGAAACGAACAGTGGGCGAGCTTAAATGAACGAGTTTGCCGCCGTTCCCGGGAGTCGACGCATGCCGAGCAGAGTTGACCATGGGCGATGGGGCACTTCGCCCAAAGTCCCCTTGTTGGCGCTTTTCAATAATTTGCATTAACATCGGTGATCCATCATCTTTCGACTTTAGAACGTGAGCATGGAGCACGAATGAAGGCGCTAGATATCTGGTACGTCCTCGCAGTTCAAAGACTCCCTGACGTGGTCCACGGACCCACCAGCATTTTCTCGCCCGATGGTACTCCAGCCCGCTCCGCGTTCGGCCTTTCGATGCTGGTACTCAGCATTACCCTCGGCATCTTTTTGATTGTGGGTGGCTTGCTGTTTTACGCCTTGATCCGCTTTCGCCATCGGCCTTCTGATGTCAATGCAGCGCAGGAGCCGCCACAGATCTACGGCAGCAATCAGATCGAGCTATCGTGGACCGTCGTGCCCATCCTTATCGTGGTGATGCTGTTCCTTGCCACAGCCCGCGTCATCTATTCGACAGAACATGCTCGCAGGCCTCGAGAGACTTTGGATGTCATGGTGATCGGCCATCAGTTCTGGTGGGAGTACCGCTACCCGAAGTATGGAGTGGTAACTGCCAATGAACTGCATATCCCGGTGAGTGACCGGACGCATCCCACCCCCACCTACCTTACGATGTCGTCGGCGGATACGAATCATAGTTTCTGGATTCCTCGCTTGGCGGGCAAGATGGATGTGATCCCGAACAAGATCAATATCATGTGGGTGGATCCATCCACTGCGGGACTGTATCTCGGGCAATGCGCGCAGTACTGCGGCACCCAGCACGCCAAGATGCTGTTGCGCGTTTATGCCGACACGCCGGCTGAGTTCTCTGCATGGATTGCGCAGCAGCAGAAGCAGGCCGTGCAGAATGCCAGCGAGAGCGAAGGTCGGGGGGTCTTCGAGAGAAATTCCTGCATTAGCTGTCACACGGTGGCAGGGACGGTGGCGACGGGCCGGTTTGGTCCCGACCTGACGCACGTTGCCAGCCGCGACACCGTAGCTTCAGGAGCCGTGCCCAATACGCCGGCCAATGTCCGCGCCTTTGTGGCCGATCCTGCACATTTCAAGCCCGGCGCGTTGATGCCGCCGATGCACCTCAACGATCACGATCTGGATGCGGTCACAGCATATCTGGCAACTCTCAAGTAACGCTGGGAAAGGCGAACTCCATGGCAGCGCAGACTCCAGTCACGGCAATCGTCAGTGAGACGACCACGAGCGCGCCCCCTGTCAGTCCGTTTCAGGTAATGCATGACTGGCTCACAACGGTCGATCATAAGAAGATCGGATTGATGTATATCGGTTCTGCTTTGATCTTTATGGTCATCGGAGGGTTTGAGGCGATCCTCATACGCATTCAACTTGCTATTCCAAATAACACGTTTGTTTCGCCTCAGGTATTCGACCAGTTGTTTACGATGCACGGAACAACGATGGTCTTTTTCGTCGGGATGCCGATTTTATTCGGCTTCGGGAACTATCTCGTCCCCCTGCTGATCGGCGCTCGGGACATGGCGTTCCCCAGGCTCAACGCCTTCAGCTTCTGGATCTCGTTTTTTGGCGGGCTGCTGCTTTACTTCAGCTACTTTGGCGCGTCCGGCCTGTACGGTGCGGGCAGCGCACCGGACGTAGGCTGGTGGGCCTACGCTCCGCTCACCGCTCGAGCCTTCTCCCCCGGGCACAGCACGGACTACTGGACGCTTTCCATTCTGCTGAGCGGCATCGGTAGCATCGGCACGGCAGTCAATATCGCCGCCACGACGATCTGCATGCGCTGCCCCGGAATGAAGTTGAGTCGAATGCCCCTGTTGCCCTGGGTCTACCTGGTCCAGTCGATGATGGTCTTCGTCACTATCAGTCCGCTGACTGCGGCCCAGATCATGCTGATGCTGGACCGTTACGTCGGGTCGCATTTCTTCGATACGCAGGCCGGCGGCTCCGCTGTGCTGTGGATGCACTTCTTCTGGATCTTCGGCCACCCGGAGGTGTACGTACTCGTGTTGCCGGCATTCGCCTTCGCGAATGAGATTATTCCTGTCTTCTCTCGCAAGGCAATCTTCGGATACCCCGCCGTGGTTGCAGCGACGGTCGGCATTGGCTTCGTGAGCCTGAGTGTATGGGCGCACCACATGTTCACCGTAGGCTTGGGGGCAGGTGCGAATACTTTCTTCGTTCTCTCCACCATGGCGATCTCAGTGCCCACGGGGATCAAAGTCTTCAACTGGCTGGGGACAATCTGGGGAGGCAAGATCCACTACACGGCTTCCATGAAGTTCGCGATGGGCTTCCTGGCCCAATTCCTCGTCGCCGGCCTCACCGGTATTATGCTGGGTGCCGCACCCTTCGACTGGCAACTGGGTAGCTCGTACTTCGTAATTGCACACTTTCACTATGTGTTGGTGGGTGCGATCTTGTTCATGGTTTTTTCCGCGTTCTACTACTGGTATCCGAAGATGACCGGCCGTCTGCTGAACGAACGGCTCGGAACCTGGCACTTCTGGCTGTTTTTCATCGGCTTCCATCTGACCTTCGACCTGATGCATATCCCTGGGATCCTCGGCATGCCGCGTCGCA
The DNA here is from genome assembly GCA_025462645.1 of Edaphobacter sp. Taxonomy (GTDB): domain Bacteria; phylum Acidobacteriota; class Terriglobia; order Terriglobales; family Acidobacteriaceae; genus Edaphobacter. Next base: position 27,571 of record JAOAPB010000093.1, on the reverse strand, counting down.
TTTATACCTACGAGGCGGATCGCGGTTGGATGATGTGGAACCTGCTCGTGTCGTCCGGTGCGGTGCTACAGGGGATTGCCACGCTGGTCTTTGTTTACAACCTGGTGACGTCGTACTTCAAAGGGCCGATCGCCGGGCCAGATCCATGGGACGCCTGGACGCTCGAGTGGTCGACTCCTTCGCCACCGTCGTCTTACAACTTCGCCGTCATACCGAGGGTCGATAGCCGCCGCCCGCTGTGGGACCTGAAACATCCTGAAGATGCAGACCATCACTACGAGTAGTTGAATCGCTGACTTGTTGAAGCGTTGTGAGGTGTAATTAAAGGAGCAGCCCGTGAGTCAGACAGCCGTGATCCCGCAAAGTGTTGTAGAGCCCTGGAGCCTGCCCTCGCGTGGCGTTGTGGGGATGGCTTGCCTCATTCTGGCCGAGGCAACGATCTTCATCATCTTTGTGGTCGCCTACATCTTCTACATCGGCAAGAGCCTGACCGGCCCCACGCCGCGTGATGTACTCAGCCTGCCTATCTTCGGGTCAGTCTGTTTGCTTTCGAGTAGTGCGACGATCCACTTCGCCGTTGCCGCTCTCCATGCCGGCAAGCGCAGCCTGTGTTCCCTCTGGCTGGCTGCGACGGTGTTGCTGGGCGGAATCTTTTTGGCCGGTACCGCGTATGAGTGGTATCGCCTGATCTATCACGAAGGGCTCACCATCCGGACCAATCTGTTCGGAACGACCTTCTATTCGCTCGTCGGACTACACGGCACGCACGTAATTATTGGGTTGGTGATGTTGGTGTTGGCGCTATTCTTCTCGCTCAGCGGAGTGATGACCTCGAAGCACACCGAACGCCTTGAGGTGCTCTCGCTCTATTGGCATTTTGTGGATGGAGTCTGGGTCGTCGTATTTCTCGTGGTTTACATCGTTGGACGATGAACTCGACGCGTAACGAGTTCAAAGGGAGCAGACATGCATAACGATCAGGAACACGGCGGAGTCGACACAGTTCATCTTCCATCGCCCACCGTATGGCCCGTGGTGTTGGCGTTCGGGATTGCCCTGCTCTGCACCGGGTTCGTGACGAACATTTTCATTGGCCTGCTCGGGCTGCTGCTCGCTGTTTGTAGTAGTGTCGGCTGGTTTCTACAAATCTTTCCAGTGGAGCATCACGTCGACGTGCCCGTTGAGTTCAAAGAAGTTCAGATCGTCAGTTCTCGAACTCTGATCGAACGTCTGCCCGTAAGTCCGATGCACCGCAAGATGCTGCCTATCGAGACGTTTCGGATCACCACGGGCATCAAAGGCGGTATCGCCGGTGGGATTGCCATGATCGTTCCGGCAACGCTCTACAGCCTGATCCGGTACCACAGCGTCTGGTACGCGGCGAATCTGCTGGCGGCCGGAGGATTCGTCAGTTGGGTTGGCGCAAGCGACGCCTTCCTCAGCCAGTTTCATTGGCAGGGGCTGCTGGCGGCTGCCGGAATTCACGGTCTGACTTCGCTATTGGTCGGGCTGCTCTACGGTGCCATGCTGCCGATGTTTCCGAGATATCCCATCGTCACATCGGGTCTTGTAGTTCCGCTGTTGTTCACCGGAATCATTTATTCATCGTTGAGCGTTGTCAGCCCCATCCTGAACCATCGAATCGACTGGCCCTGGTTTGTCGTCTCGCAGATTTTCTATGGCCTGGTGTGCGGCTTTGTGGTCAACCTGCACGCGAAGATCCGCACGCCGCAGTTTCAGGCTCTGCCATTTGCCGTCCGCGCTGGAATCCATGCCGACTTTAATCAGAACCCGGACGAATCACAAGACAAAAAAGATCTGCCCGAATGAATGTACGCACGCTCACCTTCGCGCTTTTCACCGGCTCTCTAGGCCTTGCGATTGCTGGTTGCAGCAACGCTCCTGGCAAGCCGAAGCTGGAGGCTGCGTCTCGACCGGACGAGGTGCTCGACTTTCCGACTCTGTATAAACAGAACTGCGCGGGCTGCCATGGTGAAGGGGGCAGGCATAGCGCGGCGATCTCGCTGGCGAATCCGGTGTATCTGGCGACGGCGGGCTTCGACAATCTGCAACGCATTACCGCGGCCGGAGTCTTCGACACATTGATGCCACCGTTTGGAAGGAAGGCCGGAGGATCGTTGACGGACGCTCAGATCGCTGTGCTGGCGCGCGGCATGATCAACGCCTGGGGCCGTTCCGGTACACCGGCGGGCGTGACGCTGCTCCCGTATGCCAGCCAGGGCAAAGGGAACCCGGCCCAGGGACAGCGGGCCTTCGCAACATTTTGTGCAAGCTGTCACGGCAGCGACGGCACGGGAACGAAGCTCAAGACGGGGCAGCAAGCTTCCATCGTTGATCCGGCGTACCTTGCCTTGGTGAGCGATCAGGGTCTGCGTAGCATGATCATCGCCGGTGACCCTGACCTTGGCATGCCCGACTGGCGCTCCGATCTGACAGGTGCAAACGCGCGGCCTATGACCGACCAGGAGGTGACCGACATCGTCGCATGGATGGCATCGAATCGGACCTCTAACCCCGGACAGCCGTATCCACAGCAACCCCAATCCTTGAAGTGATGAGTGGAGAACCAGTATGAGCCCACTACTTAAATATCCCGGAGAGTCAAGTAACGACGCGCTTTCGCCCGAGGCCAAGGCATTCGCGCATTCGCGCCGGACGTTCCTGTTCAAGCTATCGATCCTGTTGAACGCTGCCGTCGGGACGGTGCTCGCCGTTCCACTGGTTGGTTATCTGCTGGGTCCAGTGGTCAAGGATTCTGACGCCGGTGCTGTAGGGTCCTGGATCAAGATCGGGGAGGCAGATGATTTTCCGGTCGGCGAGACGAGGCTCGCCGACTTCCAGAGCCCGGTCACCCAGCTCGGGGACGGCGAGACGGGAAAGGTTGCGTGCTGGGTGCGACGCGTTGCCGACCGCCAGTTTCAGGTCTTCGCTGTGAACTGTGCCCATCTCGGTTGCCCGGTACGATGGTTCGCGCAAGCCAGGCTGTTTATGTGTCCATGTCACGGCGGCGCTTACTACCAGGATGGCTCCAGGGCAGCGGGACCGCCCGAACGTGGTCTCTTCGAATATCGGACGAAGCTCGATGGGAACTCTCTTGTAATCCACGCAGGCGACATGCCGACCCTTGCGACCCAGGCCTCCTGCAAAGAGAGGCCGTTGATCCAGATCGCTCCTGCTCAAGCTGCGACGAGGTCTATACCATGGCAGACTTAAAGAAACGCGTTATTAGTATGAGCATCAAGGCCTACGTGTGGCTTGAGCGCCGCCTCGGCCTGATCAAACCCCTGATAGCTGCGGCGTCTCACCCTACGCCTTCCAGCAATGCGAGCTGGTTGTATGTCTTCGGAAGCGCTGCGACCGTGCTGCTGATTATGCAGGTGATGACGGGCATCTTGCTGGCGCTCGTCTACAGCCCATCGGCGAACGAGGCGTGGGGAAGCCTCCAATTCCTGAACCACAACGTAGCCCTCGGCTGGTATCTGCGCGCGTTGCATGGATGGGGATCGGACTTCATGGTCGCCATTGTCCTCATCCACATGGTGCAGGTGTTTCTCTTCGGCGCTTTCAAGTTTCCACGGGAGATGACGTGGCTTATCGGCGTGGGGCTGCTGCTCCTGACGTTGGGAATGGCGTTCACCGGCCAAGTGTTGCGGTTCGATCAGGATGCATACTGGGGACTCGGGATCGGTGCATCGATCGTGAGCCGGGTTCCCCTGGTAGGCGCGCCGCTCGTCCATCTGCTGCTCGGCGGTCCGATCCTGGGTGGGGCCACGCTCTCACGCTTCTTCACGTTGCATGTCTTCGTGATTCCAGGCCTTCTGCTTGCCGGCGTCGGCGTACATATCTGGCTGACGCTCTTTCATGGCGTCAGCGACTGGCCTATGCCGGGCCGGCTCGTCAGCAAAGCAACGTACCAGCGCGAATACCACGAGCTGGCCCAGACGACCGGCATTCCATTCGTTCCGGATGCAGCCTGGAAGGACGCTATCTTTGCCGCGGCCATCATGTTCTCGGTGATGGCCTGCGCGTTCTTCTTCGGACCGTTCGGCCCCAGCGGACCACCCGATCCGACCATCATCCAAACCGTGCCGAAGCCTGACTTCCCCTTCCTCTGGATCTATGCGGTCTTTGCGTTTCTGCCTCCCTCCATCGAGACCCCGGTCATGCTCGTTGTGCCGATCCTGGTGATCGCCGGGATGCTTTTGCTTCCTCTCGTAGCGGGCGAGGGGGAACGACACTGGGCACGCCGTCCGGTGGCCGTACTGACGGTCTCGGTGGTAGCGGTAACCTTGGGCGTCTTCACCCATCTTGGAACTTACACGCCGTGGAGTCCCATCATGGAAGCGTGGACCAGCTTTCCGATATCTCAAAAGTATCTGCACAACCGGACCCCGCTGGAACGGCAGGGCGCCTTGGTGTTGCAGAATAAGCAGTGCCGGAACTGCCACATGCTGGATGGAACTGGAGGCCAGCGCGGTCCAGCGCTCGATTCCATCGCCACACAGATGACTGAAGATCAGATCACCCGCCAGGTGTTGCAAGGGGGCGGTAACATGCCCGCCTACGGCAACGCGCTCAACCCATCAGAGACGAAGGCGCTCGTGAACTTTCTGATGACCTTGCGTGGCAACGACCTCGCACCTGCGATCGATGCCTCGCGCGCGCTGGCGCACCAGAGCGAACTGCAGACGCCGCAAAGTCCCGCAGCCGCGCACGACGGAAAGTCCCGCTAGCGAATGAGCGAGGCCGTGCATGATATTCTCTCGGATTGGAGACTGCCTCTCTGGCTGACGCTTTCGATTGCGTCCACTGCGCTGGTCTACCTGCGCGGCTGGGTGGCGATCCGCAGAACGCGGCGTGCGCAGTTTACGACTCTGCGCCTGCTCTCATTTCTCTCCGGCCTGGGAGTATTATGGCTGGCGATCGGCTCGCCGATGGATGGCTTCGCCGATGCATTGCTCAGCGCGCACATGGTCGAGCATCTGCTGCTGATGTCGGCTGTTCCGCCGCTTCTGTTGATGGGCCTGCCGGTTGTGCCGCTCCTGCGCGGCTTACCGAAGATACTCCGCCGTTGGATCGCCGGACCACTACTGCGCTTATCGTTCCTCCGCCGTCTCGGACACTGGCTCGTGAGTCCGATCATGGCTTGGCTGGCCATGAACGTTACGTTTCTGGCCTGGCACTTTCCTGTTCCTTACTGTTTCGCGCTGGAGGATGAGGGATGGCACGTCGTGGAGCATCTCTGTTTCCTGGGCACTTCGATCCTGTTCTGGTGGTGCATCGTTCGGCCCTGGCCTGCCTCGACGCACCTGCGCAACTGGGGCATTTTGATCTATCTCATTGCCGCGGACGTTGTGAATACAGTCCTCTCCGGATTTCTATCGTTTTGCGGTAAGCCTGTATACCGCTGCTACGTCGATCGCCCGAACTCTTTCAACGTCCTTCCGCTCGAAGATCAAGTGCTTGGCGCGGCGATCATGTGGGTCATCGGATCCGTCGCTTTTCTGGTGCCGGCGATGCTGGTTACGGTGCGCCTGTTGCGACCCGCAAGGTTGACTTAGTCAGGTTCCTTTAATTGGTGCCGATTTTCTGTTGACGGCAGTTGTTGTTCCTATGCCCCTGAGCCCCGCTCCCTTTTTTTCCTGTCAAGCCCCCGCAGCCGAAACTAATACGCAGTTCAGCACGCAAATCAAACAAAAACAATACCTTAGCCTCCGAAAATAGTCTTCCGCAAAGTGGCATATTAGTTTTACTCAATCGGCTATAGTTAATACAGAGTCAGAAAAAGGCCCGGTCAACCACCGGGGCTTCTCTCTTTAACCAATAAACGTTTTAGAAAGACGACTTTAGCCGTAACCAGTTTAGAATGACGAATTTGCAGCGAGAGATTCGTTTAAGCCGCTGAATTCAGATGACTTGCAGTCAAAGTACCCCCGGGGGGGAGGGGGTCCTTAAGGGAAGCAGTGATCTAGTTCATAACAGGCTCTAGGAGTTCTCCGATAGTGAATCAGCAGACAGTGCCTAAGTTGGGGTTTGGGAAGGTGTCGATATTGTCTGCGTCGCTGAGATCCAGGCAGGCGAAATCCTTTTCGATGAGCAACTCCAATTGGCCACGAAAACCGAGATCGATTGCTGCATAGATGCCAACTTCATTGCTCTCAGCCCAGCGCGTGACAGCCTCAGTTGGCAGAGCAATCGCAATTTCAGGAGATCGATAGAGGAGAGTGACCGATCTTATGTCGGGACGGTGCTCCATCGCGTAGACCAGCCTGGACTCTTGTTCGGATGCGAAGTAGATCGTATCCTCGATTCGTCCCGAATCAACAAACTTGGCCAATTCAGAACGCCCTACGCGATATCTCAATGAGTTACCCTTGATCCGCAGTTTCATACTCGCTCCTTTGGTTTCTTTGTGCCGATGATGTGTTTTGCTCCGTGATAAACATTGAAATGGTCTTCGCGCAGGAAGCCGACAAGCGTGATGTCGAATTCTTTCGCAACCTGCACCGCCAGGCTGGAAGGGGCACCTACTGAAGCGACCATTGGAATCCCTCCCATAAGAGCCTTCTGCAGCAACTCGAAGCTGGCCCTGCCGGACAACATGAGCAGTCGGTCACGGACTGGAGTCCGATCAGCGAGAAACTCGGCACCCAGCAATTTGTCGACCGCGTTGTGGCGGCCGACGTCCTCTCGGCTGGAGAAGAGGTGGCCGGTCGAATCGAAGAGTCCAGAGGCGTGCAGGCCTCCTGTCCGTGCGAATACATCCTGCGCTTGCCGCAGCCTGGTTGGCAGAGTGTAAAGAAGCTCGGCAGCGATCTGAAACTGGTTTGCAGCCCGAGGCGGACACACTGTCCGTAGTGCCAGCAGAGAGGCTTTTCCACAAATTCCGCAGCTCGATGTGGTGTAGAAGTTACGCTCAAGATTGGCCATGCTGACGGACACGTCAGGAGCCAGTTCCACACGAACGATATTCCGCTCGGGCATGTAAGGCAGGACCGCGGCCCCCTCAGGTAAAGGTTCGTCGGAGAGAGCTTCGGCTGTCGGCCGGCCAGCTATGTAACTTATCTGCATTACATCGGTGGGATCGTTGATAACGCCTTCGGTCATCAGGAAGCCGGCGGCCAGATCGAAGTCATGACCTGGAGTACGCATCGTGACCGAGATGGACTTCAGCTGTCGATCGTTGATGGGACCGTAGGCGAGCTGACACTCAAGAGGTTCTTCTACCGCAAGAACGTCGGTCGCGGACTGTGTCTCCGTACCGGTAAATCGCTCAACAGAGATCGAGGCTGTCGTCCGGTCACTAACTACACTTCGTTCAACACCATCGTTGCGAAGCTTGCTGTCTCCTGGCATATCTTGCCCCTGGAAGTGCACTTAGAAAGGCTACTCAAGCCCGTTAGAGGAATTGACCAGAAGTTGATTGAGCCCGCCACGAACCGGCCTCAATGCACCTCACATCAGGTCTTTCAGGAATGCCAGTAGTTCAGCGTCGATCTCAGCCGCACGAGTGGAAGGCAACCATCTCGACCTTCACTGCGCGAGGTACCGCTCTCGTTCAATCGTGCTTCGCCGTTTTTTCCTTGTTGAGCATTCCACCAAAGATGCCAAGCAGCGTTACAGCGGTTGCCATTCCGCGGCGGGCATCGGTCGTCCTGACTCGCTTGCCAATCTCCCACAGAGAGGGTGTTGTTCTGTCCCCTCCTTCCAGAGCTGCATGAAGTTGATCCGGATCGATGGAACTTGCAAGCTTCAGCAGAATGATAAGGTTGCGTTTACTGCGGACAGCATCTGGGGTCTTTGCCGCCTCAACCAGACTTTCGAGAATCTTATCGCTCCCACCGAGAACGCCCCGCAAGACTTCGAGGATGCCCGGATCGCGGAGTCCCTGCAGTACATCGCCCATAACACGCAGACGCCGCTGGCCTCCGCGATCATGTGAGCCACTTCCTTTAGAGTGTCTTTTGAGATACCACACGCCTGAGCGGCAAACTCTATCGTGAACTGCGCGAGGCTTTCTTTGTACTCTTCCAGTCCATTCACCCATCGGTTCAGGAAGTCGGCCTTGGCCAGGCCGTTTTCCAGAAGATAGCGGCTGACTGCAGAGATCCAGATCATGTCGGTGCCTGGTACAGGATGGAGGTAAAGGTCGGCGCGTCTCGCCATTTCATTCTCGCGCAGGTCTGAAACGATAAGTTTCTGACCACGGAGTTTCTGAGCACGCTTTACCCGGGGGGCCAATACCGGGTGGCTCTCTGACGTATTGCTCCCGATGATAATGACAAACCCTGCGTTCTCAATGTCCTTGATCGACCCGGAGTCTCCACCATACCCGACAGTTCGGAATAACCCCTGCGTTGCCGGCGCCTGGCAGTAGCGCGAACAGGTGTCTATGTTATTGGTGCCGATGACGGCGCGCGCCAGCTTCTGCATCAGGTAGCTCTCCTCATTGGTGCATTTGGAGGAGGAGATGAAAGAGAGTGAGTCGGGCCCTGTCGTTGCTTTGATCTCCGTGAATCTGCGCGCCACCAGGTCGAGTGCCTCGTCCCAGGTAGCCTCGCGGAATGTGCCATTCTCGCGAATCAGGGGCGTTGTTAGACGATCTGGGCTATTCACATAATCCCAGCCAAATTTTCCTTTCACGCACGTCGAAATCCCGTTCGTCGAGCCCATCCAGAGGTTCGACCTTCAGAATCTGGCGGTCCTTCGTCCAGATGTCGAAGCTGCACCCAACTCCGCAATACGTGCAGACGGTCTTCGTGCGCGTACGCGCGATTCCCGCATGTGTGTCTCGGCTTCGGACAATTGCAGGATCGCCCCATATCCAGTCTCCGGCTCAACGCCCTTCACCACGTCGATCATACCGTTCAGTACGGGTTTCGGAGGCCTCGTAAAATAGCCCGCGTGGCCCAAGCATGGGGGTCTCCATCAGGGCATTGCACGGGCAAACTGTGACACAGTGGCCGCATGAGACGCAACTGGACTCTCCTATCGTCGATCCTCCATCCCCACTGGACTCGCGGATGCGCATTTTTCTAATTGATTGAGAGTGTTTCGTTCACCTGGACATTCTGGCACGCCTCCACACAGCGTCCGCAAAGAATGCACTGTTGTGGGTCATGGCGATAAAAAGGATTCGTATGATCCTCTTCATGAGGTTTGGAGTGATATGGGATCGCCTGATGTTCGACGGCCAGAAGCTTCTCTGTGTTGTGGATGGTGCAGTTCCCGTGTTGTTGTCACCGACCGTACAGTAAAGCACATGATTGCTGAGGATTCGGTCGAAGCCCTGCCGCTGTCCCGCGATCGCCTTCACTGATTTCGTTGAGACGATCATCCCATCAGAGACGCCTGTCCCATAGGCACGCCCCAACTGCCCGTTAATCTTAACCAGACACGTGTCGCAGGTCTAGATAGGGCCGAGTTGTGGGTGATAACACACCTGTGCAAGCTCGGTGCCTGTGTGATTGATCACCTCAATTAAGCGCTCGTCACCTTTTGTCTCGTGTACGCTGCCGTCAATCGTCACCTTGACCATAATCTATCTCCTCCCGCCAGACTTCGTCTGCAACCTCGTTTTGCTCCATTTAGACTCATGCTTTGGCACCGATGGAGATGCCCATTGCCATGGTATACGTGTAGTACATAAGCCAAATTCCGGTGACAGATTGGAAGAGACCTACAAGGCAGGCACCCGGACCTCAGGAGAGCAAGCGAGTAGGAATTTCGTAGCGAAGATCAATGTCAAGCCGACGAAAATAATCATTACGGGGAGTCGCCGGCACGCCGGAAGATGTCAACTTCCAGAATGCTGATGAAGAGGAACGCGATTGCCCATCCAGCCATCCGACTGTGCTTTTGAATCGATGTAGCCGTGAAGGCGAGACCGGCCATATATAACGGAGCCACTTTCCGAAGACGTTGAACCAAGTGAGTCCAACCAAAAGGTAGACACCTGTGATGAACTGTATGAAACCCTGCATCCAGAGCCTCGTATCCCCATGGTTCTGTCCACTTCCGGGCTGGTTTTGAGAAAACCAAACAGCGCCTGCGCGAAGGTGAATGTTCGTATCTGCATGTCTCTTCAATTCCTGAACTTCTTCTAAGCCAGTGCAATTGTCTTTCCACTCGATGGAGAACCGCGTTAGACGGCAAGTCAATGGATTCATTGACTCTTAAATAAGCGCCATCCGGATCGCTATCGAACGGTCACCATTGCCCAGTCAAGGGGCGGTCACGCTGTCAACGTCGCGGTATGAGATTGACACAAAAATCTGAGTCGCGCGATCGCAGCCCGCAATCGTTTCGTGACGGCGAAGACTGGGCTTTGGCTCTGTCCCCGGCATCGGGCTGTCATCCTGAACGAATATCTGGATTTATCTGGTAGCTGATTTTGCCAGCGCTGCAGTGGCGCGGGCACTTTCAAGAAACTCAATCCAGATATTCCTCGACCCGATTCAAGGCAGGAACCGCAAGAGCAAACGGAAGCCCTGCGACCAGCTACCGCAAAGCGCAGCTAATCGCTGCCCCGTTTCCGGAGTCGAGTGTCAGGATTTCGACAGAGCTGTCGAAGAGTCCACGTGCGCGGTCTCTCAGCTTCCTGCCTCCTGCGGACATGACATCGCTACTTAGACGGATGCGCGTTTCGTTTAATTGCGCCAGCTCCACCAAGCGAAGCTAAGCTAAACATTCCCTAGATCTAACCTATACAAAGACATAATAGGCCAGGCTAGCACCCCTGTTGCTACTATCGCTTCATGGACCGGCGGTGGACTCCGTGAGAGCGCGACGTACTTCCACTATCGTCTCCAGGCGTAGGCAATTTGGACACTAGCGTGCATGACTCCCAGCAAGCCGTCACAATGACTGGCAACGACGGAAATAACGGGGAAAAAGACTACGTGACCATATCAACAAATGTACTCAATCAACGCGCAGTCAGAATTGGATTTATCGGTTTGGGTCTGATGGGAAAACGGTTGACGAGACGTTTGCATTCGTCAGGCTGGGATGGGCAAAGGACATGGATTTTGTGATGGAGGCCGCAAGAGCCTCAAGTGCTGATCAGCCCGCAGCAAGCCTTACCCGACGCGTACTTGTCTCCAATCTCATCTCAAAATGGCGATCTGTACTTATCCGCGATCACGCCGTTTGTCATTGGTCAGGCCCAGAAGAGCTAGGCCGAAATCCAACAGGCGATCGCGCACCGGGGTGCGCGGGCTTCGCCATTTTCTTGACACGCCACAGTTTCAGCGCGTGGTCAATCCACCAGAGGAGAGGCGTCTCACACCATGTGGATCGTTAAACTGGCATTAGACCGGCCATACACATTCATCATCCTGGCGCTGCTCATTCTCCTGCTGAGCCCACTCATTATCATGCGTACGCCGGTAGATATTTTTCCAAATATCAATATTCCGGTAGTGGCTATTTCGTGGACATATACGGGTTTGAATCCAGAAGAGTTCGAGGGCAGGATTACCCTGCCGTACGAAAAGGTCCTCACCACGCTGGTCGACAACATTCAGCATATTGAATCCACAACCTACAACGGCGTGGATGTGGTCAAAGTCTATCTGCAACCCGGGGCAAGTCTTGATACGGCGAATGCCCAGGTGACCGCAGCATCGCAGTTTGTTCTCAGGCAACTTCCGCCGGGGGAGCAGCCGCCACAGATCATAAACTTCAGCGCTTCGAGTGTGCCTATCCTTCAGCTTGGCGTTTCCGGCAAGGGACTTAACGAGCAGCAGCTGAACGACTACAGTTTGAACTTCATCCGTCCCCAGTTAATCACCGTGCCGGGCGCCGTCGTCCCTTCTCCCTATGGCGGCAAGCAGCGTCAGATCATGGTCAATATGGACCAGCGATTGATGCAGGCGAAGGGTATGTCACCGAGCGACGTGCTGGGAGCGCTAACGGCGCAAAGCATGGTCCTGCCTTCGGGTACGGCCAAGATCGGGCAAAGCGAATACGATGTTCTCAACAATGTCGCTCCGCACACGATCGAGGAACTGAACAATATCCCGATCAAACAGGTAAACGGAGCCATGATTTACCTGCGCGACGTTGCCGCCGTAAGCGATGGCTTCCAGGTACAGACCAACATTGTTCGCCAGGATGGACATCGGGGTGTGCTTATTTCCATCCTTAAGGCCGGCAATGCTTCGACCCTGGATGTGGTCAAGGGCATACGCGGCATGTTGCCTTTTATTAAGACCATCGTCCCGTCGCAGCTTCGTATGCTTCCGCTCTCAGATCAATCGGTCTTCGTCCGGGGGGCAGTCACCGGTGTCATCCGCGAAACCGTGATCGCCGCGGCTCTGACGGCTCTGATGATCCTGCTCTTTCTAGGCAGCTGGCGAAGTACACTCATCATTGCCATTTCGATTCCATTGTCGATTCTCAGTTCGGTGATCGTTCTTAGCTTGCTGGGAGAGACGATCAACACCATGACGCTCGGCGGCCTGGCGCTGGCCGTTGGCATTCTGGTGGACGATGCGACGGTAACAATTGAGAATATCGAACGGTTTCTGGAAGAGGGGCATGGTCTATACGAGGCCATTCTCGATGGCGCGGCCCAAATTGCGGTGCCGGCCCTGGTCTCGACACTCTGCATCTGTATTGTCTTCCTCCCCATGTTCTTGCTTGGCGGCGTAGCTCGTTATCTGTTTGTTCCCCTCGCCGAGGCGGTGATCTTTGCCATGCTTGCTTCCTATATCCTGTCTCGCACCCTGGTACCCACCCTGGCAATGTATTTGCTGAAGGCAAAGGAGAGGGGTATCAGAGGGAATATCTTTGTACGGTTTCAACGCGGCTTTGAGCGTGGATTTGAGTGTGTGCGTCGTGGTTATCATCTATTGCTGACCAGGCTCGTTCTCGCTCGTCGCGGTTTTGTTCCGCTCTTCCTTTCGCTTTGCCTCTCGGCATTTTTGCTGGTGCCCTGGCTGGGTCAGGATTTTTTCCCCAGCACGGATGGCGGCAATTTTATTTTGCACGTGCGAGGGAAGACCGGGATGCGTATCGAGGAGACCGCCCGTCTATGTGACCTCGTCGAGCAGTCCATCCGGCAAAAGATTCCGGCCAGTGAGCTCGACAACATCCTCGATAATATTGGCTTGCCTTACAGCGGTATGAATACCATGCATCTCACCTCTGGCATCATCGGGGCGAATGATGCAGATGTAATGGTGACACTCAAGGAGCATCACCACCCAACCGCGAATTACATGCGTGAATTGCGGAATCGTCTGCCGCGGGAGTTTCCAAGTGCGACCTTCTATTTCCTGCCGGCGGATATCACCACGCAGATTTTGAACTTTGGGCTTCCTGCGCCGATTGACATCCAGTTTCGCGGAAACGATGTCAGGACCAGTGCAAGGCTTGCCGCGGATCTCGCAGCTCAGTTGCGCCAGGTTCCAGGTCTGGTTGACCTTCGGGTGCAACAACCGATGGACTATCCGACGTACCAGGTGGATATTGACCGGACGAAAGCGGAGCAGGGCGGGTACGCTGCTCGCGACGTGGGCCAAAGCATGCTCAACAGCCTCAGCGGAAGCTTCCAGATTTCTCCGATGTTCTTTCTGAACTGGAAGAACGGCGTCAACTATCAATTAGTTGCGCAAACGCCGCAATACCGGATGCAATCCATTCAGGACCTGCAAAATATTCCGATCGACGTACCCAACTTGAGGAATCCGGAGATCCTTGCCAACGTAGCGTCGATTCACCGCGGAGACGAGATGGCCGTCATCTCTGAGTACAACATGCGTCGCGCCGTTGATATCTACGGGGCGGTGCAGGGACGCGACCTGGGAGGGGTCAACGGTGACGTTAAGCGGATTGTGAATGCCTTTAAGAAGAACCTGCCGACGGGAACCTCCATCGAGATTCTGGGACAGGTAGACACAATGCATAGCTCCTACATTTCTCTTCTTGGCGGTCTGGCCTTTTCCATCGTGCTCGTCTACATGTTGATCGTGGTCAACTTCCAGTCGTGGCTTGACCCCTTCATCATCATCACTGCTTTGCCTGCCGCATTGGCCGGTATCGTGCTGTTTCTTTTCTATACGCACACCACGATCAGCGTGCCAGCTCTCATGGGGGCCATCATGTGTATGGGCGTGGCCACGGCAAATAGCATTCTTGTCGTCTCTTTCGCCAAGATCCGTTACCAGGAGCATCGGGATGCTGTAGTGGCAGCGATCGAGGCGGGAATGACTCGCTTCCGCCCTGTCTGCATGACTGCGCTGGCCATGATTATCGGCATGATTCCAATGGCTCTGGGATCGGGAGACGGGGGGGAGCAAAATGCCCCCCTGGGGCGCGCCGTCATAGGCGGTTTGATTTTCGCCACCATCGCAACCCTGGTCTTTGTGCCGACGGTATTTGCGCTTTTGCACGGGCGCGAATCCGGGGGCAAGCAACACCTGGCAGCGAAGAACGAGATTCAACCACTGCACGCGTGAAACGGAGTAAGGCCTTATGGGAATGACGGAACCACTCAAACATGTTGAAGCACCAGCGGAGAAGGTTCCTGCCCTCGATGTCAACCCTCGGGGTTTTGGCAGGGCGGCCCTTGTTTCCGCCCTGGCGATCGTTACTCTGGTTGGCATATTGACCTCTATGGGTATCCATGCGAGGTCGGCAACGAAAGCTGTACTGGCGCAGGAGGCACAATCGACTGCAATCCAGTCAGTCGACGTAGTTCATCCCTCCCTGGGCGCGGCGTCATCGGAAGTCGCCCTCCCGGCTAACGTCCAGGCATTTATTGATACCCCTGTCTACGCCCGCACCAGCGGCTATCTCCTTCACTGGTACGCCGACATTGGCACCCACGTGAAAAAGGGTGAATTACTCGCCGAGATCCAGACTCCCGAACTCGATCAACAGGTACAACAGGCGGAATCCGACCTCGCTACAGCGCAGGCGAATTACCAATTGGCCGATATTACGGCCCATCGCTGGCAAAAGCTGTTGCAGAAAAACGCAGTCTCGACGCAGGAGACGGACCAGGCTACGAGCGATCTAAATGCAAGGCAGGCCGCGGTGTTCGCACAAGGAGCAAACCTCCGCCGCCTGCAACAGCTACAGGGATTCGAGAAGATCCATGCCCCATTTGATGGCGTCGTCACCGCGAGAAATACCGACATCGGTGATCTGATTCAGGCGGGAGAAAATACCACCCCACAAGAGCTGTTTCACCTCAGTGCCCTCAATCGGCTGCGTGTATTCGTTCCTGTGCCGGAGGTGTATCAAAGCGTTCTGAGATCCATAAAGTCAGTTAGTATTTCATCCGACGCCTATCCTCGGGATCGCTTCACAGGATCGATAGCAAGGAGTTCCGATTCTATCGATCCGCTTTCCCGCACGCTGAGAGTCGAAGTGGACATCAACAATCCACAGGCGTTGCTGCTTCCGGGCGCCTATGTATTTGTCCACTTGCCATTGCCTGCCGATGTTCAGTCACTCACCATTCCTTCCAACGCGCTGCTTTTTCGTCAGGAAGGGCTGCGCGTGGGCGTGATTCGAGACGGGCGTGTCCAACTTGTGCCTATAAGCATCGGCCATGACTATGGAAACACGGTTGAGGTAACTACCGGGCTTACTCGTACGGATCAGATCGTGGTCAATCCGTCAGATTCACTTGTGAGCGGTACTCGCGTTGAGGTAGCCCCCAATGCTGCGACGGGGGCAGCCGAATGAGACGGATTAATGGCCTCTCTGTTCCGGTTACCTCACTGGCGTTTGTGCTGCTGAGCGGCTGCATGGTAGGCCCTAAATACACCAAGCCTCCTGTTCCTATGGCTCCCGGATATAAAGAAGCTCCCCCCACTTCTTTCAAGGCCGACAATGGCTGGAAGGTGAGTCATCCGTGTGATAGCCAGCTGAAAGGCAACTGGTGGGAGCTGTTTGGAGATCCTCAACTGGACGCGCTGGAAGCGAGAGTGGACGGAGCCAACCAGACTTTAAAGATGGCGGATGCAAACTTCCGCGCTGCACGTGCCAATGTCGGCTACTACCGCGCCTCAGAAGCGCCGACCATTGGCGTTGCTCCGAGCATTTCGGCAGTTCGTGACTCCGCGAATCAGCCGTACCTCTCAAAGACCATTGTCAATGGTGGCACGGGAAATTTTGCGTTGCCCCTGGAATTGAACTATGAGGTCGATCTCTGGGGCCGCATTCACCGGCAGGTAACAGCAGCCCGGGAGCAGGAGCAGGCAAGTGCCGCCGATGTTGCCAATACCCGGCTAAGTCTGCATGCGGAGCTTGCCATCGACTATATGGAGGTGCGGAGCGCTGACGCGCAGATCAAATTGCTGTTCGATACTGTCAAAGCATATACAGATGCCGTCAATCTGACCAGAGATCGCTTCGAGGGCGGTGCCTCGCCGCTATCCGATCTTACTCAAGCGCGCACTCAACTCGACTCAGCACGTGTTCTTGAAACGGACATTTCTGTGACACGCGCTCAGTACGAACATGCCATAGCGATCCTGGTCGGTGTGCCGCCGGCGCAATTCGCTTTAGCTCCCACGCCGCTCAATCTCAGTCCGCCAAAAATGCCGGACATACCGGGTACTTTACCTTCGCAGCTATTGGAGAGAAGACCCGACATTGCCTCGAGTGAGAGACAGATGGCGGCGTCGAATGAGCAAATTGGCATTGCGCAGGCGGCCTACTATCCCACGCTTAGTCTGAGTGCCTTGGCCGGCCTGCAGGGCACCTCCGCGTTGAACTGGTTCTCATGGCCGAGCCGTTTCTGGGCTGTTGGCCCCACCTTCTCAGAGACGCTCTTCGACGCCGGACGCCGCCGTGCGGTACGAACGAGGGCTTCTGCGAACTACGATGCCGCCGTCGCGAGTTACCGGCAGACTACACTCACCGCATTCCAACAAGTGGAGGACAATCTTGCAGCCCTGCGTATTCTCGAAACCGAAGCTCAACAACAGCACGAATCGACGGCGTCCGCAGAACAATCGCTGGACCTTTCACAGACCCGGTACGAAGGCGGGGTCGATACCTATCTGCAAGTAATAACCTGGCAGACCGCCGCTCTGAGTAACGAGCGAAATGATATCGACATTATGCGACGCCGCATGGAGGCGAGTGTGGTCCTGATCAAAGCATTAGGTGGCGGATGGAACACCACGCAACTACCGTGATTCCACTTGCCAGAGTCGAAATGCTCCATAAGGTTCAAGGGCTGGCAAAGTGATAGACGGAGCTCTTCACTCCATCACTCTTGCGGCTGGCCTGCATTGAGGAGTCGACCGTGTAGTAGTACATCGTCCTCGGTAGAAGACCGTCTACGCGGACCCGAAAAACTGTGGCGGAATGGTTTTGGTTCAGCCTGATGTGAGGCTTCACGGTTTGGCTCAATTGCCCAGAATCTGTACCGAAGTGCTCGTCCGGCTCGAGAACGAGCCTGCCATATTCCTCCTGGAATACGACAGTCGTTCCCTCCTTCAAGCGGTACCTCTTGTGTAAATTGGCAGGAATGACAATCTGCCCATGTGGCACCCGGCGAATTTTCGCATGGAGCCGCTTCCTGTCGAAAGCGGCTCCATGCGCTCCCCCGACGGGCTCGAAATCAATCTTCTGCTTTCGCAGTCTCCATCTGGAGAGCGGACCGATCTAGATTTATCTACTTCCTAATTTAATAGGCTCTCCTGAAATCACTGTTCGACCCCCTCGATTCCTAAACTAATGCGTCCAACGGCAAGGACGGTACATGCGGTGAAGGCCTTCTGGTTCCACCCGTTCAGTTCCGTAATTTTGCAATCCACTCACTAGGAGAAACACCTACGTACTGGCAAAACGCTCGCGTTAGCGCTGCGGAACTCGAGTAGCCGACGTTTGGGGCGACCATTTTGAGCGGTTCCCCTTTCTTTAGAAGCGTCTGCGCAATACCGATGCGCCACGCCGCCAGATAGTCAAAGGGCGTAACTCCAACGACCTCCAAAAAGTGTTTCGCAAAGCGCGCACGAGACATTCCCGCTATCCGGGCCAACTCTGCCAGCGACCATGAGTTTTCGGGTCGGTCGTGCATCGCAGTGATCGCACCCGCCAGACGTATGTCCGCAAGCCCAGGTAGTATCCCGCCCGTAATCAGTTGGGCATCCATCGCAGCGCGTAGCAACAGCACCATAAAATACTCAGCAAGCCTGTCCAGAGCAGTCTGACGTCCGTCATGTTTACTGAACGCCTCCGCGAACAACAACTGTACCGTAGGCGCAAGTTCCGGAACGGAAGCCAAAGGAATCATAAGCGGCTCTGGTAATGCGCTGGTCAGCGGATTCAGCATGCCGGACCCAAACTCCACGAAAGCGCACAGAAGATCCGTCCCATCAGCTTCATAAGCCTGAAAGATATGACGCCGTGGTCTCGGATAGAACAACACTGTCGGCTGACTGATGGTGATGGGCGGACCGGATGTCTGAAGGATCTTCAGCACGCCGCTGCGAAGCACATGCAAATGCCCGGCGGTTTCTGTCACATGGTCGCTCGATAGACCACAGAGTTGACCGGAGAAGAAGACCCGCGCCGAGAGAGAGAAGTTCGCGAAGAAAGGAGATAATCGATCCATTTAGATACTCTGCGCTATTAAGTTGATACTTTGAGTTACTCCAAGTGTATCCAGCGGGATCAATATCTTCCTATGTCGTTGCGTTGGGAAACAGCGCAACCTGGAGAAAATAATGACCGCTCAATCGGGAGTGCATAGCAGCAAGGACTATACGGCGGGAGCAACAGGTCAGCCCACCGCCAACAACTTCGCTAAGCGTATCTATGCAGGAGCAGCCGGCTTCGACCGCACTGGTATGGGTTTACTCCGCCTCGGTCTCGTCATTGTTCTGCTTTGGATTGGCGGACTGAAGTTTGCCAACTACGAAGCCGACAGCATCGTCCCACTTGTTGCCAATAGCCCGACGATGAGCTTCTTCTATCATCACCCAGCGCCGGAGTACAAGCAGTACATGAACAAGGAAGGTGAGCTCAATGCCGCTCACAGAGCATGGCACGAGAGCAACGGAACCTATCCCTTTTCGCACGGTCTTGGCATTGCTATCGTTCTGATCGGGTTGCTCATCGCGTTGCATCCGTTTCTTCCTCAACTGGCTTCAGTTGGAAGCTTCCTGCTGGTTCTCATGGCCTGCACCACCCTGTCCTTTCTGGTGACAACACCAGAAGCATGGGTTCCGGCACTTGGAGATACCGTACATGGCTTTCCTTATCTCTCTGGAGTGGGCAGGCTCATCATCAAGGACGCGATCATGCTCGGAGCCGCACTGACCACGATGGCAGATTCCGCCAAAACCTATCTTCGGCACGGAGTGAAGTCTCAAAACTAATCCTCACTGGACCGTCTTTCCACACTCAGTTTGGGATCAACGCATTACTTCAATTACCAAAGGAGCTCACTATGCACATGCAGGATTGGAATACGTATCGTCAGCAGATCATCGACGGAGTCGGAGGACTTTCGAAGCTTAGCCCTGAAACGGTCAAAGGCTACGCTACCCTGAACAGCGCCGCGCACCGAACCAACCTCCTCGATGACAAGACCCGTGAACTGATTGCACTGGCAGTGGCCATCAGCCTGCGCTGCGATGGCTGCATCGCTGTTCACACGGCCGCAGCGCGCAAATTCGGAGCAACCAAAGAAGAGATCGCCGAAGCTCTCGGCGTTGCCATCAGCATCAATGCAGGCGCGGCCATCGTCTACTCAACCCGCGCTTTGGACGCCTTTGACGCCACGGGGGAAGTCTGAAGAAGCGATATCGCCATCTTGGTGCCGTTAAACGTTTCGATCAAAGTTAGGGTTCTGGTGCAAACTCTGTAAGAGCGTGTGAATCGAGTGTGAACAATCCAATCCTCTCATCCGGGACCATTATTGACCACGGAGATCACCCGGCATTCAGCGTGGGATAAACCAGCGAAGTTTGCGCTTTCAACAGGGTTGTACGCAAGTTCTCTAGAGGCCTGTTATGAACTAGGATCACTGCTTCCCTTAGACCCCCCTCCCCCCGGGGGGTACTTTGACTGCAAGTCATCTGAATTCAGCGACTTAGACGAATTTATTGCTGCAAATTCGTCATTCTAAACTGGTTACGGGCAAAGTCGTCTTTCTAAAAGGTTTATTGGCTTAAAGAGAGAAGCCCCGGTGGTTGGCCGGGGCTTTTTCTGACTCTGTATTAACTATAGCGGATTGAGTAAAACTAGTATGCCACTTTGCGGAAGACTATTTTCGGAGGCTAAGCTTTTGCTTTTGTTCGATTTGCGTACGGAGATGCGTATTAGTTTCGGCTCCAGGGGCTTGACAGGAAAAACAGGAGCGAGGTTCAGGGGCAGAGGACAACAACTGCCGTCAACAGCAAAAGGCTCAATGGTTGAGGCGCAGGCCAGTTCGCAAAGTTCATTACAGCCTCTAGCTCTAATCATTGGCTACACACCCATATGACGCCGCCTTCTCAGAGCAGTCGACAGTCTTACAGGTCTAGCACTCACTCTAGAAGTCGTTTTGATCCACATACAGGCGTACCTCTCCGAGCCGTTGGTAAGAGTCATCTCTGTCTCATTACTTGCGGGATGGGCCGACGAAGGGTTTGATGTAGATGGTGCGCGCGCATGACATTCGAGACGATCATCTGTGCTCCGTTCCCACCGGAGGGGAGATCGCTGCCGGAACTGCTGCTGCGCGTAGCGGGATCAGTTCATTACAGCCTCCAGGTCCCACAAGCAGATTTGTAATACTAATCTGGCCCGGTATCTCGCGTTTCAGCATCGTTGATTTAGTGTTCTCCCAGACTCACCACATAAAATCAACAATGGGAAGATCTTTGGAGAAGTCTTCCGATGAGCGCGCCCAAACGGTTTCGCTGCGGAGAGTGACTTCAGTGAGCCTGTCGGGGGGAGTGGGAACCTTAGCGACAAAGGAATCCCGAATGGGCAATCCGCCTGGTTCGTCGGTAGAGAGCTTACGGTCGATTTGGACCGGGTCGCGGTCGCGTGAGAAGTAGCCTTGCGGCCGCGTGATCAAAATCTGACTCATGTGGGCTGGAGAACCGGATTCATCTGCATGGGGTATAGGCATAAAACGCAGGTTGAGCAGACTGGTGGAACGCGGAAGTGGTGCCTTATAGAAGCGGACATGGCGCTCCTGGTACTCAAGATCGAAGTCATACTCCTGCTCCGGAGTGGTTTTAAAGGGCCCCCACTTGCCATCTTCTTTTGTTGTGATCTCGTAAACGGGAGTCGCACTCTCGATGCCTTTCGCAGTATCGATGGGATAAATGCTGAGGCGTACGCCGCTCATTGGAAGATTCGTGAATGCGCCATTATCAAAGCCGGTGATGAGACCGGAGATTGCGGGATTGTCTTCGGGCGTGACAGACATTTGCCGAGGAGATGCTCCGCTAATGAATTTGTACATTTCGGCAAAGGCCGTGGGATGGAAGGCGAGTTCCCGGTGGTCGAGGCTGGGTAGAACAAGGTTGCTGGCTCCACGCAATGCCGGACCTTCAAAGGTGACGTTTGTTGCAGTCTGTGGAGTACCAAAGGCAATGCCGGTAGGCTGAGCATATTTATCGAGCTTATCGCTGCGCAGAGTCATCACCTTGACTTCCGGAATCACTTCCGAGCCATCAGACGATGAGCTATTGAGAGCCGTAAGAAAGTTGCCCTTCCCGTTAAACTCTCCGCCAAGGTTTTTGTCCGTTGCTTGAACGCCATGGTTAGGGGTGCCTGAGAGGACTGCATAAGCGACATTCGTGCTGCCACCATGAAGAAGATAGTTGCGGATGGTGAGGCCACCGCGACTACTGCCGATGAGAGCGACCTTGTGAGCATGGGTCTGGATGAGTACACGGGTTACAAACGCGCTTAGTTCAGCGGCCTCGTCTGTAGTGGAAGAGCGATTGGCCTCGTCTCGCGTATCGTCTGTACGGGCGCTGGGATGAGGAAAGCGAACGGCGAAGAGTTTGTCGGTGGGATAGCCATTGCTCTCAAAGAGCCAGATGATGCCGATCCACTTTGAGGCGTCATCGCCATTGCCATGGACGAAAATGATGGGAGTGCCGGTGTTAGGTTTCGACTGCGCCTGGAGCGCCACTGCCCCCAGAAAGAGGACAGTGGCGAGTGTTCGTCCGATACGTGTGAGTGTCATTAGAACTGCACCTTTAGGGCAAACTGTAGTTGACGCGGTGGATAGGTACTCGTGATCACGCCAAATGTCGAGTTCGAGACATTTCCGTCTGGCGCAGCAAAGTTGGAATGATTCAAAAGGTTGAATGCCTCACTGCGGAAGAGTACGCGGACCTGCTCAGTGATGGCGAAATTTTTGGAGATTCCCAGGTCCGCCTGGTAGAAGGCGTACCCGCGGAACGTGTTGCGACCCGAGTTGCCAAAGGGGGCGTAGTAGAGGGGCGTCGAGACCGTAGCACTATTGAGGTATTTTTGCGGAGTCCGCGTCCCCTTGGGCAAAACGGGTGAGCCGGTAACGTTAGGACGATAATTGTTGCGACCAAGAACCGCGAGAACTGGAACAACCTGCTGTTGCGCATTCGGAGTATATGCAAGGGTGACCGGTTCACCGGATCTCATATTGAGGATCGTGTTTACATCCCATCCCCCAAGCAGATAGTCGAGGGCGCGTGGGACGGCTGCAAGAAAGTGTCGACCGCGACCAAAAGGAAGTTGGTAGACGACTGAAGTGATGTTGTTGAAGGGGCGGTCATAGTTGGAGATGCCGCGATCTGCATTGACGTTATTGATATCCTGCACGCTGGTGCCGTTACCATTGTTGCTGTCAAAGGCCTGGGCGCCAATGTCAATCGTTTTTGACCAGGTAAAGCTATTGAGGAAGTAGAAGCCACCGGCAGTGCGCTTTTCTACGCGGACCTGAAGACCGTTGTAGTTCGACGTCCCATATGGGAGAGTGGCAGCAATGGAGCTGAAGGTTTGATTCGGTCTTCGGAGTTCTACGTTTGTGTTTTCACCGATCGCATTTGGTCGAGCCTGATTGATATCGTTGATGATAACAAGGTTGGCGGCATTGTTACCGACATACGCTACGTCAACGAGCCACTGCGCAGGAAGTTGGCGCTGAACAGAGAAGTAGTAACTCTGCACGCGTCCCGAAGGAGTATCTCGCGGGATATATTGCACAGTACTGGCACGCGGATTAAAGGTGGAGGAAGAGGTAAAGTTATCCGGAAAGCCCTGTTGCGTCGTACGGAAGGACGCTGCAGTGGGGCTTGATTGAGTGATGGTGGCAAGAACGAACCGTGGACCGTTGTAGGCAAGATAGCTCGTGCCGGTACGGTTCGTATTGATATAGCCCATGCTAAACCCGGCGTGCACAACAGTGTTAGGTATTGCACTCCAAGCTACGCCGAGTCGCGGCGCGAAGTTGTTCGTATCGAGATTGACGAGCGCGCGGTCGTAGATGGAACCAGATTTGGCGAGAAGTATCGAGTTAGTGGTTGGATCGTAGTTGGAGAGCTGATTGTCGCGTTCATAGAAGGGTGTCGTTAGTTCGTAGCGCAGGCCCAGATTAAGCGTTACCGACCTGTTGAGCTTGTAGTCATCCTGCAGATAGAAGAAGCCCGCCTGCTGGCGATGGTTGACATAACCCGGATTGACCAGTTGGTATTGGTTGCGCGCCCCATAAAGAAAATCAGCAAGGCTGTAAAAGGCTTGGTTAGCCGTTATCTGTGCTGCCGTGACCGACCCGCCACCGGGAAGTGGTGTGCCGACAGCCGGCGCAGAGAAGAGGCCCGAGTAAACGTCACGACCAAGAATTGGATTGACGTCGAGTGTGCGTACACCAAGCCACTGGTACTCGAAACCGGCTTTTAATGTGTGAGCACCGACGATGCGCGTAAGGTTGACCTTTGGATCAAAGAGCTTTGGATGCTGGAACTGTGGGCTGGTAGCTTGACGACCCAGCGCTGTAAAGCCGATCAGGGTTTCCGAAGAGATGCCTCCGGTGTACGCCGGGTCTGTTGGTAGACCTGGGATACCAAAGAGATCAAACATGCTGGGACCACCGGCGAGTGGAGGACTCTTGCCGGCGTCGGATTGCGAGTAGCCGAATCCTGCGTCGAGCAAGGTGCGATCATTGATCGTCCAGGTGAGGCCGCCGGCAAGAGACTTGATGGGAACAATCTGCGTGCCGTTACCATTACCACCGGCAAGACCAGGAATAAGGCCGGGATCAAAGACGTTGAACTGGCTTTGATCGTAGCGGCCGAAGACGCGGATTTTGTCGGAGAAGTAATGGTCGATTTTGATGTCACCCTTATTGCGCCTATCGGTAATGCGGTAGAGAGTCGTGTAGTTTGCACCGTTGCCTGCAGAAGTGGGCGTTGGTAGTGCTGCGAGAACTGTGCTGGCAAATTTGATGATGTCAGTGCTCGGAATTTGACCGTTGGCATAGAGTACGTTCGTGTACGGATTGCGGATTGGAACGGAGCTGCCGAAATTGCCAAGGCGCTGGTTGAGCGTGGGCAGAACAGCGGATTGCACGGTGGATTCGACTTGGCGGTAGCCTTCGTAGTCGGTAAAGAAGAAGGTTTTGTTGCGCCAGATGGGACCTCCGAACGTGAAGCCAAACTGATTGCGGTTGAGGCGAGGCTTACCAGCAGCAGCTTTGAAGTAACCATTGGCGTTAAGGGATGTATTGCGAATAAACTCCCATACTGTGCCGTGAAATTGATTGGTCCCGCTCCGGAGGCTGGCGATTATGGCGGCTCCACCGCTGCGGCCATACTCAGCAGGCTGGCTGTTTGTCACGAGACGGAACTCCGCAATGGCATCTGGCGGTGGCTGCACAACTTCGTTCGAGAAACCTTGGTTGGAGGTGCCGAAGTAGTTGTTGTCCAGGCCATCGAGCAGAAAATTATTGGTGGTACTGCGTAGGCCGTTGACGTTGAACGAACCTTCGCGGAAGGAGCTGCTGGAACCAAACGAACTGGGCGAACGCATGACACCCGTGCTGAGCAGAACGAGATCGGAATAGTAGCGCCCATTGAGAGGAAGCTCGCGGATCTGCGCCGCATCGATCGTCTGACCACGATCAGAGCTATCGATCTGAACGATCGGAACAGTTGCTTGTACTTCGATGGTGGATTTTACCTCTTCAATGTGAAGCTGAAAGTCGATGCGCTGTCGCGCGCCAATCGTGAGTTGAAAGATCTGGCTGGTCTGAACACCGAACCCGGGGTGTTCGGTACGAATGCGATAACGACCGATTGGGGAAGAGGGGAATTGGAAAGCGCCATCGCTCGAAGTAACGGCAGAAAGAGTCGTTCCGCGGCTAATCTCTTCAAGAGTAATCTTTGCGCCAGACACAGCGCTATTCTTGTCGTCGGTAACCGTCCCAAGTACTGTTCCGGTGTCGAACTGAGAAAACGCAGTGCTTGGAAACAACACAAGGCAAACCAGGAAGAACATAAATTTTTGCATGTACGGAAGCTAGATGCGCATGTTCAACGTGACATTACGGAAATGTGACGGCATGAATAAAATAAGTAAGTACTTACTTTTATTGCAGGCGCCGAGTATTATTGAAATCATGAGCAGTTCTGTTGAGCCATTTAAGGCCTTATGCGAAGAAGAAGAAGAAACATATGAAAAATCAGGAAAGACGCGCGCAACTGATCGAAGCCGCTACGATTCTTTTCGCGGAGAACGGGTATAGCGGCACAACGACTAAGGAGATCGCACGAGCGGCTGGTGTGACGGAAGCACTGATCTTTCGTCATTTCGAAAACAAAGAGACTCTCTACAAGGTTGTCATTGAAGAATATGTTGGCCGGTCGAGACGTCCAGAGTGGCATGCTGAAATACGTCGATGCATGGATGCAAGCGATGACGTCGAACTATTTCGAAAGTTGATCGGATACGTGGTCGAGGCCTATCGTAGTGATCCGATGATGCAGCGGTTAATCATATTTGCAACGCTGGAGGGATACCACAAGGAAGCTGACCGCGCCTGTCACCTGCCTAAGCCGCTCCTGAAAGAGGTTGTAGCTTATCTCTCGCGAAGGCAGCAGGAAGGTGTCTTTGCTGCGATGGATCCGCTTGGAATGTTCCAGACGATCTTTGGAATGGCGCGAAGCTTCGCAGTCGGACGGTACGTTTACAAGCTAAAAGAGATCAGCATGAGTGACGATCAAGCCGTCGAGATGTTCTTGGCATTCACTATGCGTGCTGTGTTTTTACCTGTCTGACAGCCTCATTTTCCCAGGCAAGCTGGGTGAGGCGCCGCGGCTCTCCTTGCTGAAGCACGGAATCGTCGAGATCTTCGAGCCCCAGTGCGATGCAGTCTTAGGCCAGCGACTGACGCAGATGGCTCACTCAGCTGTCGCCATAGAGGTCGGCATATGCTCCGGTGACTGTAGCCTCGCTCAGACGACCGAGGTATGCGAACCAGATCGTCACCGCGATTTCCTTGGTTTTTGAAGAGATAAGCGTATGAAGGCATGAACGAAGCATGGCTCACGTCCTGCGGATTGTAAAAATGAGCCTTGAGCCATAGCGGCGAACGGCGGCTGCCCACTTCAGATAGGTCTGGCCCTTGGCGACGGTTTCCGATTAACGGAGGGCGTTCTAACCGCAATTCATCAATGGTCTGGACATGGCCCCATATCAGGACATCGCTTGTATTCGGGCGCACGTACTGAGAGTGGCAGTTGATGCATCCTTCAGAGATATAGACTTGGCGCCCGCGTTCGACCTGCGTAAGAACTGGCTGTTTAGGACGGGAAGCGAGGATTGCTCGATGTACGCTGAAGGCTGCAACCAGAACCGTAACCGTTGTTGCCACCTCTCGCCCACGAAGGCGAAGTAGTCCAACGAGTCGTGGACCCAGGCTGCAGCGAAACCGCGGCCGCAATGAAGCTCGCCACCCCTTTGATGCCGAAGAGGCCGCGGGTGACAGGCCTCAGAATGCCACTCTTGATAAGCCCCGGCGCAACGTACCCGGAGTACAACAAGTCATAGAGCTCGAAGAAAAAGCCAAGGCTCAGCAGGACGACGAACTTCCATATCATCCGTGTAGCCGGAGGCCGGTCAAGCCTCGCGGAGATTGTGCCCACAGAGGCCGGAAGAGACTACCCTGAGATTTCAGTCAATTTGTCTCCTGTATATGGGCCGCTTGTGCTGCCACTCTTTGTTTTCTACCTGTATCCCGTTTTCTGGCAAAGGAACCGAACATCTCATGCGGCGGCTCTCTAGCTGCCCTTATACCAATCCAGATCAGCCAGCGAGATACCTAACGCATGATCTGACATACAAGCGTGGTAATCCCTAGTTGGATGGCACCCAGCCGATGACTTTCGCGCTGCTAAAATCAGCAGCCGCATTGCACTTCCTGAACGTTGCAGTGTTTGCGTCGATCACCCGGTACGCAGACTGAGGCTCTCTCGCTAAATTTTATGTTGGGTGCGCGGATTTTCGCACACATTCAGTTGGAGCCGTGAACCACATGTTGGTGAAAACTGGCTTTCCGGACAGGAGACGGTCCCTATCGCCGTTCTCACAGAGG